>CAJOJI010000078.1 GCA_905234715.1 uncultured Saccharofermentans sp.
CAAAGCCTTTGCACCATAGAGGATACCACCCTCGGCGAACTCGCCGATTATGTCACCACCAAGGTACAGCAACGTTCCGTCTGTCCTCCTCGCAAAGCGCGAGAAAAACAGATCCCAGGAAGCATATCTTGCCGCAGAGCTCGAATACATCGGTCAGTACAAAAGAAAACAGACAGAGACCAACCGCTTCAGACACGACATCAAAAACAATCTTGCACTGACTCAGATGATGCTCGAAAAAGGTCACACCGAAGAAGCTAAAGCCCATGTCGCAGACATGTTGGGAAACGTCAGTGCCCTCTCGCCCCAATATGTCACGGGCGACGAGATGCTTGACCTCATTGTCTCCATGAAGGCAGACCGCATGAATGAATTAAATATCAGATTCACATTGGACGGTGTTGCAGACGGCGGTCTCAACATCAAGCCGATGGACATGTGCAGTATCTTTGCAAATGCTCTGGACAACGCTATCGAAGCAGCGTCTAAGTGTGAAGCACCAAGCATAGATCTAAACATCAGACGGACGGACAAATTCTTCGTTATCAGGATAACAAATACCACGATCAAAAAGATCGACATCGGCAGGCTCTTAAGTTCATCAGGCTACACTTCAAAAAGCGACAAGGACCATCACGGCTTCGGCCTCATGAACGTCCGAACTGCCATTGAGAATTATAACGGCATATTAAAGGCAGAATCCGATAACAACAAGTTTACGCTGTCGATTATGCTGCCGAGAGTAAAATGACAGATTAATAAATGGGGGACCTCATTTTGAGATCCCCCACTGTGTTTTTCAGGTTGTAATAAGATCAGAGATCGTAATACATCTCGTACTCCATAGGAGTCGGCATTGAGATGTGACGGCCCAGGTCTTTTCTTCTGTTTGCGATCCAAAGATTGATCAGTTCGACCGGGAAAACGCCGCCTGCTGTGAGGAAGTCGTGATCCTTTTCGAGCGCCTTAAGGGCAGAACCCAAAGACTTCGGAAGTCCCTTGATCTTTTTCTTGTCTTCTTCGGAAAGATTGAAAAGATTAAAGTCGTAAGGACCATATCCTTCCGCTTCAGGATCTATCTTGTTCTTGATGCCGTCGAGACCTGCCATGAGTATGGCAGCATAGCAATAATAAGGATTGCATGTTGCGTCGGGATTACGGAGCTCGAACCTCTTCTTGTCCGGTGTCTTGGCGTATGCAGGGATGCGGATAACTGCGCTTCTGTTAGCAGTCGCATATCCGATCGTGACGGGCGCTTCAAAGCCAGGAAGTAGTCTCTTGTAAGAGTTGGTTGAAGGATTAGAGAATGCACAGATCGCGGAAACGTGCTTTAAGACTCCGCCAATGAAATAAAGAGCAGTCTGTGACAAGCCCGAGTATCCGTTCTCATCGTAGAAAACAGGCTTTCCGTCCTTGAACATAAGCATGTGGACGTGCATGCCTGAACCTGCTTCGCCGTAGATCGGCTTGGGCATGAAAGTAGCCGTCTTACCTTCCTTGACAGCTTCATTCTTTACTATGTATTTGGTGAGCATCGTCTTATCGGCCATCTCGGTCATGGTACCGAATTCAACTTCGATCTCCATCTGTGCGGAACCTACTTCGTGATGGTGATACTTGACCTTGATGCCCTGGTTCTCCATGAGCATCGCAACACGGCTTCTGAAGTCATATGCGACATCCTGAGGAGGAGCGATATGGTATCCGCCCTGATGAGGCGTCTGGAAACCTAAACTTCCGATCTCGCCTGAATTCCAGAACGCTTCATCACCGTCAATGGTAAAGCCGGAACTGTTTGGTTTGTTGGCGAATGTGACCTCATCGAAAACATAGAACTCGAATTCCGGTCCCAAAAGGAACTGGTCAGCAACGCCCGTTTCCTTCATGTATTCTTCTGCACGCTTACTGACGTTTCTTGGTTCCTGGTTAAAAGGAATGTTCCCGTCTTTTCCGATGATGCGTACGTCGCCGATCATGGAGAGAGTCTTGATCTCGCAGAAATCGTCGATAGCGGCACTTGAGAGATCTGGAATAAATACCATGTCACTCTTTTCGACGGGCGCGAAACCATAGTTGCTGCCGTCGAATCCTATGCCTGTTGTCATGATAGATTCAGTGAATCTTTCTGCCGGGATCGTCAGATGATGCCATCTTCCGTTGAGATCTATCATCCTGAAATCGATCATCTTGATGTCATTCTCATCGATGAAGATCCTCGCTTCCTCAAAGTTACTTAGCATATATTCCACCTCCGCTAAAGTATTGATTTAATCATAACATGCGTTCTTATCTAAAAACCTGCAATAATATATAAAGTTATCGATTTCTGTCTTTAGGCATGTTGTTTGTTGTGAAACTCACCCGTAACTGTAAAATAGAAGAATCAATTATTGAGGGAGCATTTTATGAAGGTTGAATTCGGTTACGGCAAAGGCGTACAGGTCGTTGATATTCCCGACAAGAATCTGGATCAGATCCTTGTTGCAAATGATATAGAACATGAGAGAAGAGGTCCTGATGCAGTCGTTTATGCATTACAGAATCCTATCGGCTCTCCCCGTCTTAAGGATCTGGCAAAACCCGGTCAGAAGATCTGCATCATTACAAGCGACATCTCAAGACCGATCCCCAGCTTCGACGTAATCCCCTCGATCCTTGACGAGCTTTATCTTGCAGGCTGCAAGAAGGAAGACATCTATGTTGTTTTCGCGCTCGGCTCACACAGACCTCACACTGAGGAAGAAAAGAAAAAGCTTGTAGGAGAGCGTGTATATAACGAAGTAAGATGCATCGATTCCGATCCTTCAGACTGCATCCATATGGGCGATACTTCAAGAGGAACTCCCGTTGATATCACAAGAAGCGTTGCAGAAGCTGATTTCAGGATCGGCGTAGGCAATATCGAGTTCCACTATTTCGCAGGTTATTCCGGCGGCGCAAAGGCTCTCATGCCCGGTGTCTCCACTCCTTCCGCCATCCAGGCAAATCACCGCATGATGGTCGACGAGAAGGCCTGTGCAGGCAACCTCAACGGCAACCCGATAAGAGCTGACATCGAAGAGTCAGAAACATTCTGCCACTTAAGCTTTATCGTAAACCCGATCCTCGACGAGCATAAGCATATCGTTTATTGCGTCGCAGGCGACGTAACGGAAGCTCACAGAGCAGGCTGCAAATATCTCGATAAGATGTACAGAAAGCCTCTCAAGAGAAGAGCTGACATCGTTATCGTCTCACAGGGAGGCGCGCCTAAGGACGCAAACCTCTATCAGACACAGAAAGCTTTGGATAACTCCAAGTATGCAGTAGCAGACGGCGGCACGATAATCGTTGTCGGCGCATGCAACGAAGGTCTTGGAAGCGCCAAGTTCGAAGAGTGGCTCACAACCGCAAACACCGCTGATGAGCTTATAGAGAGAGTCGGCAAGGACTTCCAGCTTGGCGGCCATAAAGCTGCTGCCATCGCAATGGTATTGAAGCACGCAAAGATCGTACTCATCTCCGAGATGGATGACGACTTCGTAAGGAGCATCTTCTTAGAGCCCATGCACTCGGCGCAGGAAGCATTCGATGAAGCATACGCAAGATATGGTGAAGACTGCTCCGTTATCTGCATGCCTTTCGGCGGCGCAACACTTCCGATGCCGCCTGAAGAGTAAACTTCATTCATTTGTAACTAAAATAAACGCACAGTTAGTATTACAATCAGTTAGTAGTTCTTTTCAAAGGGGATAATTATGGGCTGGGAAGCAGATATTCTGCTGTACATTCAGGAACACATCAGATCGGACTTTTTTAATCCGGTCATGACCGTCTTCACTCATACGGGTGATAACGGCATCTTCGTTATGGCTCTTGCAGCCGTACTCCTTATCCTCCCCAGAACGAGAAAGACGGGCATCATCGCAGCTACGAGCATTGCGCTGGAAGCTCTTCTCACCAATGTCCTAATTAAAAATCTCGTTGCAAGAACAAGACCTTACGATGCCATCGAAGGCCTCGAAAACCTAATCGAAAAACAGAAGGACTTCTCCTTCCCTTCCGGACACACGGGATCTGCTTTCGCTGTAATGGGAGCGATATTCCTCGTTGCGGTACTTGGTCTTCCTGCAATCGCAAAGACCGGCGAATTCAAGCGCATTAAGACGTCACGCACATTTAAGATCTGGGCTGTTATCGCAATCGTTTATGCGGTTATCCTCGGCTTCTCAAGACTCTATGTCGGCGTCCACTATCCTACCGACGTAATCGGCGGCCTTCTTTTGGGAGTTGCAACGAGCTTTATCGCATACTTCCTGTTCAGAGCCGGATTAAAGATCTATTTCAATAAAAAAGCTAAAAAAGAAGCAGAAAGCAATACGCAAGACACATAAGACCGGCAGGACGATTTTTCGCAGTGTTAGAAACAGTGAAACATAAGAAAGCTATAATTTCAGGTTTAATTGTTATTGCATTAGTGTCATTCATCCTGTTGGCAGGAATGGGTTTTGTATTTTGGAAATTGAACTCATACACAGCCGGGAACTGGTTAGTTGAAGAGCATGTTCGAAACTACCTTGAAAGAACTGATCCTGATCTTGACTATGAGATAGTTTCCAAAGAAATATTTGAGACTGAGGCTGATACACCCGACAGGGTTCTGATAGTATGGAAATATACGATTAAGTGTGATAATGAGATGTATACTCTATACAGCGTAAGCAATCAGACAACTGAGCGTGAACCGATGTATTGGAATGTTGCAGATTACTCACAGATATACTTCGATTATGATGAAAACAGTAATATCAACAAAGACATTCTGGAGATAATCACGCAATATTAATTGAAACCAGAAGATTAGTGAGGGAATAATCATGGAATACTTAAAAGCGCAGGACAAAGAAAAATACAGAGAGGAAATGTCCGATCTTTTCCTTAAGAGTGCTCAGCTTATCAAGGATCCTAAAGGTGAGCCCAGATCCTTTTATGGTGCAGCAATAGGAGGCGCAATTCTGGCCGGAGCAGGCCTTTTCCTTTTAACATTCGGACTTGTTAGCACGTTGATCAAGAAGCAGCTTAACGGCTCTGCTGTTGCCTTCTTTGTTGTTATGTATGTATTCTTCATTATTATCGGTCTGCTTTCTATATTGGTGCTCAGCACAAAAAAGAGGATCAAAAACCATCCGGATAATGAAACTCGTCTTGATTGTGATAAGGATGGTCTTAAACTGATCACATCCAAGGGTGAACGAAAGATATACTGGGACAATTATCAGGCCATAAGAGCATTTAAATATACAATGGTATTCATCCCCAAAGATCGTAAAGGAAGATGTCTTCTTGTTCCTGTAGAGAATCTCGAAAATGTCACAGCAATTCTTGAAGAGAACAGTATAAATATCGATGTGATTCGATAATTCTTTTAACCCGGAATATAACTAAACCATTTTGTATCAACAAATAAGGTGCTGTTTGAAACAGCACCTTGATTTTTACTCTATTACAGGACGTCCCGTCTTCTTGCGTATCTTCTCCTGATAAAGAAGCGTATCCGCGTTGTTCATCGCGTCGTAGACATCCACCTTGCCGATTATCTTGAACTTGTAGATACCTGTACTCATCTCGATCGGATAAGGCTTTCCTGCGAACTTATTGTAACGCTTGGTAACCTTTTCTATTCTCGACTTCATTGAATCAACATCACAGTCGGCGCCCGTTACTGCAAGACAGATAAACTCGTCTCCGCCGATACGGCCGATGATGTCCATTTCCCTGAAGGATTCCTGAAGGACCTGTGCAATGGTTCTGAGAGCAAAGTCACCGTCGTCGTGACCGTACTTGTCGTTTACCATCTTGAGGTTATCCATATCGGCATAACAGATGATGGCAACCTTTCCCTGATTGGAAGGTTCTTCCAAAACTCTCTCTGCATTGGAGATAAATCCTCTTCTGTTGAAAAGGCCCGTAAGTTCGTCTTTAGTCGCGATCTCTTCAAGCTTTGTATTATCCCTGATAAATCTCTCGAGCGAGATCTGGAGCGACTGCTTGACCTTATTCTGCTCTTCTATCATGAAGAGTGATCTGAGTGTAACTGACAGCTGTGTAGCCGCAGAAGATATGCTGTAAGAATTGGTCATATCAAGTTCGTTGACCAGAAGTCCATAGAGATTCGCACCGACAAAGAGCGGAGATACGATCATCGTGCGTCTTTCGTCGCCCTTTATGAACTCGTTTTCAAATATGCTCTCGGTACGAAGGAGTTGCTGCTCTTCAGGAAGAGATCTGAGTCCGTTTTCATCGAGCATTGCTTTAAGAAGGATAGATGCCGGCGGCATCCAGTTGAATTCGCCTTGGTTCTTTACATTACCCTGGAACAGATAGAGAAGCGATCTCTTAAAGCCGATACCGTTAAGGCTTCCCAAAAGATGCTCATAAGGGATCTCGGATTCATTCTCGATGAGGAATACTTCACCGACCTGGCGGTTGATAACGCCCTGCAGTCTTTCATTTCTTTTCCTTGCGGAATTTGCAGGAAGGATACCTGAGAATGCAATTCTTCTGTAGAACTTTGAGAATGCTTCGTAGATTAGGATCTGTTCCTTGTCATCGCTTAACATCTTCATTGCTTTGCTCTGCAGTGTCTGAAGAACATTGAAGCACTTTTCGCGTGTAGACAGGATGAAAAGTTCTGTCTGGAGAAGCTCTGAGAACTTACCGTCAAGAACTTCAATTGCAGAAGCTTTATCGGTTGTTTTCAGAAGGTCTGTATAAGCATTCAGGAAACCTTTTAATGCATCATAAATAGAACCTGAATCAACATAATCGTTGAACAGATATTTCTGAACTTCTAAAGCGAAAACTTTTGAATCGATCTCTATTCCGTCGATCTTAAGACGCTCGCACATAAAGTCAGTATCAAAGTCATCGCAGCCGCATGAATTGCGCTGTACAAGATGAGTCTCAACGGTCATGTCCTTAAGTGCGGAACCGTTGATGTAATTCTCGGCATTGAGCACAGCCTTATATGCAAGCGATGCGGAGCTTGCCTCTACCGTGGTAAGAGGCGGTTCGAGAGATATCGCAAAGATGTCATCGTCAAAGCCTGCGATCTTGATGTCCTTGCCCGGAACAAGACCTCTCTTTCTGCATACGTTATATCCGCCTACTGCCATTGAGTCGTTAGCGAAAACGATTGCATCAAGATTGTCGTTTGCATCGAAAAGTTCTTCTACAACATTCTCGCTTGCCATCGAGAAATCGCCGTAAACTACTTTGCGTGCATCGTAAGGAATGCCGTGCTCTTTAAGCACTTCCTTATACAGGTCGAGTCTTTCTCTTGCATCCCTGTTTGTGATAGGTCCTGATACGAATCCCACATCATTAGCACCGTGCTTTTCGATGAGGTGATCCAGCATGCTTACAAAGCCTGTACGATTGTCGAAAGTAACTGAATGATATCCTTCAAAATCAGAGAAAAGACATACGATCGGGACATCAGGCATCATCTTAAGGAATCTTGTCTGAGTCTCGATATCCGCTCTGGAGCAGATCATTCCCTGAAGGATGTAAATGATGTCGACATTTCTTTCAGTGGGAAGACTGAAGATGGAATTATACTGATACTCGTATTTCTTGTCGGCATATTTGCTGTCAGTCTTTCCGATGTAATGACCCGGGAATATAAACAAATTTGCATCCAATACCTTGGCAGCCTGTTCTGCACCTATGGCAGCCTGGTTAGTAAAGTAATTATCAATATCATCTATAACCAGACCAATGTTGATCCTTCGCTCCATTTAATGAGCCTCCTTCATCTTTCCGATCATCTTTTCACTGCTGTAGATCAAAGATAAGAAAACCGGATCATTTTGTTTCAGTATAGAATTCAGAACCGTTGTTGCGTGCTCTCATATACTTGTAGCAATCATCAGCACTGACTTCAAATGCTTTGAATATATCCTTGCAGGCATCGTAAATAGCTTTGCATCTGATAATGTCGACTGTGTCATGAGGCTGCGAGAAAAGGCCGTAAATGAGCATGTCATACATCTTGTAGAAGTCGACTTTGAATGCGTCAAATTCATTGATTGACCTTGCGAACAATTCCTGCTTCTCGGGTTCATATGTGCGCATCAGATTAAGAAGATGGATCTCTTTCTTGGCGCAGCCTGCAATGGTGTTGATACTCGCCTTCATGCCTTCTGTAACCGTCCTGGTGTTGTAACGGACGATCGTCATGGAAAGCTCATCGATCATGTCAACGCATTCTTCAATGTGTCTTGCCATCTTGAAGATATAGTTTCTTTTCTCGATATCAGATTCAACTTCATGTAATCTGTCTGCAAATGCATGGAAAACGTGATCCGCGTCATCTTCAAGTTTGTTGATGCGTCTTGAGATCGCGACCCTGTCTTCGATCTTCTCGAGCATACCAAGGAGCTCTACGCATTCTTCGTTAAGTATCTCAGATAATTGCTGAGCCTGATCGAATAAATAATCGCGATTCTCGCCTGTCATTAATCTATCCTCCGCGGCGGGCAAAATGCTGCCCAAATATATAATAATTATATATTAGCAAAGATATTTTATTCAATAGAACTCATTTGGCATGAGGCCGCGTTTAAAGACAAAAAACCTGCTAACAAAAATCAATAGCCTGTTGGCAGGTTTTTGTTTTGAAACAACTAGGCACAGCAAACAGACCGGAGTCAAATCCGGTTTTTGTTTTAGCATTTAAGGATTTATGCTACTTGGTAGACCTCCATCACTCGTGCGTAATAAATACGCAGGAACTTGTTTAAACCCGCTATCTTGGCTTGCTTTTTGCTTTTGCCTTCTGCTTCTTTCTTCAGGATATAGTTGTATACGGTGCAATCTTTGGGTGCCTGATGGCTCTTAAGTACTCTCATAACCTCATAGCCAGTTTTACGCAGAGTCGCTGAGCCTTTCTTGGATATTTTTCTGTTAGAACCTACAAATTGTCCGGACTCGTAAGGTGGCGGATCTATGCCAGCCCAAGCTATTAGGGCTTTAGCGCTGTGCAATCTTCTGACATCGCCGATTTCTGCTATAAGCTTAGGCGCCAGCACATCTCCTACTCCGCCCATTGCCCGTACTGTCGAATATTCGGGAAGACTCTTCGCAAGTTCTTTCATTCGCGATAAGATAGTATATAGAGAGTCATCTATGGCTCTCTGTGTTTTAATTGCTTCCAGTACTAGCATTTTGGTTGATGGGAGACTGGAAGATAATGTAGGAATGCCATTAGATGCTAATTCGTAGACTTGCACTGCCTTGGAATTGCTCTGATGGTATTTCTTTTCTTCCGCCCAATCGTTATATGCCTTAACAAAC
>CAJOJI010000079.1 GCA_905234715.1 uncultured Saccharofermentans sp.
TGTGAGAGCATTGTCTGCTTAACATCCAACTGACGAGCAAGTTCTTCTTCCAATGCTTTGGTGACAAGACTCTGCGACTTGATGAAATGTTCCTTCTGCTCTTTGTAGTCGGTGTAACCGCCCTTATATTCAGTGATGTGACCACCGTCCAGTTCAATGACTTTTGTGGCGACCTGATCGATAAAATGTCTGTCGTGAGTAATGACGAAAACAGCTCCGCCGTAAGATGCGAGGAACTTCTCAAGCCATTCGACAGCCTCCATATCCAGATGGTTTGTAGGCTCGTCCAAAAGAAGGATGTCAGGTCTGTCAACGATAAGTCTGGCAAGACAAACTCGCATCTTCTCGCCTCCCGACAGATCAGTGAAATCATCCCTGTCGTGAATATTGCTCAGGCCCAATCCAGCAAGTGCATCTTTAAGTCTGTATTCGTAATCGTATCCGCCTGCAGCTTCATACTGTGACTGAAGTTTGGATAGCTCTTCAACAAGAGCCGTAGCATCAGTCATATCTTCCGATGCACGTGATATGCGGCTTGATACTGAATCGATCTTTAATTCGAGATCCAAAAGGTTCGACGGTTTTAAAGATGCTCCGGAAAGATCCTGTTCATCCATATTCTGTGAAAGATAACCCGCAATGGTATTTCCGTGAAGAATGACTTCACCGTCATCAGGTGTGATCGTTCCTTTGATTATCTTAAACAGCGTGGATTTGCCTGCTCCGTTATCACCTATGAATGCGATCCTGTCGCCTTTGTTAACGCGAAAAGACACACCGTCCAATACGCGGCGCTGTCCGTAATTCATCGTTATGTTGTTCAAAGTAAGAAGCGGCATTATCTTTCCTCTGTCTGTTTTGTTAAAGTCACGGCAATCATTTTATCACAGAGAAATGAAAAGGGTTGCCTCATTTGAGACAACCCTGATTCATTCTAATGTTTGACTAAAATTAGAAGAGATCTACACCGTTACCGTCAACGTCGTAAGCCTTCTTCTCGTTAGCTACAACATAGATCTTGCCAGCCTTGGGAAGCTTCTTTGCGATAGCTGTAGCAGAGATTTCCTGACCATCGATCTGGAAAATGATCTCAGCCTTCTTTGCAGGAGCAGCAGCCTTCTTAGCGGGCTTCTTAGCAGCCTTCTTTGCAGCAGGCTTCTTAGCAGCTTTCTTTGCAGCGGGCTTAGCAGCAGGCTTTACCTCTGCCTTAGGAGCAGCTGCAGGTGCAGCAGGTGCAGCAACAGGTGCAGCAACCTTAACGTCTTTCTTTTCTGTATCCATACTAAAAGAACCTCCGTATTTTTCTTGTTTGGATATAAATAAATCTACATTTCTTTACAATTTGTGTCAACAAACATTTTTTAGAATTTTGGCAAGTAAAATAAATTGTTTGCGAGTTTGTATTTGTTCAACTTACACACAATAAACCATTGTGTTTGCAGCTCTGAATCGTGACATTCATTTCACAAATTTTTCACTTTATTTCGATAGATTAAAAAACAGCATTATTTTAAAATAGCGGCATGGGAAAAATATTTACAGTATTCATGTGGGAGATTCGCAAACTGTTTTCAAGTTGGCGGAGAACTTTCACGTTATTTCTTTTGCCTGCCATTTTCCTTGTCGGAATGCTGAATCTGTTCCCTATTCTCATTAACTACATGACCACGGGAACACTGAACAAACAACCTGTTATGGTCGTTAATGCACCAGAATCTTTCATTGAATACATTGACGATAATGTTAAAGCAAATGCATTTAAATATGACTTTGTAAGCAAAGAAGAATTCAAGGCAATGAAAAAAGACAAGAACGAGTATCACAGACGTCTGCATAAAGGTCTGCTCGTCTGTTATTTTTATGCCGGTAATGATTCAGATGATTTTGACGGTGAGATCAGATCTTATTATGAAGAGCTTGCAAACGAGAATTCAGAAGCAGAAAGTGAAGCAGTTATTTGTGTCGTTTTTGATGCCAACTCAATAACTGCTCAAACAAGAGCCGAGCAATTCAGGATAGGAATCCTTAAAGAGTATCAGAGCAGTCTTATTGATAAATTAGGCGGAAATTACAGTTCTACCGGCAGTTCGCTTTTTGAAGTTGATACTTTTAATCCTGTAACTGATTTTGAAGATTACAGAACAGCAGCAAACCAGACTGCTTCAAGAGTTGTTTCCGGCGTTCTCATGATACTCATGTACTACACAACATATTCACTTGTAAGTGATATGTTTGCTTCCGAACGTGACAGAGGTTTTATGGCAAAACTCATCATGACTCCTGTATCACGCAAAAAGATCTATTTAGGAAAGATACTGGCGATAGATGTTATAGTCACATTCTCAACATGCATAACATTGGGACTATTGTTCCTGTCATCTTGGATGAACCGGAGTAACGATGCAATGTCGCTTCTTCCTTTCGGAATGCTGCTTACACCTTCAGAACTTCTTATCGTTCTTTTCACCATTCCTATTACAGCTCTGTTAATGACTGCAGTTTGTGTTTCCACGGTATTCTCACTAAAGAATATGCAGGATATTACAACCAATCTTCAGCTCCCGCTGATCTATTTCCTCGGAGACTTTTTCCTTCAGATGTTCAGAGGCACAAGACCTACTACATTTGAATACTTCATACCCATACACAATTCATTGCAATTGATCTCTGAGTCTTTCATGGCACAGAACAAACTCTGGCATGTGCTGCTTGTTTTCCTGCTGAATGCAGGTCTGTCAGTTGCCGTATTTGCAGTTACTTTCAGAAAAGAGGAACGTAAATGATCCAGTTAATCGACGTACACAAGAGTTATACAAAAGACTACGAGACCATCAAAGGTGTCAGTTTTGAAGTTCATGAAGGTCAGATATTCGGCCTTTTAGGTCCTAACGGTGCCGGTAAGACAACACTGATGCAGATGATCGCTACCCTGATGAAACCTACTTCAGGACAGATCATCATTGACGGTTTATCGGGAGATAAAGATCTTCTTGAGATTCACAGAAAGATAGGATTTCTCACAAACGAGATAAAACTGGATCCTCTTTCGACTCCGAATATTCTTTTCGATTTCTTCGCCAAGTTATACGACATTCCGGATTCAGAGCTCAGAGACAGACGCGATGAGAGCTTTGCTAGATTCGGCATCTCCCCTTTTGCCGACAAGCGTTTTAACGAATTGTCGACAGAGATATCGATCGCTATCAGTCTTATCCATAATCCGCCGGTCATCATTTTCGACGAGCCTACGAACGGTCTTGATATCCTTACGTCAAAGCAGGTTACTGACTATCTTAAGGAACTCAAGGCAAAGGGACACGCAATCATACTTTCGACTCACATCTTCTCTGTTGCAGAAGAACTCTGTGACGAGATAGCGATGCTGATCGACGGAAACATCGTTGCACAGGGCACTGTCGACGAACTGGTCGCACAGACCGGGGTCAACACTTTCGAAGAAGCATTCTTTAAGATCTACGTTGAAAACCATAAGGAGTAAAGGTTTTAGATAGTTATGTCTGCAAAACGGGGAATTAAGACAATTATCGGAAGTTTCTTCCGTAAAAGAGGACAGGCGGGCGCGGAAGCCTCGTCTGCGTCTTTCCTTGTTTCCATCGGTTTTGTAGTTGCATTTTCATGCGTCATCGTTTCATGGGTCCTTTGGAGATTCCCTTATCACCTCTTCAGTGATGAAGTCTATAACGTTGTTGTAGTAAATGCTCCCGAATCATTTGTGAAATACAATCAGGCCACACAGGCAGACCGTGACCGGGAAGCTGCCGAATACGGCGATCCAGACGATATACTCGGTAACTATAAGAATATTATTTCTTTTGAATACAGTTACGACGGTTACGGCTGGACGGAATTCATTTACAAGGAACACGATGCACCGTATGACTTCGTTACATACGGCAAGTGGATGAGCGAGAACGATGCATACCTCACAGTTGTTTTCCCTGAAAATTTTGATGAGACTGTATATGCCCGTTTAGGCGGCGAAAAGAATGACAGGCCTCAGGTCCTTACTTATTACCGTACAAATTCATTGGAATACTACTATATGAAATACGATTTCATAGATGAGTATCTGAACGGTTATATGAGCTATATCCGTGAGGATTACGGACTTGCCATTACTTCCTCATCAGATTCGGCACTCGTTGATGTTCCCATTGCAACAGTTGAGGCTGCCACCGGAATAAAAGCCGTAGTTGAATCACTGTGCAGAACATTCTTCCCCATACTCCTGTTTATAATCCTGCTCTATTCTTCAATGAGCATAGGCACCAATGTCATCGCAGGCCAGAAGGAACGCGGAACATTTACCGGAATCCTCCTGACGCCCCAGCCGAGAATCGCAATTATCCTGGGTTATCTCGGCGGCGTTGTGCTGAAAGCACTGATACCGGCGTTCTTTGTTTCGACTTTGTCCGCCCTGATCGTCGGAAGATTTGAAATCGGCAGTTATATTGCCCTGTATGTTTATATCCTCATTCTGGAAATATTCATTGCATCGATAACGATCCTGATTTCCGTCATCAACGACACTGTCATTTCCGCCCAGACGGCTTTCCTTCCTGTTTTCCTTACATTTGTCGCCGTCTGCGTCACATGTATCCAGTCAGTTACTGAGAAAGATGATTTCTATCTATATCTTCCGGTACACGGCCAGTTCTACGGCATCGGCGATGTCCTCGTAGGCAAACCGAACGTACCCGGCCTTATCGTCTGTTCTCTCGCAACACTACTGCTTGCGGCAATCGTTATTTTCGTTACCGAAAGACTGCTTCACAGCGAACGCTATACGGTATCAATAGACACTGTTAAGGAAAAGGAAGTCAGACGCATTAAGGAAGGCGGCAAACCTTCTTTGTGGGAATCCATAAACCATCTGCATGAAAGCTTCAGTTACATGCTGAATGAAGCATTCTATCCTCTTGTCGTCTTATCCGTATATCAGCTGCTCGCTCTGATCCCGGTAGTCATCACATACATGAGGAAACCTGAATACTCCGAGTTTATCCAGAACCTTTCCAATGTAAAAACGATCCAGGATATCCTCGAAAAGACATTTGAAGTATTCAGCATCTTCTTCAAAGATCCGCTTTTCCTCACGCTCATGACATTGGGATATGCATTGATACTGATCACATATTTCATACACGCAGGAAGAGTATGGAAGATCAAGGGCTTCAAGAACAAGATAGACGCATGCGGTTATCCTCTGTCCAGCGGCAAGCACATAGCTCTGCATTACGGACTGGGATTCCTTTTCGGATTCCTCATGATGACATGCACAGTCGGAATCATGTGCCTTACAGGTCAGATATCATTTAACGGATTCACGCTCAGCGCATCGGGAATGGATGTATTTATCTTCAACCTTCTCATGTGGTTCCCTCAGGGCGCTTCGGAAGAGATAATGTTCAGAGGCTTCATGATCAAGGCTTTCAACAAGAGATACAAGGTTGCCGTCGGCATCATCTTCTCTTCCCTTGTCTTCTCCGCATTCCATTCGCTCAACAGCGGATACACTCCGCTTGCATCAGTTAACCTCGTGCTGATCGCCGTCCTTTTCGCACTGATATATCTTCTTACAGGCGATATCTGGATGACTTCTGCTATGCATACGGCATGGAATCTTACACAGGGTAATATCTACGGACTTCAGGTATCGGGTAACGATGCGGCTAATTCGATCGTCACCGCGGTATACAGCAAGGATGCTTCCACGCTCATCACAGGCGGCGCGTTCGGACCTGAAGGCGGAATTGCAACAACAGCCGTAGCAACCGTCTGCCTGATAATAGTAATAATCCTTCTCGTGATGAAAAAGAAGAAAACAAATACGGCTGTTTAAGCCTCTTCTGCGATCTCCCTTGCAACGAACACACCGGATGCCGATGCATGCGACAGTGAATGCGTAACACCGCTTCCGTCGCCTATAACGAACAGTCCGGGATAACGTGTCTCAAGTCTGTCGCTTATCGCAACTTCCATGTTGTAGAACTTAACTTCAACACCATAAAGGAGCGTATCGTCGTTTGCCGTACCGGGAGCGATCTTATCAAGCGCATAGATCATCTCGATGATGCCGTCTAAGATACGCTTTGGAAGAACAAGCGAGAGGTCGCCCGGTGTAGCCTTAAGCGTAGGTCTTACGGTCGACTCTTCGATTCTTGAAGCGTTCGATCTTCTTCCTCTCGTGAGGTCTCCGAATCTCTGAACGATTACACCGCCTCCGAGCATGTTGGAAAGTCTTGCAATGGATTCGCCGTATCCGTTTGAATCCTTGAAAGGCTCTGAGAAATGCTTTGAAACAAGAAGAGCAAAGTTCGTATTCTCGGACTGGAGTTCGGGATTATCGTAGCTGTGGCCGTTAACGGTAACGATGCCGTTTGTATTCTCGGTAACAACATATCCGTAAGGATTCATGCAGAATGTTCTGACTTTATCTTCAAACTTCTCCGTACGGTAAACGATCTTACTCTCATAGAGCTCTGATGTCAGATCGGAAAATACGACAGCGGGGATCTCTACACGCACACCGATATCAACTCTGTTGGAGAACGTCTCGATATCAAGCTCGCTGCAGACCTTCTCGATCCACTTGCTGCCCGAACGTCCTACAGAAACGATGCACTTGCGGCATGTATACGATTCGCCTGAACACTCAACTTCATATGTGCCGTCATCAAGCACCTTAAGATCGCCTACGGGCGCATTGAAGAAGAAATCAACTTTATCTTTGAGCAGATTAAAGATATTGCCCAATACCTGATAATTCTTATCCGTTCCGAGATGTCTTACTGATGCATCGAGCAGATGGAGCTTATTCTCAAGACAGATCTTCTTGAACGAAGAACCTGCAGTTGTATAGAGCTTTGTCCCCTCACCGCCGTTTGCAAGATTTATGCCGTCGACATACTTCATGAGTTCCAAAGCTTTTTCCTTGCCGATATGCTCATACAAGGTTCCGCCGAAATCATTTGTGATGTTGTACTTACCGTCAGAGAAAGCGCCTGCACCGCCGAATCCTCGCATGATCGCACAGGACTTGCAGTTTATGCAGCTCTTTACCTTATCTCCGTCGATCGGGCACTTTCTGTCTTCAAGAGCCTTGCCGGCCTCGAAAACAGCTACCTTAAGATCAGGTCTTAAATTAACTAATTCATATGCTGAGAATATACCGCCGGGACCGGCGCCGATAATGATGACATCATAATTATTCATAAGACAAGCTCCTTCGATCGAGGATTCACTTGAATTATATTATATCGGTGTGCGAAAACAAAACTGAAAAAGCTTATCTCAGTTTCTTAATTCTGATCATGTAAGTGAGCGGTACCGAAAGAACGATTGCGACGCCGCCCTGTATAAGATTAAAGATGACGGAACCCAATGCGGCTTCCGTTCCGTACATTATCGCTTCGAATGCAAAGTAACCGCCGACCATGATGATCTCCGCAATAAGTCCAGCAACAATCCTCAAAAGAACACCTGAAAGTTTCTTCGCATCAGACTTGCCCATAATGACAGCTGCAGAAAGACCCATCAGGCCCTTGATAACAAATGTCGGAGCAATGTATACGGGATATCCGGCTATAAGGTCGCCTAATGCCGAACCTATGGCAGCCGGGAAAAAGGCCGCAGGTCCTATAAAGTAAGATGCCAAAAGGATCACGCCGTCACCAAGATTCATGAATCCCAAAGCTGTAGGGATGCGAAGCTCGGTCCCGATAAAAACAAGGGCTGCCAGAATACCGCATTCCGCGATAATGCGCAGATTAGAGCCCGATCTTGTTTTACGGGAGTTATCGGACATATGAGTTATCTCATGAGATTTCTGAGATCAACGGGCTCGGTGCAGATAAAGAGAGCACCGTTCTCCACAAGGAACTTGCGTGATCTGTATCCCCACGTACAGCTTATGCTGTCCATTTCGCTGTTGATAGCAGTAATGATGTCTGTCTCGGAATCGCCGACATAAACAGTGTCGCTGTTCTCGATTCCCAATGAATAGAGACATTTCTCAATCGGTTCCGGAGAAGGCTTTCTTTCAACACCCTCAACAGAGCCTTTGACATAATCGAAAATATCGGGAAAGAAATGATTGATCAGTTTTTGGGCAGGCTCATCGTCTTTGTTGGTTATGCAGGCAAGGAGCATTCCGTCAGCCTTAAGCCTGATAAGAGCCTCAAGCATGCCGTTATAGGGACGGGTATCTTCAAGGACATGGGAATTATAGTAAGCTTTATAATCTTTAAGAAGCCTCTGCTTCAGCGCATCACTGTAATCGCCGGGATCTGCGGCAAGACTTCTCTCTATCATCTTAACAACACCGTTGTTGATAAAGGTCGTTACCTGCTCTTCCGTCTGAAGAGAAAGATTATTCATCCTGCGCGCCGCATTAAGGCTTCTGGTAAGTCCGCCCAATGTATTCAGCAGCGTTCCGTCAAGATCAAAGCATGCCAGTTTGTATCTCATTTCTTATTTCTCTACCCGTAAATGCCAAAAGCACGACAAAAATTGGATTATTAGGACAGTACGCGCACATTTTAGCACTAATAACGTGTCATTCAATTGTTAAGATGTAGAATTGAAAGTGTTGTAATGCTACCATTAACTCAAAATATACACAAACCTAAGGAGCATATCTATGTCAATTATCAAGTTTGCTGCCATGGATCTCGGCACATACGAGACGGATACCGTTGTGTCGGCCATTAATCAGGCAACTACGGCAAATAACAAGCCCATGATCAAGATCACCTTAAGCGACGGAGAAGACAGCACTACCGCGCTGATGTTCGATACTACCAAGAAAGACCTTGCTGTCGCAGGCATTGAAGAAGGCGTTACTGCCGTGGCACAGATCGAAGTAACTGAATACAAAGGCAACAAGAGCTACAAGGTCATTAACATCAACCCGGTCAAGCTTCCGGAAGACGAGCTCAAGCAGCTCATAAAGCTTCCGCCTGAAGATCCCGCAAACCTTGTTAACGAGATAATCCTTCAGATCAAGCAGTCATCAGGCAGAGCCTACGACCTTACCTCATACGATGTTCCGGCAGACGATTTCTCTCTTACTGCTCTCGCCATAAGGATCATCGCACCCAACATCAAGCCGTTTACCAGATCATCTGCTGCCAAGACAATGCACCACAACATCTACGGAGGTCTTGCTTATCACACTTGCAGGATGATCCGCGCCGCCTATGCGATCTGTGAGGTATATCCGTTGCTCAACCGCGAGCTTCTGGTCTGCGGCGTCGCCCTTCACGATATCGGCAAGCTTGTTGAGCTTAAGACTTCAGATACCGGTATCGCAACCTACACTGATGTCGGCAATCTTTTAGGCCACCCCCTGCTCGGCATCGAGCTGATAGACCATGAAGTCTGGGCAAAGAGCCAGGCAACCGGCACAAGAGCATATAACATTGAAGAAGTCAGAATGATCAAGCACATGCTCGCCTCACATCACGGCCAGCCTGAATGGGGCGCCATCAGGACTCCCTTAACTCCGGAGGCCATGATCCTTCACGAGCTCGACATGATCGATTCGCGCATGTACATGTATGAAGAGACCTTCAGCGGCATGGAGCCCGGCACCTCAAGTGATCCGGTCTTCGGCATCGCAGGCGAAGGCAAAGCCGTTGTCTACAAAAACTCTTTCAGCAAATACGAATGATCAAAGCCTCCGGAAACGGAGGCTTTTTCATGAGATGCAATCATTTTCGATATGCTAAACCGTTCAGCCTAAGCTGTACTTCTCTTTAACTCTTTCATCCGGTTCATATCCGTCCAGGTAATCATCGGCTATGGATATCAGCTGATCGTAAGTTACCGGGATGGCCGCATAATGGCCAGAGGGGTTTTCGGGATTGCTGAACGTAAGATCCATAACGACCAGTGCGCCGCTCTGCTTTTCGATGCCGATCAAAGCACATTTGTTAATGCTGTAGATATTCTTGAAATCAGCATCGTAAACTTCCAGGTTATTGGAACTTATATAGTAATAACCTCTCGCTCTGTCATAATAGAAAAGGTTTACTCCGCCTTCTGTGGAATATATCGACTTGATCTTTTCGCCGGAGTTAACATCATAGATATGTACTGCACCGTCATAAAGCTGAATGATTCCCAGTTCAGCATTCTTGCACATGACTACACGCTGTATACGGTTCTGCTCAAACTCAGTCTCATTCTTCATAACTAGATCGACAAATGAGGAAACAACCTGTGAATCGTAGATCGACAGCAATTCATAGTAATCGAAACCAATCTCTTCATAATAATCGGGAGCAACAGTCATGTATTCAGACTGTCTGAACGTGTAGGTGTAAATGTGGTTGTCACCTGCCTTGGCAGCATAAAGATTGCCGTTTCTATATACCTGCATCCGGGAATACTGATCACTCGAAAGACCTGTATCAAAGTAATCATATGTGCCGTTGCTTATCCTGTACATCTGTCCTCTGTAATTCAGCAAAACTATGGAGTCTCCGGAAACAAAAGTCCTTAAATAACCGACGGTGTTAAAACTGTTCAGTTCATTAAGATCTTTATCGTATATTGATACATCTGTCTCTGAAATAACGACCACCTCATTGTTCGCGACATATATTTTATATGCGTCAGCGACAGTCACGCTTTTTACTGTTCCGTCATTAATATCCATAAGACAAAGAGAATATCCGAATCCATCATCCTGCTTCCAGACAATACTCTGTCCGTCCGTTACTATATCGAAGCACACTTCAGAATTGGGTATCCGCATCCGGCTTGAGCTGCCGCTTTCCATATCAACCGTAATTGCATTAGTCATCAGGCTGTTAAAATCCGTGACAAAAACCCAACATTCATTTGTTCCCGGAACAAAATCCACCTCGATATCAAGACTTGTATAATCAGACAGACCCTCTTCGGAATAGTTTATGCTCCATACGATTCCGCAGCCGTTAAACAACATGAAAGACTCGGAAGTCTGTATGGCATAACCTTCTCCATTGTCATTTGAAAACAAATGAGCCTCTCTTATTCCAAGATCAGTCTCTGTCCCGGTTGTAAGATCAAAATAGGTATAATTACCGTCACCTCTTTTGAAGACAAAACCTTTTTCTCCGTCAAAAACAAAAGCTGAATTGTCATTCTCCTCAAAGCTTAAGACGGTTACACCTGAAGACAGATCAACAACATATCTGACATGATCAAGATCACTGACAGAAGCATATCCTCCGTATGAGGAAATGATCAGTTCATCAAGCACGGAGCACGGAAGCAATACGTCATTGTCGCATCCGAAAGTATTAGGAAGATCGTAGATGCCGAGCGCATTGGTAAGTGCCTTTGTTGCAAGCTCGCTGTAGCCTTCCGTCGCCTCGTCAGGGAGTGCGATCCTTGCGGCATATACTGCATCTTTTCTCTTTCCGTCACGCAGCAGATTATCCGAAGTCGCTGCCAAAGTATCCGCATACTTCTGTGTTATGATCTCATTCTGTCTCATTATCTCTTTGTTCTGTCCGGCGATCCTGAAAAGGAACCCGATGCAGACAGCAAGGAATGCTGCCATAACACCGAAAACGGCAATAAGCCTGTTTCTTGTATGCTTATACTGCTCATGTCTGTGCCTTTGCTGCAGGTCGTCATATCTGATGCCCAAGATCGCTGCTATGAGGCGCATAGCGGCTTTATCTATCTTGGGATTTCTCTCTTTTGCATTCTCGCCCTTGCAGTCGGCTGCAAGCGGCTCTCTCTGGACTTTGGTCCAGTACGGGCGGCCGTCAGCTCCGATCTTATATAGATCATCATAAAGGATCTCCGGCGGGAAAGCTTCCATAGGCTCACCGTCAGCCAGCACGAGAAGCACATGCTTTCTGTCATGGAATCTGAGAAAAGATTCTATCTCTTTCCTGCACCACTCGGATTTAAGATAATCCGGTGAACATACCGCTATTAGGAAATCGGAATTTGCAAGCGCTTCATCAATAGCCTGAGTCAGATCATCTGACACGGCAAACTCGGTATCATCACGAAAAATGCGACTGAGCTTTGTTCTGCCGACCTTCTTTGCTATATCCTTCGGAAGGCGGAATCCTTCCAGTTTCTTCTGCAATCTTGATGCTATCTCGCTGTCCGGCTCACAATGCCTGTAGCTTATGAAAGCATCATATCTGCCTGTCTTGGCCATACCCTCATCCCATAAAAGCAATTAAACCACACTGCAGGAGCAGTCCCTCATACGCGGTTATTATATCACGAGCTAAAAGAATACAGAAAAAACCTGCTAACAAAAATCAAGAGTTTGTTGGCAGGTTTTTCTTTGGTGCATTTTAGGCATAGCAAACAGACCGGAGTCAAATCCGGTCTTTGTTTTGGTAAACCTCCATCACTCGTGCGTAGTAAATGCGCAGGAACTTGTTTAAACCAGCTATCTTGGCTTGCTTTTTGCTTTTGCCTTCAGCTTCTTTTTTCAGGATGTAGTTGTATACAGTGCAATCTTTGGGTGCCTGATGGCTCTTAAGTACTCTCATAACCTCATAGCCAGTCTTACGCAAAGTCGCTGAGCCTTTCTTGGATATTTTTCTGTTAGATGCTACAAATTGTCCTGATTCGTAAGGCGGTGGATCAATTCCGGCCCAAGCTATTAGGGCTTTTGCGCTGTGCAATCTTCTGACATCTCCGATCTCTGCTATAAGTTTAGGCGCCAGCACATCTCCCACTCCGCCCATTGCCCGTACTGTCGAATATTCGGGAAGACTCTTCGCAAGTTCTTTCATTCGCGATAAGATAGTAAACAGAGAGTCATCTATGGCTCTCAAGGTTTTAATTGCTTCCAGTACTAGCATTTTGGTCGATGGGAGACTGGAAGATAATGTGGGAATGCCATTAGATGCTAATTCGTAGACTTGCACTGCCTTGGAATTGCTCTGATGGTATTTCTTTTCTTCCGCCCAATCGTTATATGCCTTAACAAAC
>CAJOJI010000080.1:0-10094 GCA_905234715.1 uncultured Saccharofermentans sp.
TATGCGCATATACGCATATCAAGGTCAAGCCTGACATGGAATTCGTTAAGCACGAAGGACCGATCATTGTTATCTCGAATCACGAGTCTTATCTCGACCCGATGGTTACCAACAGGCTTACAAAGGCAAGACCTGCGAACTTCGTAACAGGCGAGTTCGTATTCAGGGCTAAGGGCTGGGGCCACTGGTTCAAGCTCGGAGGCGCCATTCCGAAGAAGCAGTTCGTCGTTGATACGGCAGCTGTTAAGGCCATGATGCGCGTCATGAAGCGTAACGGTGTCATCATCGTTTACCCTGAGGCCACAAGACACGTTGACGGTAAATCCGTAGGATTCGACGACGGTGTCGCAAGACTTGCAAAGAAGGCAGGCGCTTCTGTTTATATCGCACACATTCACGGTGCTTACATGGCATGGCCGAGATGGTCAAAGTCAGGTATGCGCAAGGGCAGGATCAGCGCAGAGTTCGTTAAGAAGATCTATTCTGACGAGGTAAAGCAGCTGTCCATCGAGGAACTTCAGCAGAAGATCCTTGAAGGCGTTGACTATAACGAGAACGACTGGATCCGCGAGAATCCCAGAACATACAAGGGCAAGAAGCTTGCATCCGGTCTTCAGAACATCGCTTATGCGTGCCCTAAGTGCGGTTCTGAATATACGATGCAGTTCATGAATTCCGGCAAGGGCGACATGATCCAGTGCTCCAACTGCGGCAACGCTGCAAGATATCTTCCCACCGGTCTCATCGAAAAGGCCGATCCCCAGTGTGTCGTTTTCGACGACCTCCACAAGTGGACGGAGTGGGAGAGAGGCCTCATAAAGGACCAGCTCGAAGCGGGCGGATTCAAGATGGAAATGAATGCCGATCTGTTCAAGGTTTTCGACAGATTCACATTTGCGAAAACAGGTAAGGGCAGGATCACGATCACCGACAAGGAGATCACTTATGTCGGTACCGACTGTCCCGCTGAAGAAGGCATACCTTACAAGAAGGGCAAGCCGATGAGAAAGTACAAGGACAGAAAGCTCGACCCGAATGCACCGTTCGAGACAAAGGTTTTCGAGATCGATTCGATGAGAGGCCTGGTTGCATCTTACGGCAAGCATTTCGAGATCTACGACAAGGACGGAGAGCTTTACAGGTTCTATGTTGACGGCCAGAAGGTATTCAAGATCCACGAGATCGTAGAGCTCCTTGGCAAGAAATAATTTTCACTAGCTTGTTTTAATGACAAATAAGAGCGGGTTTGGCAAAAATAACGCCAAACTCGCCTTTTTTCTTGCTTTTATATATCGCCCGAAGATAGTATAATTTTTGGGTCAGTAAATAAGAGGCACTGTATAAGGTGCTTCCCAAAACACAAAATATGAATCAGGAGTGTGACAATCCATGGCAATGTATGACAAGAAAAGCGTCGAAGATTTAGACGTAGCCGGCAAGAGAGTTATTGTCCGTGTTGACTTTAACGTACCGCTCGACAAAGAGACAGGCACAAAGATCACAGACGACAAGAGAATCAAGGGTGCTCTCCCTACAATCAAGTACCTCGTAGACAACAATGCGAAGGTTATCCTCGTATCTCACCTCGGCCGTCCGAAGAACGGTCCTGAGGCTAAGTTCTCCATGAAGCCCGCAGCAGACCGTCTTGCTGAGCTCATCGGCAAGCCCGTTACTCTCGCTGCTGACGTTATCGGCGAAGATGCAAAGGCTAAGGCAGCTGCTCTCAAGGACGGCGAGATCCTTATGCTCGAGAACGTCCGTTTCCACAAGGAAGAGACAAAGAACGATCCTAAGTTCGCTGCAGAACTCGCTTCCATGGCTGATCTCTATGTTAACGATGCTTTCGGTACAGCTCACCGTGCTCATGCATCCACAGCTGGTCTTGCAAACTTCCTTCCTTCCGCTTGCGGTTACCTCATCAAGAAGGAAATAGACTTCATCGGCGGTGCACTTGATAACCCTGCAAGACCTTTCGTTGCTATCCTTGGCGGTGCTAAGGTTTCCGACAAGATCGGTGTTATCACAAACCTCCTCGACAAGGCTGACACTATCATCATTGGTGGTGGTATGGCTTATACATTCATCGGCGCTCAGGGCGGCAAGATCGGTGATTCCCTCTTCGAGGCTGACAAGGTTGACCTCGCTAAGGAGATCCTCGCTAAGGCTGAAGAGAAGGGCGTTAAGCTCCTTCTTCCTACAGATACAGTTGTTGCTGATGCTTTCGATGCAAACGCTAACAGCAAGGTAGTTCCTACAATGGAGATTCCTGACGGATGGCAGGGCCTCGACATCGGACCTGAAACAATCGCTAAGTTCTCTGAGGCTATCAAGGGCGCTAAGACAGTTATCTGGAATGGCCCTGCTGGCGTATTCGAGTTCGAGAAGTTCGCAGTTGGTACAAAGGCTATCGCTCAGGCAATCGCTGATGCAGACTGCACATCAATCATCGGCGGCGGTGACTCCGCAGCTGCTATCGAGAAGCTCGGCTATGCTGATAAGGTTTCTCACATCTCCACAGGCGGCGGCGCTTCTCTCGAGTACATCGAGGGTAAGGTTCTCCCCGGTATCGACTGCCTCAACGACAAGAAGACAGGCAGAATCTTTGCTGCAGGCAACTGGAAGATGAACTGCGGTATTCCTGCAGATGCAGTTAAGCTCATCGAAGAGCTCAAGCCCCTCGTTAAGAATGCTGAGCACAGAATCGCTCTCGGCGTTCCTGCTACAGCACTTGCTGCTGCAGTTGAGGCTGCTGCTTACACAAACATCAAGATCGCTGCTCAGAACTGCCACTTCGAAGAGAAGGGTGCATTCACAGGCGAGATCTCACCTCTCTGGCTCGCTAAGATGGGCGTTAACTACTGCATCATCGGCCACTCCGAGAGAAGAGAGTACAACGCAGAGACAGACGAGACAGTTAACAAGAAGGCTCTCGCACTCCTCAAGTATGGTGTAAGACCTATCATCTGCTGCGGTGAGTCTCTTGCTCAGCGTGAAGCAGGCGAGACATTCGACTGGATCAAGGGCCAGATCGTTGGCGCTTTCAAGGATATCCCTGCTGACAAGCTCTGCCAGATCACAATCGCTTATGAGCCTATCTGGGCTATCGGCACAGGCAAGACAGCTACAGACGAGCAGGCTGAGGAAGTTTGCAAGTTCATCCGTGGCGTTATCGCTGAGCTCTATTGCCCTAAGTGCGCTGAGGCTATCACGATCCAGTACGGCGGTTCCTGCAATGCCAAGAATGCTGCAGGCCTCTTCGCTCAGGCTGACATCAACGGCGGTCTCGTAGGTGGTGCTTCCCTCAAGGCTGAGGATTTCTCCATCATCTGCAACGCATAATTCACGTATAACGAATTGACTTATCAGGGCCCGTGCTTTTTTTGAAGCGCGGGCTCTTTTTTATTCCCGCATCGCGAAAACACGGACGGCTCTTCTTGCCCCAAACCGACTGTTTTTCCGGGATTTGGGGCAAGATTCAGCACATTTTTGCCCCAGAACGGCGAAAATTTACCTCTTTGGGGCAAGCTATAATGGTATCTTAAGAGCAGACACGGGAAATATGGAGGATAAGCTGTGGAAAGGAATGTGCGCACATCTGCAAAGGCACTGGTCATAAAAGACGGCAGGATGCTGGCAGTAAAGATCAACGATAACGGCGAAGAGTTTTACATCATGCCCGGCGGCGGCCAGCAGGCAGGCGAGCTTTTGCCTGATGCATGCGAGAGGGAAGTTGCCGAAGAGACAGGCATTGAGGTTAAAGCCAAAGATGCGGTGTTCATCATTGAGGGTTCTGAGGGCGAGCCGTTCCACAGGGTCGATATCGTGTTCCTATGCGATTATATAGGTGAGAGTTATAAGGAACATCACGGCGACAATAATCAGGCGGGATATGAGTGGCTCAGCATCGATATGCTGAATAAGACGCCTCTTTATCCGTCCAAACTCAGGCGCCCTATTATGAATCTATATGAGTGCAAGAAATACCCGGTCTATCTCGGCAACGAATGTGCCGGCGATCCGGAAGTCACGGAATAAATAATAGAGGATGCCCCGCAGGACATCCTCAAAGTGAGTGGTTAACTCGAAATCAGTTCTTAGATAGATATTCGTCTATGCCTTTAGCGGCAGACTTTCCTGCGCCCATTGCGAGGATTACGGTTGCTGCGCCAGTTACCGCATCTCCGCCTGCGAAAACGCCGTCGCGTGTGGTCATCTCTGACTCGTTAACGATGATGCCGCCGCGCTTGTTTGTTTCAAGGCCTGCTGTGGTCGTCTTGATCAGCGGGTTAGGTGATGTTCCGAGTGACATGATGACTGCGTCGCATTCGATGATGAATTCAGAACCTTCAACCGGGACAGGTGATCTTCTGCCAGAAGCGTCGGGTTCGCCGAGTTCCATGCGGATGCACTTGCAGCCTGTTACCCAGCCGTTCTCATCTGCAATGATCTCGACGGGATTTGTGAGGAGATCGAAAATGATGCCCTCTTCTTTTGCGTGATGTACTTCTTCTGCACGTGCGGGAAGCTCAGCTTCTGAACGGCGGTATACGACGTGGACTTCGGCACCGAGACGCTTAGCCGTACGTGCTGCGTCCATTGCTACGTTGCCGCCGCCTACGATGACTGCTTTCTTTGCTCTCATGATAGGTGTTCTCGAATCGGGTGAGAATGCGCCCATGAGGTTAGACCTTGTGAGATATTCGTTAGCGGAGAAGACGCCCAAAGACTGTTCTCCGGGGATGTTCATGAAGCGGGGAAGACCTGCGCCTGAACCGATGAATACGGCAGAGAAGCCCTCCTTTTCGAACAGGTCGTCGATCGTAAGTGCGCGGCCGATGACTGCATCGGTGACGATCTTTACGCCAAGGCTCTTAACATTCTCGATCTCCTTTGCGACGACCTTATCCTTGGGGAGACGGAACTCCGGGATACCGTAAACGAGTACGCCGCCTGCCTTGTGAAGAGCTTCGAAAATGGTAACGTCATAACCGAGCTTTGCGAGATCGCCTGCGCATGTGAGGCCTGAAGGACCTGCGCCTATTACTGCAACCTTCTTGCCCTTTTTAACGAGGCCCTCCGGGAGGCGGGGCTTGATGCCCATGTCTTTTGCCGTGTCGGCAACGAATCTCTCGAGACGTCCGATGGATACTGCCTCGCCCTTGATGCCTCTTACGCACTTTGCTTCGCACTGTGTCTCCTGAGGGCATACACGGCCGCATACGGCGGGGAGTGATGAAGATAATGAGATAACTTCATAAGCGCCTTCGACATCGCCTTCCTTGAGCTTTGAGATGAAGCCCGGGATGTTGATCGATACGGGGCAGCCTTCTACGCAGCGCGCGTTCTTACAGGTAAGGCAGCGGGATGCTTCGAGTACAGCTTCGTCTTTTGTATAGCCGAGATTTACCTCGTCGAAGTTTGTTGCACGGATCTGGGGATCCTGCTCTGCGACCGGTACTTTCTTTAATACATCTATTTCCATATTTATTCTCCTATCCCGAAAATCTTACGAGCAGACACCGCAGTTGCCGCTGTGTGTATCGCCTTCGGTGAGTCTTAACATGAGCTCGCCTTCCTGTGTCTTGTAAAGGCGTGAACGCTGCATGGCCTGATCGAAGTCGACCTCGTGGCCGTCGAATTCAGGACCGTCAACGCATGCGAACTTGACTTCGCCGCCTACGAGAAGTCTGCACGCACCGCACATTCCGGTGCCGTCTACCATTATGGTGTTCATTGAAATGATCGTATGGATTCCGAGCTTTTTGGTGAGCTGGCAGGCGAACTTCATCATGATGACGGGTCCGATTACTACGCAGTGATCGTAATGCTTGCCTTCGTCCCAGAGCTGCTGGAGAGCAACGCAGACGTTGCCGTGGATGCCGTATGAACCGTCATCCGTTGCGAAATAAAGATTCGAAGTGACTGCTCTCATCTCGTCTTCGAGGATGAGGAGATCCTTGGTCCTTGCGCCCTGGATGCAGTCAACGTCAACTCCGTTTTCGTGGAGCCACTGGAGCTGATTGTATACGGGTGCCGTTCCGACGCCGCCTGCAATGAAGAGGATCTTCTTTTTCTTGAGCTCCTCGATGGGGAGGTCGCACAGATCAGACGGGCGGCCCAAAGGACCTACGACATCTGCAAAGCATTCGCCGACTTCAACTCTGCTCATGCGCTCGGTCTCGGCGCCTACTGTCTGGAAGACTATCGTTACGATGCCCTTCTCTCTGTCGAAGTCGCAAACCGTAAGAGGAATTCTCTCACCGTCTTTATCAACACGGATGATAAGGAACTGGCCGGGCATTGCCTTGCCTGCTACGAGCGGAGCAACGACGTCCATGCGCCATACCTTATCGGCCAGTTTAGTTTTCGATACTATCTCGAACATATATCTATTCCCTCCTCGGTAAACTGTCTGCAGTCATCGGCGATCTTCAGATCACGCATATAGTAACATACTACAATACAAGTTCAAATATTATAAAACATTTTAAAAATTTAATGTTTTATATTCTATGACAAAACCTTTGAAACGCAAAATCGTAAACTCAAGCAACGATGCGGCAATTGAGATCAACGAAAAGATGTTAGAATATCAGGTAATAAGAAGACCTTATTCTACCGTGGAGGAATTACGATGGAACAGCTCAAACCGCAAAGAATGGCATTTGTCAGTTCAACAGGCAACGGCTATAAGACTGTGGCATTCTTCTATCTGTCATCAGCTCCCGAGATAAAGGGCGTCGTCCAGATATGCCACGGCATGGCCGAATACATCGCACGTTATGAAGAGATGATCGCTGCATTCAATGCTGCAGGATATCACGTCTGCGGTATGGATATGCCCGGACACGGCCAGACTTATTTTCTTAATGAGGAGAAGGGTTTTCCAAAAGGATATTTCGGAGGAGCAGGAAACAGCTGGCAGATGCTCCTGACCGATGAGATGGGCCTTCATGAATATGCGGTAGAGAAGTTCGGCCGAAAGGGTCTTAAATACATTCTTTACGGACACTCGATGGGATCGTTTGTCGTAAGGTCCATATATTCCACACCGAGATACAACAAGCAGTTCGACGGGTATGTATTCTCATCGACCATGGGTCCCAACCCCGCAGTAGGCGTAGGCAAGTTCCTTGCAAGTACCGCCTGCGTTTTCGGAGGGAAGAAGAGGAAGAATCATTTATTGAACGTCATTGCTTTCGGAAGCTATACGAAGCGTATCAAGAACCCGAAGTCAGGTCTCGACTGGCTGTCCACCGATGAAACGGAAGTCAAAAAATACGCTGATGACCCCATGTGCGGATTCACTTTTACGAGCGACGGCTTCAGGACTTTGTTCAGCATAATCAAATTCATGCAGAGCAAGGAAGCGTATGAGCAGCTCCCGGACCGCCCGTGTTTCTTTACATACGGAAGCGAAGATCCCGTAGGAAGTTACGGAGAGGGTGTCGAGAAGGTCATCGCGAAGATGGAGGAAGCCGGCGCGCATCCGAAGTCAAAGAACTACGGCCCTTACCGTCACGAGATCCAGAATGAACCCGCAGTAAAGGAAGAGTATTTCAAAGACCTTATTGAGTACTTTGATGAAGTACCGATCGCAGCCTTAACCTAAGCTGATAACCAGTTCGTTGCTCGTGAACTCGATTGATGTACCGTAGCTGAGTTTCTCCGGTACTGACTCTGACAATCCGACAACGTTGAAAATTCCTGACAGGACAAGCTTCTTTGTGCCGCCGAGATTCTGCGTGCGGACAGTTATCTTGTTGCCTGTGACTTCAGCCGTGATGATGCCTGAACCCTGACCGCCGTCAGCGAAAACTTCGCAAGCGGCAGTTGTTCCGTTGCCAAGACCGAAGCATGAGAATGTAAGGTTATCGAGTGAACCGATTCCTGCATTGGAATCAGGTGTTCTTGTAGGAACGATCGAATTAGGACGGACAAATACGGGAACAGTTCCGGGCACTGCCTTGCGTGAAAGGTAACGGGGTCCCTGGACCTTCTCGTGAGTCATGAAATCAGTCCAGATGCCGGCAGGGATATAAACTCTGATGCTGTCGCCTGAAGTTGTTACCGGAGCGACGAGAAGCGATGCACCGAGCATGTATTCGGAGTCGAATGCAGCAGCTGCCGGGTCGCCAGCAAATTCTATTGCCATTGCACGGATGACGGGTGTGCCGTACTTAACATTCTCGCAAAGGCTTGAATAGATGTAAGGAGCAAGACCTGTTCTGATTGCATTGAAAGCCTTGATGGCTGTCAGCGTCTTAGCGTCTTCAAGGAACTTAAGTGAACCCTTGAATCTTGTGTGAGGCATGAATGCCGCATAGCTGATCCAGCGGTCGAAAAGCTTGGCATCCGTAAGATCCTTTTCGGGAATGTCGATGTTTACTCCGCCGAAACCTGTGAGTCCGTAAGAGATAGAATTCTTAACGGCTGCGGAAAGGTCAGAGAAATCAGGTGCCATTGTTGTATAGATGTTTGTATAAGGAGCCTGCTGGTCTCCTGAGAAAACGGAATCGGCAATGATGAATGAACCGAGGCGTCCGCGCTCGCGTGAAGATGTTCCGCTGAGGTCGGAATTAAGTATCGATACGTAGTTTGCAAGACATCCTTTTCTGCCGGAAGCCTTTTCGAAGGCTTCGGATAAAGAATGTGTGAAGTTAGATTCGAAAACGGAAAAACCGTCTCTTGCAAGATTTGTGCAGCTGTTGATAAACCAGCTTCTCGCTTCCGGAACATTAAGATCAAGGAGAGCGACGCCGCCCTTGTCTGCATCACAGAGTACGGCATTTCCTTCAGGTGTGTAGATCAGGCATCCGGTGTCGAGAAGATCCGGATATTCAGGTGATCTCTCGGAAACGAAAGGACTTACGGAAAGACCGACTGTTATGCCGAGATCGGATACTGATCTTGCAAATCCGAGCGGGTCGGGGAATCTGACTGTATCCCATGAGAAACCGTAAGGTGCATAATCGGGATGCCATGAATTGCCGAGCCAGATCTCGCTGACTTCACCCAACGAGAAGAAACGGTCTATCACTTCATGAGCCTCCTTTTCTTTCCCCTCGAAAATAAGCTTGCGAACCTCTTTCAACCAGTCGGTGTACGGCCGTTGAGCTGGCTGAAGATCTCAAGTATCTCAACAAGAGTGTTGCCTGCGATGATGCTGTATTCGATCTCTTCGCTCTCAGCTTCAAAACTCAGTTTGCCGCTGTTTGAACCGACGTCGAAAGTAACAGGCTTGTTCGTATTAACAAACAGTCCGTACTTGGAATCGGAGAGGATGAACGGAACAAATCCGGTGCCCGGCTTGCTGCCAGAAGCATTGCACTTAACGATCTGTCCGTTTCTTACGATAGAAGATCCTGCACTGCCCAAGCCATAGAACAATTCTCTTGAACCGATATTGAAAGAAGCTCCGGTGCATGCATCGGAGGAAATTGCATAGCAGTTTTCGGTTCCGGAACCGGTCTTATAGAAGACAGGCATATTGGCGGTCTGAGCAAGGAGCTCATTTCCGCAGAAAATGAATTTGATTGCAAATGTTTTCTTGTTTATATGTGCTTCGAGATTTCCTGATTTGAATGCGAGGACTTCGCCCAAGTCATCGAGTGTGCCTGTAGTGGGAACGAGTTCGATTGCTGCAGTTCCTTTTGAACGGGGTGCGGCGTGATGGTTGGTTACCTTAACAGTGATCAGGTTATTGGCAGGTGAGAAGACCGAAATGGTCATTCTGCCCTTAGTGTCTTTGAAGCTTCCCTTGCCGCCGGTGAGCGCTTCGGAATACTCCTGACATTCACATCCGATCTTGAGTGTGTTGTCCTCATAATAGACAGAATCGATCTGATAAGGTTTTCTCGTAAAGACCATATTATCCTCCTCGCGAAAAGCACATTTATTAATAAACACAATAATTATATCCAAACAGGTATGCCTAAATTATTTCAAGAATATGACGATTCGCATTATAATTAAGTCATGTTAAATGATTATCCCGACACGGCGAAAAGGATCCCTCCGTATGTAAGAGAGATTCTGAAACTGATTGAATCTTCCGGTCATAAAGCATATGTGGCCGGCGGCGCCGTGCGCGA
>CAJOJI010000080.1:10146-19891 GCA_905234715.1 uncultured Saccharofermentans sp.
GAAACGGTAAGTATTTTCGCTGAGGCCGGGATCAACTATTACGACAATGCCGCCAAACACGGCACGGTTACGGCTGTTACTTCCGAAGGCGACGTTGAGGTCACGACTTTCAGGGAAGAAGGCTCGTACTCTGATATGAGAAGACCTGACGAGGTCGTTTTCAAGACAACCATCGAAGAAGATGTCAGGCGCAGGGACTTTACGATCAATGCAATGTACATGGATTCCCAAGGAAAGATCTTCGATCCCGAAGGCGGAAAGGAAGATTGCCAAAAGCAGATCATACGTGCAGTCGGCAATCCCGGTGAGCGTTTCTGTGAAGATGCATTGAGAATTCTCCGTGCAATAAGATTCTGTTCAAGGCTCGGCTTTGATATTGAACCTGAAACTCTTAGTGCCATGGAAACCCATGCCGACGAACTTAAGAAGATCTCAGGCGAGAGGATAGCGGCAGAACTCACAGGTATAGTAACCGGCAAGTTCGCTCCCAAAGCGATCAGGACAGGATGCAGAGTGCTGAGCGTCATCGTTCCGGAGATAGGCGAGTGCGAAGGTTTCGAGCAGCATTCCAAATACCACGACAGAGACGTGCTTGAGCACACTCTGGATGTTCTGGACATGATCCCTTATGAGGAAGATAAGGGCCGCGATCCGGAACTTGCAATGGCTGCTCTTTTCCATGATCTCGGAAAGCCCAAGTGCTTCCGTTTCGATGAAGACGGCGTCGGCCACATGAAAGGCCACCCTAAAGTCAGTGAGGAAATAACGGTCAGAGTCCTTAATGAACTCAAGTTCCCAAAGCAGTTCTTCACCAATGTATGCCTTCTTGTCAGACTTCACGATACTTATATCAAAGCGGACAGAAAAGAAGTTCACAGATTCATGAGCAGGTATCCCGAAGAGATATTAGACAAGCTGAAAGTTCTTCAGCGTGCGGATATCCTTGCCCATTCACCTCTCGGTCAGACCCGTATAGAGCGTCTGGAGGAACTTAATGCGATATCTGAGGACCTGAAGGCTTCAGGCGCGGTGTTCGACATAAAAGGTCTTGCTATCGACGGCCGTGACATTATCTCCCTGGGTGTTAAGGAAGGACCCGTTATAGGCGAAATACTCGGAGAGGTCTTTAAACGCTATGTAGATGGAGAATGCGTCAATACCAAGGATTCCTTGTTAGGCGAAGCGAAAAAGATCCTTCAGCAAAGGACCGTTTAATTCTTTGTTACATATTGTTAAAAACATGCTTATAAATTCAATGTCTTGGTGATTGAATTGTCAAAAACCATTCAATTATAATCTACATATCAGCAAAAACTTTAGTTGATGCAAGGGAGTGTGATCTATATGAAAAAAATGAGAAATGGAAGAAGAGGCTTTACGCTTCTTGAGATCGTAATCGTAGTTGCGATTATCGTTATTCTTTCTGCTGGTGCTTTCCTTGGTGTTGCCGCAACGGTAAACAGAGCAAGTGAAACGCAAAAGAACTTGTCAATGAACAATGGTGATCATTTTGAAGAGTACGCCAGAAACCAAGTAGACAGCTATGGAAAGAATATGGTTTATTGGGACCCAATCCCGAACTATACCCCTGAAAACCAGGCTAAGAAGATGAAAGAGCAGATGCTGAACGAAGGCTGGACTGATGGCGAAATTACATTCGATTATCAGGAAGACGGCTGGCACATCATCGCTGAGTGGGATCCTTCAATCCCTGAGCACCGTGGTTTCCAGACCCCTGAAGATTATAAGCTGTGGCTTAGCAACTACAATGCTTATATTAAGATGGGTTATACAGCAGAAGAGATCGAAGCCGGATGCAAGGACGGCAGCACTGACATCAAGCCTGTCTATAATCCGAGTGCTCATAACGGCATGAGTGAAGATGAATACCTGAAACAGAAACAGGGTGGTGGCAACCAGGGCGGAAACCAAGGTGGCAACCAGGGTGGCGGTAACCAGGGTGATGGCAACCAGGGCGGCGGCAACCAGGGTGATGGCAACCAGGGCGGCGGCAACCAGGGTGATGGCAACCAGGGCGGCGGCAACCAGGGCGGCGGCAACCAGGGTGACGGCAATCAGGGCACTGGCGATCAGGGCACTGGCAATCAGGGTACCGGCAATCAGAGTGGATCACCTTCATATGGTAATACAGGCCGTCCTAATAGCGGAACTACGACATATGGTTCGAATGATAAATCTACAGCTAGTGGCACTTCGACAAACATAACTCAGCAAGGTGATCAATACAATGCTTGCCGAATAGAAGCAGCAATACCAAAAGGAACTAATACAGCTGTGATTTATGTTGCCGGAGCCGGATCGGATTACGAGTTTAAATCTTATAACGGAACGGTTACTAATCTTGGCAATGGATATTATCGAGTAAATTTTTATAACGATAATACTGAGAAGATTCAGATATATAGCGAGGGCAATGGCGGGTATAAAGGAGCTACAACTGCATGTGTTGTAGAATATACAACGACCTAATAATAGAAAGACTTCATATGAAATATAAAAGTGACATCACTTTATATAGATCACCCTTGAGATGGGCTGCTCCTCGGAGCAGCCTTTCTTACTTTTTAGATTCCGTGGATCTTGCGTTCTGCTTCAAGAAGGGCAGATGCGCATTCTGATTTGGGAGCTGTCAGGACTTCCGTTGTGATTCCTTCTTCACAGATCTTTCCGTGGTCCATTACGAGCACACGCGGACAGATCTGTCTTACGATGTGAATGTTGTGGGTAATGAGAAGAAATGCGGTGCCGAGCTCCCTGTTGATATCCGTCATGAGCTTTAAGAGTTCGGCAGATGAGCTAGCATCCAGAGATGAGAACGGCTCATCTGCGATGATGAGGGCAGGTTCCTGGATAAGGCACATTGCGATGGCAACGCGCTGGCGCTGGCCGCCGGAGAGTTCCTTGGGGTGGCGTGACAGGTATTTCTCGCCGAGACCGCATTCTTCAAGAACTGCGATTATCCTTGCTAAAGTCCTGGCTTTTCTTTCTGATCTGGAACCGGTGCCGTTAATCGTTTTCGCTTTGCCGGAAGCTCTTAAGGCTTCTTCCATGTGCCACCTGATGGTGTGTGCGGGATTCAGGCAGGATACCGGATCCTGGAAGATCGCACCGACACTTGTGCTCTTGATGTTTACCGTGCCTGAATGAGGCAGGAGACCCAGAAGGGATCTGATAAGCGTAGTCTTTCCACTGCCGGAACCACCGATGAGACCAAGTATCTCATTGGGGAATACTTCGAGTGATACATCGTGAAGGATGTTGTTGTCACCGGACTTTTTACTGCCACGCTCAAACAAAGATCTGCCGTAGCCTGCGGTGATATCCTTCGCCGTGAGGACGGGACTCTTTGAATAATCAGCGTTTGCGGGCTCAAGACCGAGTATCCTCGTGTCGAGTCTTGCATTGGTCAAAAGCTCTGCCGTGTATGTGTTTTTAGGATGGCTCAGGATCTCTGAAGCCGTGTCTTTATCTATTATCTTTCCGTCCTTCATTACCATGACGCGGTCGCAGAATCCTCTTACTGCCGACAGGTCGTGGGAGATGAAAAGAATTGTCATGTGAAGCTTGTGGCACAGGTCTTTAAGAAGTGCCAGTATGGATACAGTAGTTACCGTATCGAGCGAAGATGTGGGCTCGTCGCAAATGAGGAGACGGGGTTTTAAGAGTGCCGCTCCGGCGATGAGGACTCTCTGGCGCTGGCCGCCCGAGAGCTGGTGGGGATAACGTCCGCAGATCTCTTCAGCATTGGTAAAGCCGACTGTTTCAAGCATTTCGGTTATGGTCTTATGGCGTTGTTCAGGCGTCAATTGATTGTCTTTGTGCGCTGTAAGGACTTCCTCAAGCTGCTTGCCGCATGTCATGAGAGGGTCAAGTGCGGTTGAAGGTTCCTGGAAGATCATGCCGATGTCTTTTCCGAGCATCGCGCGTCTTGCCTTCGGCTTCATCTCGAGAAGGTTTTCGCCTGCAAACTTGATGGAACCTGACGTTATTGAAGCGGCTTCGGGAAGAAGGCCTGCGATTGCAAGTGAGGTCATGGTCTTACCGCAGCCGGAGTTGCCGATGAGTCCCAGGATCTCGCCGTCTCTGATGCCGAAATCGACATCGTCCAGGATTGGCTTGGGGTTGGGATCCTTGCGCGTCGGGAAAGAGAGGGTAAGGTGATGTACTTTCACGATGTGGATATGGCGCGGCATCACTTGCCTCCTTTCGAGAGGTTGACGCGGAGTCCCTCAGAGATGAAATAGAGGCCGAGAATATAGAATATCAGCATCAGCGCAGGGAAGATTACGAGCCAGGGAGCCACGCGGACATAAGCCTGGGCTTCCGAGAGCATCTTGCCGAATGAAGCATCGGGCGGCTGAACGCCCAAGCCAAGATAGCTCATACCGGACTCGAAAAGAGTCATGTTTGCAAGGCCAATGACTGTTGCCGGAAGGAGTTGTCCCACGAGGTTCGGGAAGATGTGGAACGTCATTATGCGTACCGGCTTAACACCCATTACGCGCGCGTGCGTTATATAATCCAATTCTTTTATTTCCATAGTTCCGACTCTGCATACCCTTGCAAATGTCGGCGCGAAAACAAGTCCCAGTGCCCAGATGACGTTGGTGACGGAAGGACCGAAAACAGCTACGGCAACAAGGGCCAAAAGAATGCCCGGGAAGCACATGATGCTGTTGCCCAAAAGCATTATTCCCCTGTCGGTGATTCCGCCGAAATATCCTGCCGGAATGCCTGCAACTGTGCCGAGAATGAGCGCTATGGCTACGCCTGCGGCAGAGATGAATATCGTGTATTTAGAAGCGGACATGACTCTGGAAAGCACGTCTCTTCCGAGGTTATCCGTGCCGAAAGGATGCTCAAGACAGGGTGCCAGGAGCTTTGAAGCTGCATTGGTGGCATCAGGTTCGTAAGGTGTCCAGAACAGCGAGACGATGAATGATACAACGACGATGCCGAGCAGAATAAGTCCGGCCGTGTAGAATGCGGACGCTTCAGGAGATCTGTTTGTCTTGTTCTTTACTGACTGCATGACAGGGCCCCCTTACTTCAACCTGATCCTAGGGTCGGCAAGGCTTGCGGCGATGTCGGAAAGGAAGTAGAGGATGACCGTTATGAATGCGAGATAGAATACGATGCCTGAAAGAAGCGGAAAATCACGGCGTTCAATCGCCATCAGGAGAAGACGTCCCAATCCGGGAAGATTGAATACCTGCTCGACGATAAGGCTTCCGCCCAGAATGTCCGAGAGGATAATGGAGATTATCGTGATCGAGGAAACGTTTGAATTCGGGAGCACGTGGCGGATGAGGATCTTGAGATCAGAAAGTCCGTGGCTCTTTGAAGTGCGCACATAATCTGAAGCTCGCTGCTCGATGATGGAAGACCTTAAGAACTTAAAGCTCATGGCGATCTTCGGCAGGGCGATCGCAAAAGACGGCAGCAGAAGGCAGCCGACATAGCCGAAGAAATCGTCTTTGGGACTTACATAGTTTCCGACCGTTACAAGTGAGAAGAGCGAGCCTGCCAAAAGTATGAGCAGAAGTGAAGCTGCATAAGGCGGTATCGCGAAAAGAACGTGGCCGATGACGGAACATATCTGATCGCCCAGACGGCCCGGTTTTCTTGCGCTTACGACTGCAAGAGGATAAGAAATGATGATGACCATCAGCATTGCGATGACACTCATTCCGACGGTTACGGGAAGTCTCTGACCGATGAGCTCTGCAACGCTCATGTTAAATGCGTAGGATGTTCCCGGATTGAAAGTGATGATGCCCAAAAGCCATGAACCGTATCTGACGATAAGAGGCTTATCAAGGCCGAGCTGGGCGCGGAGCAGTTCTACCTGTGCTTCTGAAGCATTGGGGCCGAGCATTACTCTTGCGGCATCTCCGGGGATGATCGAAAAGGCAGCAAAAACGAGCAATGACACAACAAGAAGTGTCAAGATAAGCTCTATGAGTTTCTCGATGAAATATCCGGTTTTGCTCTTCAAATCCTGCTCCCCCCATTAAGGATTCTAAATAGGAACCTATTATATATGCTTTTCGCTTAAATCAAAAGAATAAAGGCTGCCCCTGCTTTGCAGAGACAGCCTTTTATGTATGTATTTAACCCGGATAATTATCAGTTGCCGGCAAGCTTTACCTGGGACATGTCCTGAACATACATCGGATATACGTGATAACCCTCAAGTCTTGTGGACACTGCGGTGATCGTCGTGGGATCCTGGATGTATACGGAGCACGCATCTGCAGTAAGGAGACCTAATACCTGATGGTAAAGCTCTGTTCTCTCGTTTACGTCTGAAATGAGCGGAATCTGAGCCATGAGAGCATCAACCTCGCTGTTGGAGTAGTTGATGAAGTTTCCGTCATCGGAAGACTGGTAACGCTCAAGAACATCGTAAGGTGCGTAAGCGCTTGTGAGTGCGATGACTGTTGTCTCATACTGACGTCCCTTATAGACCTGGTCAAGCCATGTTGCCCAGTCTACCTGCTTGATCTCAAGGTTGATGCCGATAGCCTTAAGCTCGGAAGCGAGCTCTACTGCGGTATTTACGTGAATGAGATAGTTTGAAGGAACTGTGCATGTGAGGTCAAAGCCGTTCTCATAGCCTGCTTCAGCCATTAAAGACTTTGCCTTTTCGAGATCCTGGTCGAATGTTCCGTCAAGTGAAGAGTCGTAATAGCTGCCCATAGCAGGACTCATGGCTGTTGTGAGCTCTACGCTTGTTCCGTCCATTGTTACGGAGATGATGTCTTTTCTGTTGATGGCATAGTTGATTGCCTGACGGACCTTAAGATCGTTCAGAGGCTCAACGGAGTTGTTGAGAGCAAAGATCTGAACCATGTTTGAACCGTTGGACAATACGTTGAACTTTGTTGAATCAAGCTGGTTTACACGGTCAGGTGTGAGATAAGGGAAGATGTCGATGCTTCCTGCTGCAAGCTCTGTGAGACCTGCGTCCATGTCAGCGCAAACCTTGAAAGTAACCGTATCAAGGTAGGGAAGACCGTGTACCCAGTAGTCTTCGTTCTTAACGAGGACTACGCTCTGGCCGGGTGTATATGACTCAAACTTGAACCTTCTGGCAGTTGTCGTAGCCTTCGGGAATGATTCCCGTTGTGAAATAGCATAAGAGCTCGCTGTTGGGAGACTCAAGAGTAACTTCAACACGTCCGTCAGCTGCGACAGCAACGTCCTTTATTGAGTCGAGCTCGCTTACGAGAGCAGTGCCGTCCTGTGTGTCGAGCAGGCCTGCCGCACGCTTGAGGGAGTATACGACATCTGCTGCGTCGAGATCGGAACCGTCATGGAATTTGACGCTGTCCCTGATCGTGAATGTATATACGGAAGCATCTGCGGAGATCTCAACGTCTGTAGCAAGACAGGGATTGAGGTTGCCTTCGTAATCGTACTTGTAAAGGCCCTCGTAAACGTTGAAGATGATCTCTTCATCGCCTGCTGCAACTACAGTGTGAGGATCGAAGATGCCGGGTTCCTGTGTAATTCCCACAACGGCGTTGTTATTTACGTCGCCGCTCTTTTTGGTGCATCCTGCAAGACCTGAAAGCATAAGGCAGACAGCTGATGCAGTAATGACGGTTTTTGTGATAAAACGGTGCATTTTGCCCCCTCCTCCAAAGAAATTACGCTAATTATAAAGAAGGGTAACCGGTGTTTTTATATGACAACGAGTACAAAAAAAGCCCTTGTGGACTTCAAGTCTCATTTAAAATTCACTAAAAATTTATAAAATTCCCTTAAGAAAGAACTAATAAATTAGGGCATCCTGGTATATAATAGGCGCATACAATTTTTGCGCGTGTATTATTTCGCGCGCTTTTTAGGAGAACCAAGTTATGAAGAGATGTCCGGTTTGCGGCGTAATGATGGGTGACAATGTTGCCCGCTGCTCAATGTGCAAATACGATTTCCAGAAAGCTTCCCAGGGAAACAACGACGAGGCAGCTGCCGAAGCGAAAAAGATCCTTGAACAGAAGCAGCAGGACAATATAGCCCGTGCAGAAGCGAAGCGTTCCGAAGAAGAAAAGAGAATCCTTGAAGCTGTAGAAAAGCTTAAGCGTGATTATGCAAGCATGCAGGAACAGTATGAGACCGAGCGTGCTAAACTCGACAAGGAATTCACAACATTCCAGAAGAAGAAGCTTGCAGAACAGGAAGCATTGGAGAAATCCGTAGACACGATCCGTGACGAAGTAATCGAAGCCCGCGACAAGAGAGATGCTCTCCGCAAAGAAGCCAACGAGATGATGGCTGAGGCTAAGAAGAAGTCCCAGAAAGAACATGACGATCTCATCGCTGCAGCTAAGATCGAGCAGGAGAAGATCTACGAAGAGACCCAGAAGCAGACAGAACAGCTTGCTGCACAGGTCGAAAAGGAATATGGCGAGGCTCTCGCTAAGAGAGATGAATTGATCGCACAGGCAAAAGAAGTCCAGAACATGATGGACAATGCCGATAAGATCAAGGCTGAAAAAGAGAAGGAGATCAAGGCTGCAGAAGCTAAGATCGCAAAGCTGGGTGAAGATTTCGAGAAGGAAAAGGCCAAGCTGGAAGAAGAGCATAAGAAGCTTTCCGAGAAGCAGGCAGCTGAAGCCCTCAAGATGAAGGCTGATGCAGAGCGCGACAGAGATATCGCCAATGCCGAGAAGGAAAAGCTCATTGCTGAAGCTCAGGCTGAAAGAGACCAGATCATCGTTCAGCTCGAAGAGCGCAATAAGCAGGCACAGGCTGAACTCGACGAGATGACCGAGAAGGCAAAGCAGGTCATGACAGAGGCTGAAGCTGCGATGGCTAAGCGCGATGAACTCAATGCCGAGATCGAGAACTTTGAGAAGGATGCAAGCCAGAGACGCAAGGACCTCGATGAGACTCTTAAGGAAGCAAGAAAAGAGCTCGAAGAATCCGAAGAAAGAAAGAATCAGGCTGAGAAAGAATTCAACGATTATCAGCAGCAGTCGATCGATATACAGGATCAGATCAAAGGCCTCCAGGCTGAACTTAAGGAAGCCAAGGAGATCATCGCTGATTCCAAGAACGCTACAGTTCTTGCAGAAGCTGCAGCCCAGGAGATCGTTCTCAACGCAGAAAAGCAGTCCGTATTCCTTAAGCAGGCTGCATTGAGCGAGAGCGAAAAGGGCAAGATGCTCGATCAGATTACAGAATTAGAAGCAAAGATCAAGGAGAAAGAGATGGAGAAGGCAGAGCTTGAGAAGAAACTCGCGTCATTGGACAACGCTGTTGCAGAGCTTGAGAAGAAGGTAAGATCAGGCGGCGGCGCTGCCGGCGGACCGATGGAGTATTCAGTAGAGACTGTTGAGCACAACAAGGCTGCAGAAGTTAACGTTGATGCTCTTTCAAAGCTCCTCAAGAAGAAGTCAGCTGACGGCTGGACACTTATCTCCGTAGTAGATGATGACGGCGGAAAGCTTATGTCCTCCATGGGCGGCAGCTCTGAGGCTCAGTCACTCGGTTCATTGGGCTCAGGCACTTTCAACTCGAAGGAAGACAGACTGGTACTTATCTTCGGCAGACCGATGAAGTAATCAGCAAAAACTATTTCAACTGCAAGAAGAGGCTGTCCTGGTGACAGCCTCTTTAGTACCATAGAAAGTGTAATTGTTAGAGAGTAATTAACTCCGACAGTTGCACTTTTCTTATAATATGGGGAGTAATTGGCCTGACGTACAGCCCC
>CAJOJI010000081.1 GCA_905234715.1 uncultured Saccharofermentans sp.
GTAAGAGGTTACCTCGAGGGCTCCGCTTTGAAGGAATACAAGGCTAACGGCACTGTCGGCGGCATTAAGATGCCTGAGGGCATGGTACAGGGCGATAAGCTCCCTGAGCCTTTGTTCACACCTTCCACTAAGGAAGAGAGCGGTCACGATATCAACATCACATACGAGCAGCTCGTTGACCTCATCGGTGAAGAGGATGCCAAGGGACTTCGCGATGCTTCCATTGCGCTTTATAACAAGGTATCCGAGTTTGCTCTTACAAAGGGCCTCATCCTCGCTGATACAAAGTTCGAGTTTGGTAAGATCGACGGCGTGCTCACAGTATGCGACGAGATGTTCACACCTGACTCTTCAAGATTCTGGGATGCAGCAGAGTATGAACCCGGTCACGCTCAGAAGAGCTTTGATAAGCAGTTCCTCAGAGAGTGGCTCGAGACACTTGACTGGGATAAGACATATCCCGCTCCGACACTTCCCGAGGACATCATCGAGAAGACTGCAGCAAAATACCGTGAGTGTTATTCACGCATAACGGGAAAGGAAATCTGATCCCTTGATAGCAATAGTCGATTACGGAATGGGCAATCTGGGCTCTGTCGAAAAAGCTTTAAGGCACATCGGCAGTGACTGCAAGATAACTTCAGATGCGGGTGATCTTTATGATGCATCAGGAGTTATCCTCCCGGGCGTCGGAAGCTTCGCTCCTGCAATGGACGAACTTACGAACAGAGATCTTGTTGATCCTCTTATAAACATCGCATATTCGGGTAAGCCCTTCCTCGGCATCTGCCTCGGAATGCAGCTCATGCTCGAAGGTTCTGAAGAGAATCTCATCGAGAGAAGAGAGACGAAAGGCGTAGTATCAGGTTTGGGAATCATTCCCGGATTTGTAAGACGTTTCCCCGATTCAGGACTTAAGGTTCCCCAGATGGGCTGGAATAACCTTAAGGAAGTAACGGGCAGACTTCTTACCGAAGGCGATTACGTCTATTTTGTTCACTCATATTTCTGCCAGCCCGATAACGTCAGCGACATCGCCGCAAAGACGGAATACGGCATTTCATACTGTTCGTCTTTTGAGCACGACAACATTTTCGGAATGCAGTTCCATCCCGAAAAGTCCGGCGAGGCAGGACTCAACATACTTAAGAAATTCGTAGCGGAGACAAAGAAATGATCATATTACCCGCAATAGATCTGATCGGTGGCAAATGCGTCAGGCTCAAGCAGGGCAGATATGACGACGTCACCGTATATAACGATTCACCTCTTGACCAGGCTTTCATGTTCAAGGAAGCCGGAGCAACATGGATCCACGTGGTCGATCTGGACGCAGCGAAAAGCGGTGTTCCCGAAAACCACGAGATAATCAAAGAGATTTCCGTTAAGACCGGCCTTAAGGTCGATACGGGCGGGGGAATCCGCAACATGGATACTCTTGCAAAGTGGATCGAGGAATACGGCGTATCAAGAGCAGTTCTCGGTACTGCTGCCGTTAAGGATCCCGAATTCACGAAGAAGGCGATAGAACGTTTCGGCAGCAAGGTTGCCATCGGCATCGATGCCCACGACGGATTCGTATCTGTTGACGGCTGGACCGCTGATTCGGAACTCAAGGCTGTCGACTTCGCATTAAAGTGCAAAGAGATCGGTGCAACGACAGTTGTATTTACCGATATAGCAAGAGACGGAATGCTCACCGGACCTGCAGTTGAAGCAACAAAGGAAATGGTAGAGGCCACAGGTCTTGAAGTTATTGCTTCAGGCGGAATAGGTTCCAATGAGGACGTTGAACTCATAAAGACATCAGGATGTGCCGGAGTAATTATCGGCAAAGCAATATACGAAGGAAAGGTGGACCTGGCAAAATGCTTACAAAGCGTATAATCCCCTGCCTGGACGTCAAAGACGGAAGAGTCGTCAAAGGCGTAAACTTCGTATCTCTCCGTGATGCCGGAGATCCTGTTGAATGCGCAAAGACATACAATCAGTCAGGCGCAGACGAGCTTGTATTCCTCGACATTACTGCAACTCTTGAATCAAGAGGAACGACAGTAGAGATGGCAAGAAGAGTTGCCAATGAGATATTCATTCCGTTTACAATCGGAGGCGGCATCAGGACCGTTGAAGACATAAGAGAACTTCTTAATGCGGGAGCAGACAAGGTTTCGCTTAATTCCGCAGCAGTTAAGAATCCTGATTTCGTAAAGGAAGCTGCCGACATGTTCGGTTCCCAGTGCATCGTATGCGCAATCGACGTTAAGGCAAGGGAAGAAGGCTTTGATTCTGGATATGAAGTCGTTATCGCCGGCGGCACTAAGCCCACGGGCCTTGATGCTCTCGAATGGGCGAAGAAGGCGGTTTCACTCGGAGCAGGCGAGATCCTTCTCACTTCAATGGACAAGGACGGAACCAAGTCCGGTTACGATAACAAGATAACGGCACTTATCTCCGAGAATGTCGGAGTACCCGTAATCGCTTCAGGCGGAGCGGGCTCCATGAAGGATTTTGCCGACGCTATCAACAGCGGCAAGGCTGACGCCGTACTTGCGGCAAGCCTTTTCCACTTCGGAGAAATTAAGATAACTGATCTCAAGGATTACCTTGAAGGCGAGGGAATCCCCGTAAGGAGAGTAAAATGAGCAATAACTTCGGACCTCACGAGATGTGGGCTAAGATGAAGAAGAATTCGGACGGTCTTGTTCCGGCAATAACGGTCGATTACGAGAACGGCGAAGTTCTTATGATGGCTTACATGAACGAGGAGTCTTTTGTACTCACATGTGAGACGGGCTATATGCACTATTACTCGAGATCAAGAAACGAACTCTGGAAAAAGGGCGAGACATCAGGTCATTTCCAGAAAGTCATGTCGGCCAGCATTGACTGCGACAGGGATACACTGTTATATAAGATCGACCAGACCGGAGCAGCCTGCCATACAGGCAACAGATCTTGTTTTTATACATCACTTAACGACTGGGATCCGGCCAGTGACAAGGAGGAATGATCAATGGATATCATGAGAGAACTTTACAGCGTTATAAAGGACCGTCAGGAGCATCCCGTAGAGGGCTCTTACACAAATTACCTTTTCGACAAGGGCACGGACAAGATCTCCAAGAAACTCGGCGAAGAGGCAGTTGAGGTCGTTATCGCTGCTTCCCAGCGTGATAAGAAAGAGATCATTGCTGAGATCGCTGACCTTGAATATCACCTTCTCGTCCTCATGGCTGATCAGGGCATCACAATTGATGACGTTGAGACAGAATTGAGATCACGCAGAGGCTGATACGGCCTCTTCCGGAAAAAGCGCCGTAAATAATCGGCGCTTCCGTATATTTTCGTTGACTTTATATCCCCTGGTGTGATACAATCTTCGCGCTAGACCGTTCAGGTCTTGTTTTTAGTTGCGCGGAAATTGGCGCGCAGGGACCCTGAAAGCCCCTGTAACACGACATTTGGAGGTATTTGGACCATGGCAAAGGCCGGAGCTCGCGATAAGCTTACTCTCGCATGCACAGAGTGCAAGCAGAGAAACTATCAGACATACAAGAATAAGAAGAACAATACAGAGAGATTAGAGCTCAAGAAGTATTGCCCCTTCTGCCGTAAGCACACAATTCACAGAGAATCCAAGTAATTCTTAAAGGACGTTTAAAATGGCTGATAACAAAGGTAACATTTTCAAGCGCCTGGGCAAGAAGATCTCCGATGTTTTTGCTGAACTTAAGCGCGTTACGTGGCCTACAGGCGAGAAGCTTGCTAAGACCGCCGCAGTAGTTCTGCTTGTAATCGTGTTCTTCGCTGTTTACCTTACACTGATCGGTAACGGCGGCCGCTGGATCCTCGATAAGGTCGGTTTCTACGATATCGTTGAGACAACGGTTGCAGCTGAGACTGTTCCTGAGACAGTTGCTACGACAGCAGCTACAGAAGCATCCGAGACTGTTGAGGAGACTGAGTCTTCTGTTGAAGGCTAAGCTTGATTTAGGAGTAATTAAATGCCGGATAATAATGAAGCCAAGTGGTATATAATCCATACCTTCGGCGGATATGAGAAGAAAGTTAAGACTTCCATAGAGAATTATGCTAAGGCCCAGGATATGGAGAACATTATCCAGGAGGTCTATCTGCCGACGGATATCGTTGTTGAGACCAAGAACGGCAAGCGTAAGGAAGTTGAGAAGCTGAGATTCCCCAACTACATCTTCTTGAAGCTCGTTTACGGCAACAATGATAAGGTTGACAAGGATCTCTGGTACAAGATCCGTAACACAAACGGCGTTACGGGCTTTGTAGCACCTGACCCGAACAAGCCGATTCCGATGACGGATGAAGACTTGGTCAAGATGGGACTCATCATCCCCTCTACTGTTGAAGTTGATTATCGCATCGGCGATCTCATCATCATCACAGACGGTCCTTTCAAGGACAGCAAAGCTGTTGTTAAGGACATCAATGAAGAGAAGCAGCAGGTTACTGTTACGGTATCCATGTTCGGCCGTGAAACACCTGTAACGCTCGACTTCATTAAGGTAAGAAAAGTTTAATTAACGTTTATTAAAGACCTTCGGGTCTCTGATAATAGAAATTTTATTGGGAGGTGGCCAGTATGGCTAAAAAAGTAGCAGGCTATGTAAAGCTTCAGATACCTGCAGGCAAAGCAACACCCGCGCCGCCGGTCGGACCAGCTCTTGGACAGCACGGTATCAACATCGCGCAGTTTGTCAAAGAGTTCAACGAGAGAACAGCTAAGGACGCAGGTCTCATCATTCCTGTAATCATTACAGTTTATGCAGACCGTTCGTTCACGTTCATCACGAAGACTCCGCCGGTACCGGTACTTCTTAAGAAGACCGCTAAGATCGAGAAGGCTTCGGGAAGACCTAATACAGATAAGGTTGCAACAGTAACATGGGAAGACTGCCTCAAGATCGCTGAGATCAAGATGCCTGACGTTAACGCTGCTGATGTAGAAGCATGCGCAAGAATGGTTGCAGGTACAGCTCGTTCCATGGGTATTGTTGTAAAGAAAGACTAAGGAAAGGAGAATAGAGCATGAACAAAGGTAAAAGATATGCTGAGCTCGCAAAGCTCGTAGACAGATCCGTACTCTATGATCCTACCGAGGCAGCTAAGCTTGTCTGCGAGACAGGTAAGGCTAAGTTCGATGAGACTGTAGAGCTTCACGTAAGACTCGGCGTTGACTCCAGACACGCTGACCAGCAGGTTAGAGGTGCTGTAGTTCTTCCTCACGGTACAGGCCGTACAAAGAGAGTTTTGGTTCTCGCTAAGGGTCCCAAGGCTGATGAGGCTAAGGAAGCAGGCGCTGATTTCGTTGGCGACGACGATATGATCACAAAGATCGAGAAGGAAAACTGGTTTGATTTCGACGTTATCGTAGCTACACCTGACATGATGGGTAAGCTCGGTAAGTTGGGTAAGGTTTTGGGTCCTAAGGGATTGATGCCTAACCCTAAGGCAGGCACAGTTACTATGGATGTTGTTAAGGCTGTTAACGAAGTTAAGGCCGGTAAGATCGAGTACAGACTCGACAAGTCAAACATCATTCACTGCCCCGTCGGTAAGGTTTCTTTCGGTGCTGAGAAGATCGAAGAGAACGTTAAGGCATTGATGGAAGCTATCATCAAGGCTAAGCCGGCAGCAGCTAAGGGCCAGTACATCAAGAATTGCTCAATCGCAACAACAATGGGCCCCGGAATCAAGGTAAACGCTCAGAAGTTCGCTTGATTTCAATTAATTAACAATTAAATACCTTTCCTGCCAAAGACAGCAGGCGATTTCATTGAAATATGATTTCTGAAATGTCCGTTAAACGGGCGGCCGGCCGAGGAAGGAGCTGTTAGTTCTATTAAAGGATTAATTCGTCCCCCTTGGTTTGACCTGTCAGGTTACCCAGGGGGGTCTTTAATAGAAATAAAATAAGGAGGAAAAACCAAAATGCCCAGTGAAAAAATTCTGGCAGCTAAGCAGCAGCGTGTTGAAGAACTCGTTTCTGAACTTAAGGGCGCTACTACATATGTATTCGTAGCTACACGCGGACTTACTGTTGCTCAGGACACAGAGATGCGTTCAGAGCTCCGTAAGGCAGGTGTTAAGTTCGAGGTTATCAAGAACACAGTTCTCAGACGCGTATTTGCAGAGCTTGGCTTCGAAGGACTTGATGAAGTATTCGAGGGACCTACAGCAGTAGGATACTCTGATGATATCATCGCTCCTGCAAAGGTACTCGCTAAGTTCAGTGAGGACTTTGAGCCCATGGAGATCAAGGGCGGTATTATCGATGGTAAGGTTGCAACAATTGCTGAGATCGTTGCTCTCTCCAAGGTACCGGATCCTACAACACTCCAGACACAGGTTGCATATTCTTTGCTTTTCCCTTTTACAAAGCTCGCTATGCTTGTAAAGGCAGTTGCAGAGAAGAAGCAGGAAGAAGGCGGCGAGGCAGCTCCCGTAGCAGCACCCGCAGCAGAAACAGCAGCAGTTGAGGCGCCCGCAGAGGCTCCCGCAGAAGAAGCTGCACCCGCGGAAACACCCGCAGAGTAATTAGCTAAATTATTATAGGAGGAAACTTAAAATGGCTAGTGAGAAAGTTACAAGCATTCTTGAAGAAATTAAGGGTCTCTCAGTTATCGAGCTTTTCGATCTTGAGAAGGCTATTGAAGAGGAATTTGGCGTATCTGCAGCTGCAGTTGCAGTTTCTGCTGGTGCTGGCGCAGGCGCTGGTGCAGCAGCTGCTGAGCAGACAGAGTTCACAGTTATGCTCAAGAGCTTCGGCGATTCCAAGATGGGCGTTATCAAGGCAGTTAAGGATGTTCTTGGTATGGGTCTTAAGGAAGCTAAGGAACTCGTTGAGAAGGCACCTGTTGCCCTCAAGGAGAACGTTTCTAAGGATGAGGCTGATGACCTCATGAAGAAGCTCGCAGATTGCGGCGGTGAGCTCGAGCTCAAGTAATTCTTCTAAATACTTTAGAATAGTGACTTATAGAGGCTGTCCATTACGGGCAGCCTCTTTCTTTTGAAAAATAACAATACTCGTTCTAAAATGTTAAGCAGTTCGCAAGTGTTCTTTTGTCGCTTAACGGGGATAGGATATGAGAATCGAAAATGACGAAGTCTTAAATGAACTGTATGATGAAGAATTCGAGAAGATTCCCTTCATTTTCAAATTCAGTAAAAAACGCTATATAGTTACGATCTGTATTGCGTGTGCACTTATTGTTGCGACACTTGTCCTGATAATCTTATTGCATGAGACCAGCAGCAAAGAGTTGATCGATCCGGTACCCGGCATGCTCTACCGTTCTGAAATGAATGCATACAATATCGGCCTGGCCATAGCGCTGTTTTGCGCCGGTGCGGGACTCGCTGTTTTGATGATACTGATAATAGGGGCGAAATGGTTTGAGAACCGCGCTTTCAAGAAAGCAGCTAACCTTGCGCACAAGATCCATCTGGCGGAGGAACTCAAAGAAAAGGCCAGATGGATGAACAGAGAAACTTAAAGATGTTTTGATTGGTGATTCCTATTGACTTTAAATCATTGAGTGGATATAATTTCAAAGCAACTTTTATGGCGGCGTAGCTCAGTTGGCCAGAGCGTCCGGTTCATACCCGGCAGGTCGTAGGTTCGAATCCCACCGCCGCTACCATAAAAGGCCCGTTGGTCAACCGGCTAAGACGTCGCCCTTTCACGGCGGAGTAACGAGTTCAACTCTCGTACGGGTCACCAATGGTACCATAGCCAAGTGGTAAGGCATGGGTCTGCAAAACCCTGATCCCCAGTTCAAATCTGGGTGGTACCTCCAAAAGCGTCGCTTTTCTTACAAAGCGACGCTTTTTTTACTCCTGTAATCAGAGTAAAATAATTGCTGTTCAATTGAGATAATACACTCCGGGAGAGAGGTTCACATGAGAGAGGATATTAAGGAATTACTTAAGAGATATGACGAGATCGGCGCTTTGATCCTTGAGCAGAAGCTCGACGAGTTCGGCGATAAGCTCGACCAGAAGCCCGATGATGTCGACGATACGACATACGAGGAATATATTCAGCGTCTTGCTAAGGAAGAGACTGATGAGGCTACCGCAAAGCTCGAGAATGAGCCTGACGAGCGTCTGGGCGACAAGTCCATGCGTCAGGTCATGGACGAGCTGAGCTTCGAAGAGAAGACCGAAGCGCTTGAATATGCCGCGCTTAATCTCGACAGAGGCGTTCCCCAGTCACTTATCGGCAGCATCGCAACTGAGCCTGCAGATATGGTAAGAGATTACTGCGGTAAGGTAATCGGCGAGTGCGCATGGACAGAGGAAGAGCTTTCTGATGAGAATGTCCTTTTCGAGATGCAGTTCCAGAAGGCTATCGCATGCTTTGAAGTTCTTACTCAGATGAAGGAACCCTGCTTTATCCGGGCAGTTCTTGACCGTTACATGAGCTACGGCCAGACAAGGGAATTCGTCGCTGAGTCCATCGCCGAGTACATTGAGGCTTTCCCTGAAGTATCAGAGCCTTTCCTCATCAGCATCATCGAAAACAATGTCGATTCAGGTCTTGAAGGTCCCTGCGAGGACGTCGTAATCATGCTCACCGAGATCGGTAAAGAGCATAAGACGGAAGAGATCTATCAGACATTGAGACATGCTTTCAGATACATGACAAACAAGATCTATGCGGTCATCTGCCTTGCTGATTACGGTGATGACAGAGCCGTTTCCATGTTCAAGAATTACATCAACCGGAATCAGAAGACGATCGAGAGAGACCTTTTCTATGAGATGATGTCCGCCATCCAGCACTTAGGCGGCGATATCTCGGATATCCAGGATCCTTTTGGAGATTTTCAGAAGAAACAGGGCAAGAAGTAATGAACTTTAAATACAAGAGAACAGAGAAGCTCGAAGCACTTTTAAATCTTTTAAGAGACTTCTCATTAAGTGACCAGATCCTGTTTGTCCAGCAGAATGCAGGCCATATAGGTGTGTCGATAAATACCTGCCGTTGTCGGCATAGATACATTGAGCTTTACCGGTTATGAGGGCAACATGCACGATCTTATAACCATTGTTAAGAACTTAAGACGTCAGGGAATAATCATCACGCTGTCATCACACATGCCTAACTTTTCTTTGGGCGGTGAGGAGTTCTACGATTACTCTCCGAACATCACTGAGGGCGACTGCGGAAAGCGTATTATGCCCGGCGGAGACCTCAACGAAAAGTACTGCAGATTCCTCGACATGATCGCTGATTTCGCATCGGCTTGCGTCGATGTCGAAGGCGAGAAGATCCCCATGATCTTCCGTCCGTTCCATGAGTGCAACGGCGACTGGTTCTGGTGGGGCAAAGATCACCTGACAGACGAGGAATACATCGACCTTTTCAGATATACGGTTGATTATCTTATGGACCAGAAGGGCGTCGATAATCTGGCTGTTGCATATTCTCCCAACGGTCCTGCAGAAAGCGCAAAGGAATATCTCTCAAGATATCCGGGCGACGATTATATCGATATCCTGGGCCTTGATTACTATCACGACAAGCCGCATAAGGGAGACGGTTTCTATCACAAGCTGACCTCATCTTTTGATGTTATCGACAGGATCGCTGAAGAGCGCGGAAAGATCACTGCTCTTACTGAGCTGGGTTACCGTTCTCTTGATACCGAGAACGGATATTTCGAAGGTCTGGCTCCTATGGACAACACGGTTCCTGACTGGTTTACACAGACGCTCGATGCGATCACTTCCACAGAGAGCGGAAAGAGCCTTGCCTACATGCTTATCTGGGCTAATTTCTCGGACACTCAGTTCTGGCTTCCGTTTGCTACAGAAGACTTCAGACACGAGATGTGCGATGACTTCGTAAGCTTTGCCGAAGACCCCAGGATCAAGATGGCTCCCGTGTTTGATTTGACCGGAGAGGTCTGATAAGATTGCTTTGTTTTAAGGCTTTGCGGGTTTAACTCAGTTGGTAGAGTGTCAGCTTCCCAAGCTGAATGTCGCGGGTTCGAACCCCGTAACCCGCTCCAAACGAGGTGTCTCAGGTTTATGGGATACCTTGTTTTCTATTTTGCGTATGTTTTTCCGGAAGGTGAATAATCAGCCCGAAAAGTGTAAAATATATTTATCTTAAATCCAAGGAGGATAGAACTATGCAGAAATATGTTTGCACTTTATGCGGCTACGAATACGATCCCGAGATCGGTGATCCCGACAGCGGAATTGCACCCGGCACAGCATTCGAGGATATCCCTGAGGATTGGAAGTGCCCTGTTTGCGGTGTAGGTAAGGAGAATTTCCAGCCTGCATAACAAGCTGAATAAAGAATCTTAAGCGGGTTCGCGGCAGGACTAATTTAGTCCTTCTGCGGCCCGCATAATTAGTATAGGAAAAGTGATCATGACAAGTCAGGATAAGACGATCAACAGAGAAAAGACGATAGTAACCACCGGCATAATCGGTATCGTTGCAAATATTTTTCTCGCTTCATTTAAAGCGCTGATAGGAGTTGCCGCCCATTCGACTGCCATGGTCCTTGATGCCGTAAATAACTTCAGTGATGTATTGTCTTCGGTAGTTGCGATTATCGGTACGAAGATCGCCTCCAAAAAGCCTGACAAGAAGCATCCGTTAGGTCACGGCAGAGTAGAGTATCTTGCACAGATGATCATCGCCGCTCTCATCATATATGCCGGTCTTACGGCCATGTGGGAGTCAATTAAGAAGATAATCAATCCGGTTGAACCTGAGCATTCCGCAGCTTCCCTTGCGATCATCTCAGTAGCTATCGTTGTTAAGATCTTTTTGGGGATTTTCGTCAGAAAGCAGGGAAATAAGGTTAAATCAGATCTTCTTATATCATCCGGAACGGACGCTCTTTTCGATGCGATCCTTTCGACTGCCGTACTCATATCGGCAGTGATCCTGCTCGTATTTAAGTTCAATATCGAAGCTTATGTCAGCGTTGTCATCTCGCTGTTTATCCTTAAGGCCGGCTTTGAGATCATTTTCGAGGCCGTCGACGACATGCTCGGCCACAGAGTCGAAGTGGAGTACACGAAGAAGGTTAAAGACTGTGTTAACTCATTTGATGAGGTTCACGGAGCATACGACATCGTGCTTCACAATTACGGACCTGAAAGATACTTGGGTTCGGTACATATCGAAGTCGATGACACCATGACTGCCGTTGAGATCGATGCGCTTACGAGAAGCATAAGCGAGAAGGTTTATAAAGAAACGGGAATAATTTATTCGAACAATTCCTCCGACGAGCATCTCATGAAAATGAGAAACGAGATCACCGAACTTGTCGTTGACCATAAGCACATTCTCCAGCTTCACGGCTTCTATGTTGATGAGGTGAAGAAGAGGATCATTTTCGATGTCGTAGTCGATTTTGACGAGCAGGACAGGGAAGGACTTATTGCGCATATCATCGGAGATGTTAAGCAGGCCCTTCCGGGATACGATGTCCAGGTTACCATCGACAGCGATATAAGCGACCAGTAAAGGCCTTTTCGAGCCTGCTTCGCGAAATAATAAAACTCCTTAAAATTTGGTGTTGACAAAAAATAGGCTCGACCATATAATAATCAGGCACGCGGGATTAACTCAGTGGTAGAGTGTCACCTTGCCAAGGTGAAAGTCGCGAGTTCAAGTCTCGTATCCCGCTCCACTGATTTTAAAGACTGTCTCTTACGGAGACAGTTTTTTTATGCCCGAATACCCGCAAACTCCCTGTATGAACTTTCAAACGCGCCCCGAGTATTGTATATTTATAGTATCAACAGAATTTGAACATTTCGGAGGTAGCCAAGTGAAAGGAATTATTCTTGCTGCAGGAAAGGGCACACGTCTTTACCCCATTACAAAACCGGTGTGCAAGCCTTTGCTCCCCGTTTACGATAAACCGATGATCTACTATCCGCTTTCCGTTCTTATGGAAGCAGGTATCAAGGATATCCTCGTAATCACTCCGCCTGATGACACAAAGCCTTTCGTTGACCTTTTGGGCAACGGCTCTCATCTCGGCATTTCCATTCAGTACATGGAGCAGAAAGTCCAGAGAGGTATTGCCGATGCTTTCATTATCGCAAAGGACTTTATTGCAGGCGATTCAGTTTGCCTTGCACTCGGAGATAATATCTTCTACGGTCCGTTCTTCAGACGCAAGCTGAGACTTGCAGGACGTCAGGAGCAGGGCGCCGTAATCTTCGGTTATTACGTTGCAGATCCGAGAGCATTCGGTGTCGTTGAATTTGATGCTGACGGCAAGGCTGTATCCATCGAGGAGAAGCCCCGCCATCCGAAGTCAAACTACATCGTTCCCGGTCTTTATTTCTATGATTCACAGGTCTGCGATATTGCTAGCAACATCCAGCCTTCAGCAAGAGGAGAACTTGAGATCACGTCTGTTAACGAGGAATATCTCAAGAAAGACCAGCTCCACGTTATTCCTTTGGGCAAGGAGTTCTCATGGTTCGATGCAGGTAATCCGGACAGCCTTTACGAAGCTGCAGGCCAGATCAGGGCTGCTCAGAGATCAGGTAGAATGATCGGCTGTCTCGAGGAGATCGCATGGCACAACAGATGGATCGAGAAAGAGAAGTTCATCGAGATCGCACAGTCTATGTCCAAGACAGACTACGGCCAGTATCTTGCTTCTTTGGGCGAAGATATCTGATAAGCCGGGTGTCATTGATTTCGCGAATATAATGGTATAATTGACATATGTCGCAAACACGGCATATGTCTTTTTTAGGAGTGCTTTATGCCAAGGCCGGTAAGAGTCAGAAGAGTTTGCGGGGAGCCGGAACACAAGAAATTCGTTCCGCAGGACGGAACGGATGATGTGTCTCAGGTCCTCACGATCGAAGAGTATGAAGTTATCC
>CAJOJI010000082.1 GCA_905234715.1 uncultured Saccharofermentans sp.
GGGAATCAGCCATATTCAAAATCATACCTTTAATCTCCAAACATACTCAAAATATCATCAGGAATATCATCGTTTGACACATCGGATTTATCAGAAGGATCCGTGTTTTTATCAACGGAAGTTCGTATGACACCGTATTCTTCGCCGGTTCGCCAACAAGACTTCACATTTGATTTGCGGGCAGATTTTATTCTGTTGGCCGTATGCTCTTTTTCACAATACCTTCGAGCGTCTTCAACAGTCTTTACACCGCCGTCATGCCATCTTATAAGAGTGTCATTGATATTTTTCAAAGACAGATTTGCTCCGCGATACAGATTGTCACTGAAGGCGATTCCTACTATGTCTTCACCATAGCCTAAGTGCTCGATCCACGTCTGAACGCAGTTTTTCTCTACGCCAATCAGTTTTCTGCTCAGGTTCTTCTCACATATAGCAATCAAGTCGGCAACCTGTTCAGAATAAGACTCAGGCAATATTTCCGATTTCTCGGTCAGAACGGCCTCGGACTTTCTGATGACCTGACGATTTTCCTTGATGGTAAAGATAACGGAAAGCCACGCTCCACGGGGAGTCTTTCTTCCGCACTGGTACTCATAATAGATGTCCGTTTTCTCTTTCATCGCCTTTTGACACGCATCGAGGACACGGACCTTGAAATTACGCCAACCGTCTTTGCCTGAGTATTCATCTGGCTTTATTCCGAGAATGACTCTAAGTCTGGATATGTCTATTTCACAAGAGCCCAAGCCTTGAAATCTCTTCAGGATCATATAGAGCTTCTCTCGGTTGATCGAGTTAAGAGCAAGACAGTAATGAAGACGGAATTCAAAAAACTCTTCCGAAATACCGTAAAAATACGGGAGCATAGTTCTCTCGGCTACCATCTTGATCGTCCAAACATTCTTGGGATTTAAGTAAACGGTACATTCCGAAAACAAAGGCACTCTCTTAAAGCCGCCGTGAGCCAACGGGATGTTGACATACTTGGTTACACCTGTTGCAGCTTCCTTAAGAAAAGTGATGTTAGGTCTGCCGTTTCCGAGCAGAGCATTAAACTCATCGACCGGGAACTCCACTATGCCACTGGCTCTTTCTACCGGCTCGCTCGTGTTCAGCTTGGAAATGAATGTAAAGAAAAAATGCCAGCCGAGAAGTGATAACTCCTGACCGTCTATCTCCACAAAACCGTTTCTTAATACTACCAGCTCATTACCGGAAAGCACTAATTCCTTATCCGTCTGTTCCATAAAGGTCCTTTCACAAAAACAAAAACAGGCGGCAAGGGCAGGTCCCTTTATACCTCCTGTTTATATTTCCTGTTTATATTTTCCTGTTTATATAACTTGTTTATATAACTTGTTTACGGCTATCCCAAACGCCCTGTTTTCAAGGCTTTGCGGGTTTTGGTACGTACATCATTTTGCAAAGCTGCGTACATCATTTTGCATTGGTGCGTACACCATTTTGCAAGGTGCGTACACTATTTTGCATTGGTGCGTATATCATTTTGCAAGGTGCGTACATTGTTTTGCAGAGGTTGTGTCATGCTTTTGTAACACACAAATGCCCTATTTATAAGGTTTTGCGGGGTTTGGTGCGTACATCATTTTGCAATGCTGCGTACACTGTTTTGCATTGGTGCGTACATCATTTTGCAAGGTGCGTACATCATTTTGCAACACACAACCGTGTTGTGTTTGTCACACGCAATGTTATCCACACTCCCTCAAGTGTTCTGAAGCGATCTTATTGTTAAGATAATCCACATATAATATGTCCCCGTCATCGGGATCCCGTTCATATATCAAAGAATACGCAATAGCACAGCCAACCACATCAGCGTTCATAAAGTTCATTGAGTTACTGAGCCGCCTTACATCTTCTTTAACGAACTCAAAGAACCTTGTACTTTCAACTTCATTTTTGAACTCGTCTTCCATCCACTCAGTTATGCAAGGGAGCTTTGACAGAGTGTCCGAGATCTGAAAATAATCATGAAACAAGGTAAGGCTCAACTCGAAATAAGCAAAAGCAGCTTTGACCAGGTTATCATCACGATTAACACGGAACGAAACAAAATCCTCTGTGTGGCAGTGATAGATTTTGTCTTTCTCCCAATAGGTTGTGCCACCGGTAGTGTAGGACTTGATACATTTAACATCGAAAACATATTCCGTCATTACACCATTCTCCATTCCGCTGCAAGTATCATGTGCTGTTCTTTTGCTTCGCTGTATGCAGAGACAAGATATCCTTTTCCGTCTTCATTAAGATATTCGATATAGGTCTTGTCCTCACCAAACTCACAATCCTTATCGCAAAAGATAGAGCAGACCTCCCAGTCGCCCTGCCAGTTGATAGCATACTCGTGATTGTTCATCTCGTATAAAAAGGCATCTACCGCAAACGTATGGTCTTTCATGAGCTCGGTCAGTTCTCCGGCTTTTTCAACCCATGCTTTTATTACAGGTGAATCCTTCTTCAGGTAAAAATGGCCCATGGTACCCAGACGATAAATGTCGTGTATCGTTGCGTTTCTCTGTGCAAGTTCTTTATCGAGCTGGTCTCTTGTCAGAGCATAGAAGATAGGAAGGGCATCAAACTCTTTCTGTCTTTTGGTGGTGTATTCCTCATAAGTCATATAAAGAGGTCTCCTTTGCTTGATGAGTATTTTCGTCTGCACACAAATCCGTGGCACAAGTTGTGTGTCCGAAGCGTGCCACAGCCTTCGAACCCAATAACCACAATGACTTTACTCTCTGTTTGGGGTTGTGTCGGGTGTTGCGTTGCGTCAAATCAACGCATAGGGAAGTACATTTCCATCTGCTCCGGATCAGGTCCCGCAGGAGCTCTGTCACAGAACGCGAAGTTGTTCTGTAATATATCCACGATCTCACTGCTGTCTTTGTATCTGTGATTAGCAATGTCCATAACGAGGGCATAGGCTCTTTCCGGTGTCAGAGTGAGGTTAAAACCATTCTTATATAAGAACATATCACATACGGCATAACCAGTCCGCTTGTTACCATCAATAAATATCTGGTAATTGGCAAAATCAAAAAGATACTTCGCAGCCTTATCGAACACGGTAGGGTAGAGATCAGTGCCAAACATCGTCTGGAACGGAGCTAAGACGACTGAGCGGAACAGGTCATCATCACGAAGTCCGTATGAACCGCCGTGACGCCTTATCATATAGTCGTGAATACCGATGATCGAATCTGCCGTCAGGCACGCGATCTCCGTATTGTCTTCACCGAGCCGTTTATACATCTCGTTATACTTAGCGTCGTCAATCATAAATATATCCTCCGGTAAATAAAAAGAGACACCTCAAAGGTGCCTCTCGTTATACAAACTCAACTTATCTATCCTTAATCCTTTTTCTCGTCTTCAGGAGTACCGTTTCCCGCGAGCCAATCAAAGAGCTTTCCGTACTTCTTGTCGAGATAACCGAACTCTCTGTCGCTCTCTTCAGGTGTCATAGGCGGAGTCTTTCTGTACTTATATTCTGTATGATCTTGTGCCATTCTATACTACCTCCGTGTTGTATTTCAATATCATTATACAACGACAATATCATAAAATCAAGCAACTTACAGATACCAGACGCAGACCACAAGGTCGTTGTCGTTATCGAAAAAGGACCAGTAATCGCCGCCCGCTGCAAAGATGAAATGACCGAGCACGCAGATCGCAGCCGGTTCCTTACAGTTCTTTAAGAATTCTGATAAAGTTATCCGTTCGTCCTTTTTATAGTATCTCTTTTTCTTCACGGAAAGAAACTGCCTGATGTATTTATCTTCAAGGTCCAGGGAAAGATACCCGTCGGGTTTTAGGCCGAAAGGATAGTTCTTTCTCGCTGTCGAGAAATAATCGCCTTTCAGGTACTCGTAAGCACATCCTGTCCCGACCATGGAGCAGGGAAGTTCTCTGAATTTCTGATCCGGTTCATAACGCATAGTCTTGCACCCCCAAACAAAAAACGCAGGGAAAATGGCCTGAAGCCATATCTCTCTGCGTTATTATCTGAGTTTAGTATATCACTTCTCCCGGAATTGCAAATCAAAGATAAAAAATCACCTTATTCGGGAGTTAGCGATAAATTTATCGAGGATCGTCCTGGTAAACAACGCCGATTCTTGTACCCCATAAATATACTTCGCAAGCGTTAATCATTTTTCGTCACCCCACTTCCAATCACGGGACGGCTTTCGTTTTCTTGCACGTTTCCTTATAACCGTGCTCTCAATGTGGTAAGAAGGCCTGTCAAAAGGATCCGGTATAAGCTCATCAAGACTGCTTTCCATCTTCATTGCTCCTAACAGTTTAATGAGGTTCTTAAGTCCGATATCACCGCCGCTCTCAAATCTTGCGATCGTAGCAACGGAGACCATTGAAATATCAGCAAGTTCTTTTCTGGTAATAGAACTGTCTATACGGGTTTGTTTGAAACGGGCAGCGAGCTCTTCCAAGATAGCCTTTTCATTCATCTGGTCGTCAATCTTCATAGTGTTATCCTCCAAGTAAAGAATAACGTCATTGAAAATAAAATACAATATATGAGATATTAAACCGATAATTAAGAGGTAAAAAAGCAAATATGATACTTTAATGTTCTGTTAGAAGTAACTCCCTTAATTACTGGGTAATAATAAAATCCTTCTATTCATTTTTGATAGATAGATTTTTATTATTCTTTTTATTCCTTTTTATATTCTTTTCGGTCTTGCTAAACCCTTTGTTTTATTGCGTTTGCAGGTTCGATTACGGAGATGTCGTTGCACAATTACGGAGATGTCGTTGCACGATTACGGAGATGTCGTTGCACGATTACGGAGATGTCGTTGCACAATTACGGAGATGTCGTTGCACGATTACGGAGGTCCCGTTGCACGATTACGGAGGTCCCGTTGCACGATTACGGAGGTTTCGTTGCACGATTACGGAGGTCCCGTTGCACATTACGGAGGTTTCGTTGCACGATTACGGAGGTTTCGTTGCACGATTACGGACCATAGGGCTCATAAGGCCTGCCCGTTCCTGCTTTCATATATCTTTCCGTATATTTCTTTTATCTTGGTATCCGTAAGCAGGGCTCTTCCTTCGTCTTCTGTCGCAAATACGCAGTAGTGACCGTCCTTATAGCCGAACCCGGCCGTTCTGCCGAGAACTGCGTTGACCGCAGTTTGCAGCGGACTGTAATCATCACCCGGACAGGAATCGAGCAGGGGATACCATCTCCCGTTCTCGAAAAGAGGCATCATTTTCTTAAGCAGCTCTTCCTCCGTAGCATTATCTACCCGGACAGAGATTGTGCCGTTGAAATAGACGATTCCGTCACCGGGAGCTCTGAATAATAATTCTTCAACACTCTTTCTTATGTACCGCACCGACATGACACTGTCGCCGTCGGGAAGATCGATCCGTTTCGGGTAGCCTTTAAGTTCTTCTGTCCTTTTTGCTTCCCAGATCTTACGGATTTCAGAAGAACAAGTCCCGTTTTCAAAGCCTCTGTCATGCTTTCGATATAGTTCTAATTCCATGACACTATCGTAGAGAAGATGGAACTTGTCAAAGTTTTGATCGCTGTGATAATGCCCGAAATACCAGCCTTTGAAATCTACCTTCGAAGAACGCATGACAGCATCGAAGAAATCCGTCAGCTCATTAGAAGAACGGTAGTACATTCCCGGCATACCGGAACGATTCAAGTAGGACTCAGGCGCACAATGCGTCAGGATATAATCTACTTTTCCGCCGCACTTATCCAGATTAAGGAGCGCCTCTTCGTACTCAGCCGCAGACGGCAATTCCCGTGCCCACCACGAGAGGTTTTCGGTCCGGTATTCCTTATCTGTGGATTCCGCACCTCCAAAAGTAAAAAAAGTCGTACCTTCTATATTAAAGATCTGACCACGCATAAGATGAATAATGCTGTCGGTGATCCTGTGTATCTTACCGCCGTGCCATTCTTCGACCGGGTAACTGTCGAGAGCTGCGTGGTTCTCGTGATTACCGTCGATGAAGAGTGTTGTCCAGGGCATCTTGTCCCAGTAATCCTGAACAGAACGGTCATGCCTCAGAGCTTTTTCGACATCGGCTTTAAGAGAAGCCTCAATCATTGAGAGCTCTGCGCTTGGTCTGGTTTTCCGATAGTCTTCCAAGCGTGACCTGGCCATGTCCTCGAACATCTTTCGCACGGAAGGATCCCTTTCAGGATCGCCGATCCAGCACATGCCCGCATCTCCCGTGATGATGAGGTAATCAGCTTTGGACAGCTCTTTGCCCATAAGAGTGTTGAACCGGTCTATCTTGATGATGTCTTGAAGACCATGCGTATCGCCTGTGATAAAAATACGTGTCATACGTTTATTTGTATCATCATCCACTCCACAACACAACCGGTTGTGTGTGTTCAGCCCACAAAGAGTATTAAAAGCAAAACTCTTCATAAAAACAAAAGCAGAGGTTTTTATTCCTCTGCCTGTTTGGTAAGTGTTTATTACTATGTTTATGCACATGAAACCATTGTATTTATTGAGGTTTGGGTTTCAGATAAATAGACTTTTTCATCAGATAAATAGACTTTTTCATCAGATAAATAGACTTTTTCACCCTGTTGCTATTTTGAATTGATACCGATACACTCCATCATGCGAAGAGTTCGGAGATGTAAAGACTCTATCAGCAATTTCTGTTTATCTTCAGACATACCGATCTCGTTAAGAAGGTTCTTATACTCTGGTAAGATGCTCTCTATTATATCGTCGCTGATATATATGCCCGTTTTGACGTTTCTCATCTGGTCGTTAAGATTAACAAGACCGGAAGGCCCAAAGGGCTTCCCGATAACATCAGCGTTCAGATCAATGAACTTGGCAGGAACATTGGCATAACAAGCATCGCCTGAATCGTACAAAGGTGCCATTGACCACGTATCGGTATCAATGTTATGAAGCAGACCGAAGTTATTATAGTGTCTGTCTTCCTGACACATGACATAATCAATACAGAGCATCTTATCTAAGTATTCTTGAACACCCTGAACGCCCATATCAGAGAACAATTTTGCCGTGTAGTTGTAGTAATCTTCGGTCTTATATGAAGTATCAGGGAATCCGTACTCATTAAACAGATCCAAAGCGTGAACTATCTCCGTGTTCGAAGAAGTAAAGCACTTTCCGAACGATGCCATTTGGTCATTGTCTTTGCCGAGCTTGTAATCAGTATGGGGCAGCCCGATCTTTTGTGCCAACATAGAAGCCAAAAGCTCATTAACAGCCAATTCACCTGAACGGTCTGTCTTGATGAGAATACGATTGCCGTCCTTATCTATGCTCCATCTTTTCGGCTGGTCGCCCGGAGACAAACCTTCCGGGCTTACACCATATCTCAGTTTAATGTCATCGGCAGTCAGTTTTAACCTGTTTACCAGAGCCAGGCCGACTTCCTCGGAGAAATCATTTTCAAAAAGATTGATATTAGACCAAAGGAGGTCCTCGTCTTCGTGCTTTATCCAATACTGGTTCAGCAAACTGAGACCGTGATTGAGGAAAACCAGCTCTGAACTGTCTAAAACACCCGTTCCCGGAAGATTACGAAGAAATGCGATTCGGGAAGCAGGGATCATACGGAAAGACAACCAGTCAGCAAAGTGCAGACCGTCACGTCCCGCACCTACCGGCAGGATATCAGGCTCGAAAATCTCTTTGATGCCGCTGACACGATAATTCGGAGCGTCGAAACACATGACCGGAATATCACGCCGCATAAGATAAAATGTATCGCCGGGCATAATTTATCTCCTCTGAGTAAACACATAACTACGTTTTATTATATCACGCTCTCTATATACCTCTTAAGAGCTCACCACGAAGCCTTTCCGCATCATCATCCACAACACAACCGGTTGTGTGTTCAGCTGCGTCCAAGGTCAGAGTAGGCTTTTAAGAGCGACTCTATGCAGTTGGCAGCACAAGTAGTCGCCTCAGACAGGATTCCCGCACCTCGTTTTTTACTGTCTTCGCGAAGCAGACTGACCGAGCGGACAAGCATTTCTTCCGGTTCATCAAAAACACGGTCAGACTCGCCCTTGATCGCATCGATGCCGATCTCTATTGCTTTCACATAGTCAGTATTCGGTTCACAATGATCTCGGATATCGTACAGCGCAAGCAGCTCACGTGCCCTTCCGCCATAGTCAGTCACCAGAGCCTCAACGAACCCGTCTTCGAAATTAGGAAAACTTTCTTTCAATTCCTGGACGGCAGTTTGAAGCGACTTTGTTCTCAAGAGAAGGTTACTTATAGCTCTGTAAGCCGAGGCTCTGCCCATGCGGATAGCTTGTAATCTTCCGAGCTCATTCCACTTGTGTTCAGAACGGGCCTTGTTCTCGGCATTTTCAGCTCTGGAGACGTTATTGTGCAATTTTTGCTGAAACTCTGCACGGGGCAAAGGTCTGACATCCGTTCTTTTATATTCAAAATCAAAGTAGGATTCGAGCCATTCTACCGTAGCCTCATACATGGTCTTCATTTCCGTGTGCTCAGTGACCAGAAGAGACACGTCAACTTCAGGCGGCAGGGAATTTAGGTTGTCAAGCTCGATCATTTCCTTACCCATAAGTCCTACAACGCTTCGATACATGTCGATCATAAAAAAACTCCTTTCAAAACTGTAATAAAATCCTTCTACTCCTGTTTGATTATTATTGTCTGAATATTCTTTACTATTGTCTTTTAAAGATAGAACTTCCCCTTTTGTCGAAATCTGATTTCTACCTTTTGTAGAAATCAGACGAAACCCTTTGTTTTATTGCGTTTGCAGGTTCGATTACGGAGGTGTCGTTGCACGATTACGGATACTTTGTCACAAACCTCGGTCAAGACCTATCGTTACCGAGGCAAACTTCAGCCGTACACTCTGCCAAAGCAGTTGTATATACTTCGTTCCGTATAGCCGTGTTTTTCATAAAACCTTCCCACGGCAAGTCCAACGTGCATACCGTGCGAAAATCCGTCATGATATGCTCTGTCCATTTTGTCCTGCGTCATAAAAGTTCTCCTTTCCGACACAAAAACGTGGCACAAGTTGCGTGTGCCCGAAGTTGTGTCATTGCCGTCTGACGCAGTAAACACAGGCGTTTCGGACTCTGAAAAGTGTTGTGTCCGGGTGTTGTGTCAGTCAATAAAGTGAAAAATCTGCTCTTCTGAGATAGAAGATACCAATAAAAAGTCCCGGCACGTTTCGACCGGGACAGATCTTGTCTGAGATCGTACTGCCTTACCGGGCAAGGCAAGGTCAGCCGAAGTACATTATTGCCATTCCGACAACTAAAAAGGTAACAGTTATAACCAGTCCAACAGCTATCAACTCAGCAGCAGAGATAATCATAATGTCACTCCTTTCGTATAAAAGCCGTGAGGAACCGGGAAAGCTCCCCACGGCATTAGTTCAATACTTAGTCATCAACAAAGCCAGCGATATAGTAGTCAACACAGTTATAGCCAACTACAAATCCATCAGGATACTGAGCATAAAACTCAGCGTCGAGTTCGGAGTAATCAACGCTCGGAGCATAGTATCCATCACTATATCCGTAATGGTATTCAGTACCCTCCATCGGCTGGACAATATACTCCTTGGTAACAGTTACATCAACGTCATTGTCTTCTCCCTCCGGATCATCAGAACCATACACGATGTACGTCGTGCTGAGAATAGCAGCTACGGGCTCAGGCGTAGGCTCGGGAGTAGGCTCAGGCGTAGGAGTGGGTTCCGGAGTCGGGGTAGGCTCGGGCGTAGGTGTTGCCGTAGGCACGGGTGTAGGAGTAGACACGGGCACCGGCGTGGGTGTTGAAGGCGGAACCGGTGTGTTCGTCGCAACAGGCACGGGAGTCGAAGTAGGCTCTGCTGTATTTGTTGCCGTCGGCTTAGGCTGACCGTTTGTGTTCGTAGGCTTAGGTGTAGGAGTAGCGTTCACAATGGGTGTGGAGCTATTTCCGTTAGTGGGCTTCGGCGTAGGCGTGTTAGCCGTACCGGCAGGAGCATTACCGTTCGTGACGGGCTTGGGTGTAGGCGTAGCAGCTCCATTATCGTTCTGTGCCGGGTCCGTATTACCTGTTACCACATCGCCGCCGATCTCCTTGCCGGAGACTGCATTGCCGTTGGAAGCAGACGGAGTCACTGTTGCTCCGTTCGCTGTCGTCTGATTGGGTACCGTCTCGGTAACGATGATCGGATCACCGTTCTTGTCTGTACCGACCACGGATGTGACCGTAGCAACGGGCTCCGTGAGTACCTTGTTCGCATTGTCGCAAGCAGAAGTGAAGGCAAGAGCCGTAACAACTGCAATACTGATAACAACCTTAAAATTCTTCATTGTCTTGTCTTCCTTTCTTAGTATTTTTGAGTAGGTTTCTTTCCTCCTCACAATAATATTATGGAGCAGGCACCTCAAAAACAACAGTAAACCGAGAAAAATTTCAACATATAGTGGTCAAAAAGTGCCGAGACACTATATATTGTGTCCTGTCTCGGAGAGCTGAAAACCAGTCAACCGCAAGGGATTCACACCTCTCTTTCCATCTCCTTTTAAGGAGAAAAAATTTTTCAAAAGTCAATATATATTTTTAGAAAAAAGGGATAATTTTCATACCCTTTTTAGGTATTTTACCCTTACGGATTCTTTCTTATATATAAATAGTCCTTCGCGTGTATTCCAAAATCTGCCTTACAGGTACAAAGACAATATCTTCGCCTGACAATATCGGCAATGCTTCTCGACTCGGAGGCAGTTTTCGTTATCCCAGTCATCAGTGATCGGGAACTCATTGACCTTGTTGCAACTTGGGCAGATAACACTGATCTTAGTCAGATCCCGACCACTGGGAATTTCTTTTGAAGTTGCCTTATCCTGACCGGAGTTCTTGCCGGACCAATATTTATCAGTACACGGCTGGCATCCTTTCACAAATACAAGGACATCTTCCGTTCCCAAACCGTATAAAAGCTCTTTCGGTTCAACGGCTTTGCGGGTAACAGGCCGGTAGTAATTCTTCCTTGGTGTCGTGCCGGCTCCGGTCGTCTGTCCGAACATCTTTGACACAAGATTTGCAGTATCAATATCCCTGATTCCGAGACACAGCATGGTGTCACAAGCTCCGACAATCGCAGCTCCATCTTCTGCATACTGCGTCAAGGCAGCATACGAAGGTACGATCACCGATGCCGACATGTTCCTGGAATTCATTGACGTAAGATAGTGCAGGAAAAGCTCCGGTACCGCGTTAAGAAACTCGTCCATAAAAAAGTGGACATGAACAGGAACCGTATTAAAAAATGAATACAAACCTTTGAGAAGTTTTTCATATAAAAGCCCAATCGAAGCATTGGATTTGCCGTTATCTGCAACAATGAAAACCGCAGTTAGATGCTGTCCCAGCTTAGCACAAATCTCGTTTATCTTTTTCTCGGTAATATCAACCTGTGAATCCTTGATAAAGTCCAATACAACAAGATCATACTGTTTCGACTCCAATTCTTCTTTGACCTGGCAAAGCGCCTCTCCTTTATAATCGAAAAGCACGAACGAAGTATTTCCGCACAGTATGTTTGGCTTGATGTAGCGAGAAAGCACGCACGGCCCGTATCCGTTGAACACTATCGTATTCATGTTCAGTTCCCGGTCTTTTACTTGCTCGGCAAATCCGATCTTGACATTCTCGGACAATAACCGGTAATACTTCGCATTGTCAGAACAGTATCCTTTCTCCGTTATTGAAGGAACTGTAACAGCCTGACGCGGCCCTCCGTAAAGGTGGTATTTGACAGTCGGAACACTTATGCCGTATTTATCGGCCAGTTGCTGATAGGTAAATTGTCTGCTTCGGTATAAAGCAATCATCTCGTCGTATTGCCAGTCTTCAAGTTTTTGTCTGGGCATTGTATTTCTCCTTTTATGTGATAGGGTGTTACTCGTCTCCAAACAGCAGTTTTTTTAGTTCATCTGCATCATCAAAGCTGAAGAGTTCTCCCGATGACATATCCTGCACGGTTACTGCCGTCATATCTGCCGAATTTTCTTTGAGTAGACGAGGCAGCTTCTTATTAAAATCGTAATAAAACATTTGTAAGTGTTCTTCTACGAACTCTCTAAGTTCCATAGTATCTTTCATGAGCCATTCAACTTTCTCATTTAAGAGATATTCAATACCGCAGATGCGAACCGAATCTTTTGAATGTCCTTTTTTCGGGAATTCAAAATAATTGAAATTACAAACAAGTTCGTATTTGGCATCAGAACGCCTGGATTTACCGGCGACAATGTCTATCTGTATATATCCGCTGTATTTGGGATGATACAGTCTTGGAACGGAACTTGAGAGCCGCTTTTTACAGGTACCATCAGTTTCCTCAAACAGATAACTGAAGGCAATCTGATTTTCACGCGATTCTTCCCGGTGTTCGCACAGGTCTATAACATTCTCATACGAAAGAAGAGAAGCATCGCCGGGCTTTTTGTTGCCTTGTTTATCACGATACACCCACTTCAGGCAATCAACGAAATTAACGTCAGGGCTGTCATCTAACTGTTTAACGAACAAGATAAATTCCTGCAAGGCTTTTTCTGCACCCTGGTTATATGCACTCCTCTCAACAGATGTAAGACCATCACCTTTGACGGAAAAGACAATGTCAGAATAGTTAGTCATAAGAAGTTGTTCTCTAAGTTTCTTAATCAGTTCATCTGAACGGGTTATTCCTCTGTCTTCCAGCAATTCACGTTCCATACACAAAGCGTACTGAAAAGCTACAAAAGCCTTACTGCGCCCATACCACTTTTGAACGGTAGTGTCCGCTTCATTCTTGTCCGTAAAAAATCTGACAGAAGGGTTCGTGTCATCCGTCAAATAAAAAGGCATAGCCAATCCGGAAAGTTGATTTGCATTGTATTCAGCAAGAAATCCTTCCCAGTCTAAAAATGCTTTTAGCTGCTGATACGAGACTCCCATTGTTATTATCCTCCGAGTACAATGCGATCACGGCAATAATGACGCGTTCACGTCATTAAGGCAGCCATCACATTGAATGAAAAATGCCTGCGTCACGGCAGGCATTGTCAACTTCTTTCTTGTTGTCGATTATCTTTCGGTCTTGATACCAAAACGCTATTAACCAATCACTCTGTTAAAGAAGGAAAGATCATCATTCTGACCGAGGAAAGAAATAAGCAGCCAGCCTGAGGCTTAAGCCACCTCGCACAAACGGAATAGAAAACCCCGAGTTGCCGCTCGGGGTTTTTGTTTTGCTATGTTCAAGCGAAATTCTGGTCGTTTCTTCGCTTACAAGTATTATAGAACAAGTCAGAACGGATAATCAAGTTTTTGTCGTTACTATTCAGACTGTTTGCTTGCTGTTCCGTTCCGAGCTATTATCAGGGTTCCATTCCTGGTTCTTCGTCTTTGCCTGTCCTTTTCCGTTAGCATAATCTATTGCTTGCTGCAAGCCTTCTTGCAGATCCTCAAACATGGTAGCCACGACAATTCATCTCCTCTCGTAATATCAGCCAATGTTACCACGGCAGCAATGACTCATCAGAGCATTGCCGCAGTCATCACATTGAACGAAAAATGCCTGCGTCACGGCAGGCATCGTCTATCTCTTTCTTGTTTTTGCTTCGGTCATAGTCTTTATCCGACCTGAACACGGCAGACCGTGGCCGAGGCGGTCTGTCATACTTCGTCTTGTGACCGGGATTTACCTTAGCCTGATACTCAGACTTGGCGATCATCTTCTTGGTTTTGTCTGACATGGTTTTCACTCCTCGTTGTGTGGAACGAACACAACCTTTGCATCATATCCGAGTGTCATTGCGATCTGTTGTACCTCGCTGAGTGTGGGTTCTCCGTCAGAGAGGATCTCCATGTAACGGTCAAGGCCGATTCCGCTCTTTTCGGCGATCTCCTTATCAATGTCTTCGGCAGGGACGCCACGCTTTTCTGCGATGGCACTTGCCGCCTTCGTTACCATGACCGTGAAATCCGTACCGGTCTGGAGTTTCCTGTATTCATACTTAGTCTCAGGATCTCTGAGCAATTCTTTCTTAACCTCGTTAAAAGTCACTCCGCACATATAAAATTCCATCCTTTCTTGCACGATAGTCAGCGATACGTTTGTACGCTATGTCGATGTCCGCTTCCTTTATCTTTTGGTCCTTCTTCTGGAATCCGTGTACGCACACAGCCTTTCCGTCACACCAAAAGTATAATATTCGGAAAATGTTGGTGTTCACCTCCAGCTTCAGCTCGAACAGATCCTTCCGTACTTTTTCTGCGTGCGGCCGTCTGATATCCGGGCCGAGTCTTTCGAGCAGATCTAACCGAGACAGCATCTTCGTTTCGGTTTTCTTATCCTTTTCTTCTAAGGATAACAGGAACTCCTTTACGGGAACATTACCCATTTCCGTTTTATAGAAGATAACATCGACTTTCATCTTTCTTCTCCTATCATAATAGTTATCGTGCGGGGCATAAAAAAACAACAGTAGCAACCGGAAAAATTGTCACTACCCGAAATTTTGTTGTCACAATCGGGTGTCACTCACTGTGGCACCTTTGTATGTGTCACACACAACTGTCAGTTCTGCAAAGTCTCCCAAAACCTTAAATGCTCATTGACGCACTTAACGAACATGGGCTGCATTTCATCCCAGTGCAGTACAAGGTAAGGGAACATCAATGAGCCTCGTTCAACGGCAGTCATCGGATCGCAGACAGCAGGGGAGTAGATCATCTTCTGGAACGCGGGATCCTTTTCCACGAACTGTACCTGACCGTCAATGACCTTCAGGGACATATTGGCATCCATTGACATATTGAATCCGCCGTCAGGACTGCCTGTTATCTTGAACTCGTTAGTTCCTTTGCCGAACTTGACCTTGACTACGCCTCTCGGCAGGCACTTGCTCACTATTTCAACGAGCTCAGGTGCGACCTTGCGCCAGGCAGCTGTCATTTCTTCACGGCGCTGGCAGATTGCTCTCTGCCTGTTGGTGACAACGTACGCGGTACGCTCTCTCTGTTTTCTTAACTCGTCATTCATACTTCCAATACACCTCGCTGCTGATATACATTGACCATGCCCTGTATAGCTTCATCGCGAGTTACCTGGGCAATGACATTCCCGTCCTTAAGGAAATACTTGGTCACTTCTTCGCCTTCGGGTTCTTTTCCGCCGCCTATCCTGATGCGTACAACGACAGTGCAGAAGACGGAATTGTCTTCGCAGTCCTGTTTGCAGCTGGACTTGGCAAGGGACATGGCGTTCTTTTCCGCCGTTTCCTTGTCACGCAATTTCACGATCTGCTTGTCCTTGTCAGATGCTATAAAGGCGTGCGGTTCATAGTCGAGCCATTTATAGTATCCGATCACGAAGAACTCCTCTTCCTGCATATCGGGATCGTAATGCAACATTTCTCTTGTAGTCATAAGTCTTACCTCCGAAAGTGATATCATGTGCTCCGTATAGACGGATCCAGGTCATAAAGCTCGTTAAAGTCATCTGCCGTGTTGGTCTGGACCGGTCTTGTGCCGACTACGGCATTTATTTCGAGCATCTTGTCCGGTGTGAGTGGCACACCTTCATAAAGCAGGGTGTGTACCTCCAGGTTGTGTCGCCTTGCGAGCTGGAGCATCGTTTTTGTGCCATGGGATTTTCCGTCCCAGAACGCAAATACTATGCCGTGGCGGTCAGCTGCATATTCGGCCATCTGTTCATTCCGTACCCAGTCTGCCGCTTCTCCGTACGCTTCCGGCATGGCATAGAACTGACACAGCGCAAGTCTGTACTCACGGGCGAACTGCGCTCCGAAATAACTGGCTCCGGGAGCATCGCCCGTGATGATCTCGACATCGTCAATGTTTATGTAGTGTTCTCCAAGGTACTTCAGCACCGTTTCTTTTATCATGCCGTAATCGGCAAAGCCTTTTGTGCCTGCGATGATTATTGCTATGCTCATGAAAGATACCTCCTTGTCGGTTGTGCCAGAGCAAAGTGGAGACGTTGTGTTATCTCAGGATGATGTTTCTGGTCTCGATCTCACGGTTGGCTATCTGGACAAGTTGTTTTGCAACCTCTATCGAATTGCCCGAGACACGATCGCCCTGCCAGGTTCTGTGAGTGTCATTGATGCCATTGAGTATCTTGACACCGAGATTGTTCGGCTTACCCAATACCCACTCCTGAAGGTTCCTTGTATAGTCATCGAGAAGAACATTCAGTTCACCGTTGGCAAGATTGATGTAGTCCGCTTTCTTCGCTCCGCAAGGCATAAAGACACGATGTTCTGCCTTGACTTCAGGCAAGTATTTGTCGAGCCAGAGGTTCTTATCAATGTATGCTGACGCCGACCTCGGCTCAACGGCAGACAGGACATAGATCGTAAAAGGCGAAGCACCATTGGTCAAAGACCTGATGGCACGAAGCACTTCCTCTTCAGGCGGAAGACAATTCGGATGGTAATATCCCTGCTCGTAGATGTCGTCCAAGTGGAAGTAGCGTACGTCTCCGTTGATGTCTATGTACTTCTCACCATTCTGTCTGAAATGGGCCAGGGTTCCATCCATATCAACAAAGAGATTGATAGGAGTATCCGGCTTAAAGCGGACAAGCCTTGACGGAAATGCAAAGTTAGGTGCAAGCTCCGCAGCATTATCTGTGTCGATTATCTTCTGCTTGATCTCGCTTCCGTCAATTCCGAGTACGATCCTGAATTCGTTTGTGTCATGGTATGTCATCATTGTCTTATCCTCCTAAAGTTTTGTGTCGGGGTTGTGTAGGGTAGGGGAGTATCATGTCCCGCCCGGTGCGGGTATTGTTATGCTCGGCACATCTGTGCCGCCGGGCTGTGTGCTCGGTTCTGTTGTATCGGTTGTGTTGCTT
>CAJOJI010000083.1:0-12145 GCA_905234715.1 uncultured Saccharofermentans sp.
TTTGCCTTTTTGCTTTTTTACAGTGCCATTGCTGCCTTTTTGAACGCGTCTTCGTTCTTGACTATGATCTCATCGGCTGTGACTCTGGTCACAGTGCCGTCTTCCTTGGCGAGCACGCAGACGCCGGAATCGACCGCCGCCTTGTATTCCATACCTGTCCCGACGATAGGATTCTGTGTTACCATAAGCGGAACAGCCTGTCTCTGCATGTTCGCGCCCATAAGAGCACGGTTGGCGTCGTCGTTTTCAAGGAACGGTATCATAGCTGTTGCGACGGAAACGACCATTTTAGGCGATACGTCCATAAAGTCCACCCTGTCGCGGGCAACTTCTATGATCTCGTCCTTGCGCCTTGCGGTAACGCGCTTTCTTACGAAGCAGCCGTTCTCGTCAAGCGGTTCGTTCGCCTGAGCGATAGTGTAAAGATCCTCAACGTCCGCGGTCATATAGACTACCTCGTCCAGGACCTTTCCTGTCTCCTTGTCCACCCGGCGGTACGGAGCTTCTATGAAGCCGTACTCATTTATGCGGGCAAATGACGCGAGGTATGAGATAAGTCCGATGTTAGGACCTTCAGGAGTCTCGATAGGACACATACGCCCGTAGTGAGAGTAGTGAACGTCTCTGACCTCAAATCCGGCACGGTCACGTGAAAGTCCTCCTGGACCAAGCGCCGAAAGTCTTCTCTTATGTGTAAGCTCTGCCAGCGGATTGTTCTGATCCATAAACTGTGAGAGCGGCGAGGAACCGAAGAATTCCTTGATAGAAGCCACCACAGGTCTGATATTGACAAGGTCATTGAGCTTGATCTTATCGGTCTCCTGCTGAAGTCCTATTCTCTCGCGGATAACACGCTCCATTCTGGTAAAGCCTATCCTGAACTGGTTCTGGAGCAGCTCGCCCACCGAACGGATACGTCTGTTTCCGAGGTGGTCGATGTCATCGACATTGCCTACTCCCTCACAGAGATTTATAAAGTAACTTACGCTCGCATATATATCTTCTACGGTGATATGCTTCGGAACGAGCTCCTCTGCTCTCTCTCTGAGAGCATTCTCTATATCCTCGGCAGATTCATTTTCCTCCAGTATCTCACGGAGAACGGAAGCGTAAACGTGCTCGTTTATACCGAGCTTGACGGGGTCGATCTCTTCAGGTATATATGGTCTGATATCAACTGTACCGTTGCCTATTACCTTTACCTCACCGTTTTCGGTGTCAAGATAGACCTCGGTAACTCCCGCCTGCTCTATCTCAGCAGCCTTGTCCGGAGTGATGAATTCTCCCGCCTCAGCTATAAGCTCTCCTGTAAAGGTATCAGCCACCGGCTGAGAAAGCTTATGACCGGCAATTCTGTTTGCAACGCCCAGCTTTTTATTGAACTTGTATCTTCCGAATCTTGAAAGATCATATCTTTTTGCGTCAAAGAACAGGTTATTGAGGTGAGTCTCGGCGGACTCCACAGTGGGAGGCTCGCCCGGGCGAAGCTTTTTATAAACCTCCAGCAAAGCTTCTTCCTTATTCTTGGTAGTATCCTTATGAAGAATGGTCTGTCTGATGCGCTCGTCCTCTCCGAACATGGATAAAAGCTCTTCGTCAGTGCCTTTACCGAGAGCGCGTACCAATGTGGTAGCAGGTATCTTTCTGTTTTTGTCGATACGGACATAGAAGATATCATTACCGTCCATTTCATATTCGAGCCACGCGCCGCGGTTCGGTATGACCTGCGAGGTAAAGAGCTTTTTACCGGTCTTATCGACCTCAAAGCCGTAATAAACGCCGGGGGAACGAACGAGCTGTGATACGTGTCAGTCATGAGCGGGAAATCGCCCATGAAGATCTCACTCTGCGCCACTTCGCCTGTCTCAGCGTTGCGAAGCCGCGCCAGCACACGAAGGGGGGCTGCGTAAGTAACATCGCGTTCCTTGCATTCCTCGATGGTGTACTTTGGTGTTTCGTCGATTCTGTAATCAACGAAGCTAAGCACCAGCTTGCCGTTTGAGTCGGTTATCGATGAGATATCATTGAAAACTTCCTTGATACCTTCATCGAGGAACCATTGGTATGAGTTCTTCTGTATCTCGATGAGGTTCGGCATATCGATGACCTCATTGATCTTAGAAAAACTCATTCGGGTGGTAACACCCATTTGCACCGGCTTTACATTCACCATTAGTTCAGATCACTCCTTATAATTCTGAAAAATAATTTACTATTTTTCGCTTTCGGTTAGTATGACCATTATAATTCAGTATTTTATTATATAACATTTTCAAGGAATTGTCAAGTAAAATTTTACATTTTTTCAAAAAATTTTTATATGTCGATCGTATCATATTTAAATAGTATAAGTCCTATCTGAACTCCGCAATCAATATATAGTGTTGAAAAGTCCGCCATTAACTATATTTTGTCTAAAATGCACAAAAACAGTGAAATAAATTTTATAGGTAAAAAACGGAAAATCGTGTCAAAAATTTATCAAAACACTTGATATTCCAAAACAAATCCTGTATAATATTATAGGTAAGATACAGCAAGCCGGTATCTCCGGCGGGTATGTACCAAAAAGAATTTATCTTTTCAGGAGGAATCTCACAATGGCAGTTAAAGTTGCAATCAATGGTTTCGGTCGTATCGGTCGTCTCGCTTTCAGACAGATGTTCGACGCTCCGGGTTATGAGATAGTTGCTATCAACGATCTTACCAAGCCCTCTATGCTCGCACACCTTCTCAAGTATGACACCGCTCAGGGCGGATATGCAGGTCATATCGGCGAGGGCAAGCATACAGTAAAGGCTGACGACGAAGCTAATACGATCACAGTTGACGGCAAGGTATTAAAGATCTACGCAGAAAAGGAAGCTAAGAATTGCCCGTGGAAGGAACTCGATGTTGACGTTGTTCTCGAATGCACAGGCTTCTACTGCTCCAAGGAAAAGTCTCAGGCTCATATCGATGCTGGCGCTAAGAAGGTAGTTATCTCCGCTCCGGCAGGCAATGATCTCAAGACTATCGTATTCTCCGTAAACGAGAATACTCTTACAGCTGATGATACCATTATCTCCGCTGCATCCTGCACAACAAACTGCCTCGCTCCTATGGCTAAGGCTCTCAATGACTACGCTCCTATCTGCAGCGGTATCATGAGCACTATCCACGCTTATACAGGCGATCAGATGATCCTCGACGGTCCTCACAGAAAGGGCGACCTCAGAAGAGCAAGAGCGGGCGCTGCTAACATCGTCCCGAACTCCACAGGTGCTGCTAAGGCTATCGGTCTCGTTATCCCCGAGCTCAACGGCAAGCTCATCGGTTCCGCTCAGCGTGTTCCGGTTCCGACAGGCTCCACAACTATCCTCACAGCAGTTGTCAAGAAGGCGGGTCTTACAAAGGACGGCATCAACGAGGCTATGAAGGCTGCTGCTTCTGAGTCTTACGGCTACAACGAGGATCCGATCGTTTCCTCTGATGTTATCGGTATGAAGTACGGTTCCCTCTTCGACGCTACTCAGACAATGGTTTCTCAGATTGCTGACGACCTCTACGAAGTTCAGGTAGTTTCTTGGTATGACAACGAGAACTCCTACACTTCCCAGATGGTAAGAACTATCAAGTATTTCGCAGAGCTTAAGTAAGCTGATAACGAATTCAAGCGGCAGTCCTGAATTGGACTGCCGTTTTTTGGTTATCTGCGCAGAATATAAGTATTCAGCGTCACGATCTCCGGCTTCAGTACGGAACAAGGCGTTTCTCTGGTTCCCACAAGCTCAAAGCCGGCTTTCTGAATGACGCGGTTGCTGCCGATGTTTTCCGGCATAGCTTCAATCATTATTTCATGATAGCCGTCAGAAACCAGTTCATTTATAAAAGCTTTCAGCGCTTCGGTCATATATCCGTTGCCCCAGTATTCTCTGGTCATACAATATCCGATGAGAGCTTCTCCTATATCTTCCCTTACCCGAACTACAGAGATATTACCGATTATCTTGCCTGTCTCTTTAAGCTCCATTACCCAGTTGAAATAGTCGCCCTTATCATATTCAGGAATCCAGGCATTCAAAAGAGACTTTGTCACTTCAACGCTTCCGTGCGGAGGCCATGTCAGATATTTGGAAACCTCAGGATCATTGCACCAGCCGTTGAACATATCGTCGGCATCTTCAATGACAAATCTTCTGAGTATCAAACGTTCCGTCTCTATCTTCCGTGTACCTGTTTTATTCATCGCTGTTCCTGCTGCCCACAACAAGTTTATTGATAAATCTATTATATGTTATACTCAAAAGCGGAATTAGAAAAATTATTTGATTTTTCGATAAGGGAGATTATTTATGAAAAAATTACTGGCTATTATTATGTCCGCTGCCATTCTGCTTATGGCAGGCTGCAGTTCAGCTCATGAACCCATAACCACAATACCTGTAAACAGCGAGACAACAGTCGGAGACATTGCCGGAACGATCGAGGGTGACAGATATATAAGCCATGCAGGCGGCGTAGGCTTCAAGCTAACCGGAGATTATACTGTCGAATGGCCCGATGCCGATAAAAGAAATATCGTAATGAGCGACTACACCGGAGTAGACATATCAGGTCCCTGGTTTGTGTGGGGTAACACCGCATCCTTGAAGATCGATTATGTACTTGATGAACAATTGAAAGCAGATGCAACGAAAGAACACACTCTCGAAGAATGGAACAAAAGCATGAAATATCCTGCTAAAAGTATAGAATACATCGAAGACTACAAGATAGACGGCAAATCCTGTTTCGCGCTTAAGATGGTATTAGATAAAAACGGCTATGATGTCTCATCTCTTCAGATCTATTTTTTCCAGGACAACGGATTGCTAGTTCTGTTCACGATCACAGCCGGGAGTTTCAAGGAAATAGATAAGGTCGTTAAGAATCTTCAAATAGCATGATCAGCATTTTATTTTCGCTGAGCAATATGATTTCTCCGGAAAGACGATAATTCCTTTTGCAACTTCAGGTTCAAGACCATATGTCCGGGTAATAAAATTGAGACGGGTCACTCCCTGACCCACCAGTAGCAATAAGCCTGGGTTCTTGCAGCGAAGTTTGTCTGCTTAAGAAGTTCTCTTACCTCTTCCCTGGTATACCAGCGGGCTTCGATCTCTTCCTCATCAGATGTACTCGGAGCAAACTCACCTTCTGCCTTGCCGATTACGCAGCAGCTCCTCTCATTGGTAAGACCAACGCCGGAAAAACTCATCGGAAGAACTTCATCAATAGACGTGAGCTTCAGGCCGGTCTCTTCCCACAGTTCTCTGGCAGCAGCTTCTTCAGGAGTCTCTCCTTCATCTATAAGGCCTGCCGGGAAATTGATCGCAAATCCTCCGACAGCCATTCTGAATTCTTTGTTGAGCAGGAGCTTGTTGCCGTCAGGGCTGGTAATAATGAGCACCACCGCATCACACTTCTCACGCTGAAGATCTTCAAGACTCGTAATGTTGTGATCTCTCGAACTCATCTCATAGATCTTGGTATTGCCGAGATTTGTCTCGTATTCAGCGTTATATGCCGTAATAAAACGTCCCTCATGGACTTTCTTAATGCCTATGAATTTCATTTCTTCTTACCCTTGGTATCTTTTCCCATTCTCTTTTTGATAATCTCTTCAGGCGCAACGGAATAACCGAAGAATCCGAGTTTCTCGCCCAAAAGATAATATTCACCGTGGTTATATGCCACAAGCCTTGCATTATCGAGGCAGAGCTTGCCGTTATCATCCAAAAGATATGAATCTGCAGTTACACCTACGATCTCTGCAATGAACATGTCGTGTGAGCCTAATTCCTGAACGCTCTTAACTTTGCAGGATATTGATACAGGTGCTTCCTTGATGGCATAAGCATACTCAAGACCTTTAGCCTTAACGGGAGTAAGACCGCATGACTTAAACTTGTCTTCCTTCTCTCCTCCCCTTACGCCGCAGTAATCGCAGGCCTTGCATAAAGACTTGGATACGAGATTTACGACGAACTCGCCCGTCTCGGTGATGAGCTTATGTGAATGTCTTGATTTACGGACACTGATGACAGTCATGATGTTCGGGCGTCCTGCTTCTGTCTCAGGATCAGTTCCCGCAGAAGATACCATAACAACAGGTACGGGATTAAGAATCGTGGAGATCCCGACCTCAACTTTATCGTGTTTAGCCACTTTTTATACCTCCTTGGATATGAGCGGTGTTACCGCCGTAAAGCTCTCATGAAGGAGCAAATAGTCTTTTATGTCGATACCGGCAGAATAGCCGACGATGCTTCCGTCTTTACCTATTACGCGGTGACAAGGAACTATGACCGCTACCGGATTATCAGAGCACGCAGCACCGACAGCTCTTGTGATTTTTCGAGCTTCGGGAAGACTTCCGTCAGTCAGCATAAGCGCAATGTCCTCATAACTTGCAGTACCGCCATAAGGGATCGAATTAAGAGCATTCCATACTTTCTTCTGGAAAGGTGTTCCTACGCTGAACCTGACGTTGATGTCAAAGCCCGCTCTCATGCTCTCGAAATATTCCTTAAGCTCAACATAAGCCTTGGCAAGTTCACCCGGCAGATAGCTGAGCTGATCTTCTTCAAGGTTATAGATGCCTTCATCATTTCTCATAAGACCGCCGTTGGCATCAAGAAGGCCCAGCGATCCTGCGATGTTATGTGCGAACTTGTCTTCGACGATCTGGCCGTAATGGAAAAGCTTTACTGAATCAACAAAGTCGCAGCCGCCTGATACCATTGCAACGCCGCGCTCGAAAGGAACAAAGCAGATATTGTACTTGGGATATTCATAAGAGAGCATTGCATAAAGGCCTGCATCTTCAAAGCCGTTCTTATGCCTTACCTCGTCTCTTAAAACGGCTTCCTGCATGAAGCCTGCGCCTGTGAGGATCCTCTCAAGGCCTTCATTGCCGTGATTGCAGATAACGGTGACCTTGTGATAGAACTGATCGAGGAAGCAATATCTCAGGACTTCATCGACCACGCCGCTCTGCGTATCGGCATTGGCATCGCTCGTAAAGACAAATTCAATGTGTGCACGGCAGTTCTTTCTGTCAGGTCTGAAGAGCTTTATGAGCGCATAGATAACACCGTCCTTCACAGCCAAAAGCGCCTCTCCCTGGCTTCCGGTACCCAAAGCCCTGATATCATCTTCAATGAGCTTAATGGTCCCCACCATAAGGCCGCGCCTGCGAAGCTCGGAACTGTCCTGAATATGAAGTTTGCGAAGGTCTATTAAATCAGCCATAACATTTCTCCGGATCGAAACCGTCATCCTGTTCCACAAAACCTGCCGTATATTCATTCGTCTTTGTAAATAACTTGCTGTCGTAAGAATCAGGGCAATAGACTGCATTATCCATTGTCTGTCTGAAATCAGAAGCCATGTGGCCGAACAGTTCATCTTCGGAGATCATGTCCCAGATAGCTTCGTTTCTCGTAAGCGGCATAAGACCTGTCATATCTTCCAGTCTGTAGATAAGGAGCTGAGCATCAGGATCGTAAGAAATGAATGCCGCAAACTCAGATGCAAAATCACCGTTAACCGTATCGTTGGATACACATAAAGAATATGTGCTCACATAAGGAACACCTGCATTTGAAGCGTCGCTGCAAGGAAGATGCAAAAGATAAAGACTTGAAGGATAGTACTCTGACCATGCCCTTACGTTCGCGGAAGAATCGACCCAAAGCGCTGCTTTTCTGGAATATACGGGATCTGCACCGTCAATCTGGTCTAAAGCCAGATCAGCTGAATAGAAATCCCTTACATAAGATGATGCGCCGTCGACTATTTCCATGGCCGATTCATGATCTCTGACATACTCATCGTAAACCATGTAGGATGTGGGAGTGTCTCCATTAAAAGCTGAACCGAGATAAGGAATAAGTTCGTAAGCAGAAGCAAACGGAGCGCATGAATACTCGTCTTCTATTTCTTCGAGATATTCCCTGAGATCATCAGTGGTGTTTTTGGTCTGAAGCTTGCCGGCTTCTGAAGGAATGTATTCCACATTTCCCAGAATGATCCTTGCGGAACAGAAATGCGGTACGGCATAGAAGATACCGCCATCCGAATCAGCCGTAAGAGCACCGCTGTATATGTGCTGGCTGTTGAGATATGCATTGTCGGAAAGATATTCATTCAGATTTGCGGCATATCCTGCCTTCCATACTGCGTTACTGTCCTGAGCGAGGAACAGGTCAGGCATATCATCTGAACGCTTCCAGTCCTTAACTGCATCAAGGGTTGCTCCGGTACTTCCGCAGCCAATGTTGGTAACCACGTAGTTTGTCGCAACAGACGAAAGAAATGCAGTATCTATCGTAGAGCCGTCATCAGTGCTGTCCCAGAGGCCGTTGTTCTTGCAATAGAACATTGCGGCAAGACACTGTACCGTGATATCAGAATAAGGGAGTGCAACCTTGAGCTGCATAATATCCCCTGCGTCGAACTGATCATCAGTATCGTCTGTTGATTCCTCAGGGGTTGTCTCAACGCTCGGTGACTCGATTGAAGGAAACATGTCATCGCCCTTTTTGCAACCTGTAAACAGTGCGCCTGTCATAGACACACAAAGCAAAAGACTGGCTATTTTCCTTACGGAAGAGCGGAACTTCATTGAGATTTACCTCCGATACGACAATTATATCATTCTTATAAGTAAACCTTATCTATGCAATCCGCATTACTTGACACTTATCTTTCAAATGGGTATATTTTTATGGCACGCCAAAGTGGCTCAGGGGTAGAGCAATTCACTCGTAATGAATAGGTCGCGGGTTCGATTCCCGCCTTTGGCTCCAGAATATTGGAACGGGCTGTCTCAATTAAATGAGACAGCCTTTTTGTTTAGTTCCCTGATGTTGTGGATCATCAAATGGATAAGAGCCTTCCTTAGCCCCGCACTGTCACTCTTCCCTCTCTATCCACTCCAGTGCATATTCGAGCTCATAATCCTGTCCCTGAACGTACATCTTGTTAACGGCGTCCATATCAAAAGGGATCCGCTCATCCAGAGTAATACCGCTGACGCGGTCCGGTCCGGGATCGATATAGATATTGCGGTCTTCATCAAGTGTTGCCATTATCGAATAACGCAATCTTATACTGCCGCCACTCAAAAGGCATGTCTGGGCTACTCCCTGGGCACATCCCCAGGACGTTGTAATTCCCATAACAGTTACGTTAGGGCAGGTGGAAAGATTATATGTGAGAATATCGCCGGCACTTGCAGTTCCTGCATTGACCAGTACAACAACAGGAATATCGGCATACCTTCCGTCTGCAGGAACGGTCCATTTCCAGTATTTGGTCTCTACGAGCTTGCCTCCGCTTATAAAACCGCTGTATGTCCTGATCTCTTCAGTGGTAAACAAGGATGCGACTGCTGCGGAGATCACGTCGAGGCCGCCGTCGTTGTCTCTCAGATCGATAATTAGCCTGTCCATCCCTTGGGCTCTCATCTGATCGATCCTTGATATAAGAAGCTCTTTGACGGCAGGATAGTCGTCAGTCAGAGCCGCTATGATGTCACCTGAGGTGTCATATTCTTCCTCAGGGATGCAAAGATACCCGCAGCGGTCATCAAGCATCTCACAATATGCAAACTCATCGCATCTTTTGCCGGTAACGGGTTTCATGGCGGCCATGAAACGGTTATAGTAACTGCCGTTACTTTCAAGCGTAACTTCGGTCTCCTTTCCGTCATCGCCGATAAACCTGACTTTTACGGTATCCCCTCCGTTCCCTGCAAGGAATATGGGTCTCATAAAGTCTTCGTTTTCCGAGGTCGGAAAAGAAGGCGTAGGCCAGCCTGTCGTAACGCAGCTTACGTTTCTTAAGGCTTCATCTATATCCGTACCGTCCCAGCCGGTTATCACTGTACCGTCATGTATACCAAGAGCATATGCATCAGAATCAACGGCCGTCAGGATTGCTACTGTAACCCCGCTGTCCGTGCCGATCATGGAAAAGCCATAATCGTTTCCAAGCATGTTGTCATTGACACGGCTCCTGAGATCATCATCCAGGAAATAAGCGCTAAGATGACCGTCATGGAATTCATAACACAGATTCATAACAGCCTCCGCATAAGCCTCTTCATCACCGTTGCGGTCTGCCTCAGCTGCCATGGGTATATATTTGGCGCGGAGAGCATCATAGTCGATCTGCTTATGTTCCGAGAGAATATAATGCCCCTCTATCTCATCAATGACGGCAGCCATGGACTGCTCATAATTCATTTGCGAATAGTTTGTAAAACGGGCATAATGGCTGATACCCATGATATATATAACGCTTAAGGAAAACGTGATGAAGTTCAGCACTCCCGTGATCACAAGGTGTCTGACCTTCTTTTCCTTACGGGCAATGATCAGTCCTGCTAATGCATAGATAAATGCTGCAATCAGGAACCAGCCGTATCTGGAAAACCCTAACATGAAATAGCCTTTTGTATAGTTCAGCAAATAAAACACCGCGAAATGCAGAATCGGAATAAATCCCAGGATCCTGTAAACATCCGGATTTTTGGGTTTTACAAAAGCAACTGCTGCTATGAGGACAAGCAGCCAGGCTCCTGTAAAGATCATGATGTACGCCGTCGGGAAATCGATGATCCTGAAAGCCTCGAATATCTTAAGAATTAAAGTCATTTCTGATACCTCTTACCATCCCATATCTTCCAGGAATTCCTTGATCTTCTTGTGACGTTCCTTGTCACCTGTCACGTATTCACCGAGCTCGCACTCACCGAGAATTCCGCCGTCTTTCAGATAGATAATGCGGTTGGCTCTTCTGGCAGATGTTATGTCGTGCGTTACCATGACGATCGACTGGCCTGAACGGTTGATGTCGGTAAGCACATCGAGAACTGCCTTTACACCTGTCGAGTTGAGTGCTCCTGTCGGCTCATCTGCGAAAACAACATCAGGGTCGTTGATAACCGCTCTTACCATTGCCGCACGCTGCGCCTCACCGCCCGATAACTGTGACGGGAACTTGCCCCAAAGATCATTTGAGAGACCTACCCTTTCAAATAGCTTCTCTGCTTTATTCTTTAAGTCTTTCTGCTTCTGTCCCGTCAGCATACCTGTAGATAATGCGTTGTCCATAATGCTCATGCTGTCAACGAGATGCACCTGCTGAAAAACAAATCCGCAGTGCTTTCTCCTGAACACAGCAAGCTGGTCGTCATTCATGGCAGTAATCTCTTTGCCGGCATATGTGATGCTTCCGAGAGTCGGCTTGTCCATGCCTTTGCCGGCTCCGGAAGATCCCATGATTACGGTAAAATCTCCCTTATAGATTTCCATGTCGAGGTTCTTGATAACGTGCTGCTGTTTTCCTCCGACGGAAAAGCTCTTAGATAATTTTTCTGTCCTGATGATTACTTCTTTGCTCATATTCTTAATCTCCAATCTTTATTCCGAAATAAGCTTATATGCCGATATCTTCTTCATCTTTCCCGTCATGACAAATGAGATAACGAATACCATAAGTGTCACTATAAGTATCGTTACCGGTATCACGAGAGGGTTGACCGTAAGATCAGAGTTCCTGATGCCGTAACTGCCAAATACCAGATCAAAGAGCCGGTTTGTAGTAAAACAGGACAGGACTGCGCCTGAGACCGATCCAATTAAGGTTACAGGTACTAGCGAAAGTGCCAGCTGGACTCTTAACTGTCTGCTCGTAAATCCAACGGCCTTCTTTATTCCGAACTCCTTTTCGCGCTTGATAAACACGGTCTTTAAAAGAAGTCTGATAACTATTGCCACTGTGATGATGTTGAGGACTATCAGGACGAGGACGACAAGAGCTACGGCAAATACCGGCACATTATCAGTACTTCTCTGGTAACGGTAGTAATTCTCGGTGCTCGTGCAGTTATCACCAAGAAGTGTTTTCGCTCTTTCAAGGAATTCATCGACTGCAGCTTCAGAAGGATCTTCTATTCTTACTCTGATATAGGTGTATTGCGGTTCTCCGCCAAGTCTTCTGAAACCTTCATCAGATATGTAGATCCTCTCGCCGAAACCGTAAACGGCCTGCTGAAGTCCTGTGATAAGGAACGATTCCTCCTTATCCATGTATTTGATCTTAATCTCGTCAC
>CAJOJI010000083.1:12179-20867 GCA_905234715.1 uncultured Saccharofermentans sp.
CTGCCATCTCGCCTTCGTAAACTCCGCAGTATACGTGCTGCGGCTTGTCCGAATAGAGCAGATAGCAATTGTAGTCACCTGTGTGGCCATCGGTACTGCCCAGGCCGTATGCCTCAGTCACGCCGTCCATTTCGCGGACCTTCCTTATGCACTCATACATCTCCTCTTCCGAGTCGTATTGTATGTTCACATATGCATCAGGAGCATCGCCCTGAAGGAGCCTTTGGAATTTTGTTATGTCGATCCTGGTGTTATAGAAAAGGATCGCTGAGAATGCCGTCATGAAAGATACTGCGAGAATTACTCCTGCGATAATGACGTTCTGTCCCTTGTTCTGAAGCGTACTCTTAAGTGCAAGGAGAATATCGAGTCTTCCTTTAGTCCTGTCCAAAGGCAGATAATTCTTTTTGAAGCTGTGTGATTCAAGACCGAATCTCAGAGCCGTTGCCGGATGGATATTCCTGATCAGATGCGTTGATACAAAACTAACTATGAGCATTACGATGATAAGACCTGCCAATATCATGAAAGACATCACGGGCCTGAATCCGCCATCCCATACAAGTCCTGACAACTGCCTTATAGCTGATTCCTCAAGAACAGGAAACAACGCATAGGATAATGAGATGCCTATGACGGACGCAACAGCAGCAACGATCGAGTATTCGATCATGAGCGAAGTCCTTACCTGTGAGATCGTAAATCCGACGGCACGCAGAGCTCCGATATTAGAGATGTCACGGTTAATATTCGTATTGACGGTAAAGATGATCATAATGAATGCTATGATCATTATTACCGCCGAAAACGATGCCATGAATGCGGCGATAACATTGGTGATACCGGTATATCCGGCTTTCGCGAGGACCTTATTATATCCGTTGCAATATATGCCGGCTTTTGTCAGATCATCCTGAACTGCGGTTGTACTGATTCCCAGATCGTTACCGTTCTTAAAGTTCACGCACAGGAACTGCATCGAATAAGGCATAAGGGTTCCGGATAAAGCGGACTCTGCTTTTTCAGACATAACTTCATAGCTCTCATGATCTATGACAGTCGAATAATAGGAATACTGCTGTCCGCAGAAGAGGTCCTCATAAATACCTGCAACGGTAAATTCATATGTTCCGAGATCAGGATGGCTAATCTTCACTTTGTCACCCACACTCAAACCTTCAGAGTAAGCGGTATAGACATTAACGCAGATCGAATGTCCCGTTATGTTCTCATCTTTTTCAACATAATTCAGATTCTGGTAAACGGACTCATTTTCTTTATCGATAAAGAAGATATCATTAACATCCTTTTCTTTTCCCGAGTTGACCGACATGGTAACCATATCAGGAAAGATGATATCAACCAGATAAGATCTGTCCACATCATCCATGTCATTCAGACGGTCATGGATCTCATCCTCGTCTCCGATAATAAAATACATTGCATCGGGAAGATTTCTTTCTTCAATTTTCCTGTCATACATGGAATCAAAGCATGCGACCATAAGTCCTGTGTTAAGCAGCATTACGGCAGCCACAAGAATTACCATAAATGCAAAAAGCACTGCTTTGTCCTTATGAAAATGTGCTTTAACAAGTTTAAACATTAAGATTATTCTGCCTTTCATACAAGAATCTATCTCCTTATGGCAAGAGTATATTCTTATCGGCAGGATAAACCTTTGTCTGTTTTTTAATTGTTCTTTAAAGAATTCAAAAACCTTGGGGAATCACGAGATCTTAAGCCCTATCTCGACTGCAAATCCGTCTTCTTTATTTTTGGGGGTAAGACTTCCTTCCATCTTATTCATAAGATAGTCAGATATATAAAGGCCGAGTCCGGAACCTTCCGAAATGCCGGCATTGCTTCCGCGCTTGAATTTCTGGGTGATGATCTCCAGTTCTTCTTCAGGCACACCAGGACCTTTGTCGGCGATCTCGATAAGCAGCATCTTATTGCCGTTATCGAATCTGCTGGTTATATTTATCTCTTTATCTGCGTATTTATATGAGTTAAAGATTATATTGTTGATCACCTGATTAAGTCTTAATCTGTCAGCTCTGACAACAGCCTGCTTAATATCCAGCACGTTAACCTTTTTAAGATAATCAGCTTCCGTTACCATCTGAACGATGTCCGTGGAATTGATATCTTCAGTTCTTACTTCAAGCTGCTCCAATTCCTCCAATGTTGCATGGAAAAGATTTGATATAAGAGCATCTATCTGATCTGCTTTATTGCTTATCTGTGAAATGGTTACCTTCGTCTCCTCATCAGCCGTAAGACTCAGCACATCACTCATGGCCTTAATTGATGCGACAGGCGTCTTGATGTCATGCGAGAGCTGCGCAACCAATTCCTTGCGGCTCTTTACCGCCTGCTGTTCCCTGTCGCGTGAAGCCTTAAGTTCATCACGCATGATGTCAAAGCTCTCTGTAAAAGGCCCGAAAACATTCCCCTTATCCATATCAAGCGGCGTATCAAGATTTCCGCCTGCAATCCTTACCGCAAATCCTTTGAGCTTATTGAACGGATCGATAACACAGCGCTTGAGATAAATATAGTAAAAGATGAATACGACGACGGTAACCAGGATAAGGCAGCCGGCAAACACTGCGATCTTCGCATTTGTCTGCTTCTCCAGTTCTGCCTTCGGATTATGTACCAGTATCTTACCTTCTACTGTGCCGTTAACTTCGATATCGCGGATAATATCGTAATTGGACGTTGCTGACTGGATGCTTTTTGAAATATCTTCACGCGTATATATGAGCACATTTCCGTCATTGTCGATTACCGAATAATCGAACATCTCATCTGACGGTATGAGAAGGTTCTCATCAGCACTTACCGCTTCCCAGTTATCCGCAAGACGCGCAATGCATCTGTTTATCTCTATTGTATGCGTCGGAATATCTTTCGAGAGATTTCCGTTCGCGATAACATAGCAGCCGCCGGCTCCGACAGCGATGAGAACAACTATGTAGATAAGAAGAAATCTTAATTTCATTTATGCATTGCCTTTGGTATCGAGCATAAAACCGACGCCCCAGACAGTCTTTATGTATCTGGGTTCTCCGGCATCGCCTTCTATCTTTTCCCTTAAATGCCTGATATGAACATTAAGCGTTACGTCACCGACAAAAGTGGTATCCCATATCTTCTCAAAGATCTCTTCCTTGGGAATGACTCTGTCACTGTTGCGAAGGAGATAAACAAGTATCTTATACTCCATCGATTTAAGCGCAGTTTCTTTGCCGTCTTTTGTAATCGTAGCTTTCTTCAGATCTATCTCTGCGCTGCCGAGTTTTACGATATGGTCACTATCCTTCTCATCAGGCTTATGTGATGATTCATAGCGCTTGAGCTCAGCCTTGACCTTTGCAAGAAGGACGCCAAGTGAATACGGCTTACAGATATAATCGTCACCTCCGATGCTGAGTGCAAGCAGCATGTCATCTTCAGCCGATCTTGCACTGATGAAAAAGATCGGAATATCAAGCGTCTGCCTTATGGTCTGGCACAATTCAAATCCTGAATCGTCACCAAGGTTAATATCCAGAAGGATAAGCGAATAAGTATTGTCCTTCAGATACTCCAGAGCAGTCTTAGCATCCAGAGCAAACTGAGCCGATACACCGGACATATTGAAATATTTCGCGGTGTATTCGGACAGTTCCTTTTCGTCGTCTATTATCAGAACGCTGTAATGCATATTGCCTTAAGCTCCGAAGAACCTTCCCATCGAAGATACGACGGTATTAAGGTCTTCAATAGACTGGTTCAAGCCGTCAACATCAATGTTGCTGATCTTTGTAATGGCGTCTTCCATTGCCTGTGTGTTATCACCTAAAACCGTATCAACATCATTGATCATGTCATTCATTCCGGTAAGAGAGTTATCCAGATTGTCGAGTGTGGTCTCAGCCTTGTTTACGAGCGAGGTAGCCTCGTTAAGAGTGGTCTGAACCTGCTCCAATGTCTTTAATACCGGAGGAACGATGATAATTGCGGCAACGATGAAAACAGCTGCGATTACGAAAAGAGCTGCAGCAACCATTGTCGTTCTTCTTGCTGCCTTCTTCTCATACTTTAAGATCTCGGACTGGAGATCGTGGTCTGTATAATCAACATACTTTCCCTTGTTGATCTTATTCTCCTGGGGTTCCTCTGCTTCAGGCTGTGCTGCCGGAGCAGATGCGGGAGTTTCAACGGGTGCGGGTGCTGTTTCTGCTTTTACTTCTTCAACTGCTTCAGTATTCTCAGTTGCTTCAGTGATCTTTTTTTCTTCTTCCATGATTACCTCCTGAAAATAGAAAAGGGCTGCCTCGCATGAGACAGCCCTAGAGTAAACGAATATTAGTGGTGGAACAATCTCATTCCGGTAAATGCCATAGCAATGCCGTACTTGTTGCATGTCATGATGACATGATCGTCACGGATGGATCCGCCGGGTTCAGCGATGTACTTAACGCCGCTCTTGTGAGCACGCTCGATGTTGTCGCCGAAGGGGAAGAATGCATCAGAACCGAGAGCTACGTTGTCGTTCTTAGCAAGCCATGCCTTCTTCTCTTCTCTTGTGAATACTTCAGGCTTAACCTTGAAGATGTTCTGCCATGTGCCTTCAGCAAGTACATCCTCATACTCGTCAGAGATATATACGTCGATTGCATTGTCTCTGTCGGGACGGCGGATGTCGTCAACAAACTGGAGACCCAATACCTGAGGGCTCTGTCTGAGCCACCAGTTGTCAGCCTTGTTTCCTGCAAGTCTTGTGCAGTGGATTCTTGATTGCTGGCCTGCACCGATACCGATTGCCTGACCGTCCTTAACGTAGCAGACGGAATTGGACTGTGTGTACTTCAGAGTGATGAGAGAGATCAAAAGATCGATCTTCTTATCCTCAGGGATGTCCTTTGTATCTGTTACAACGTTATCAAGGAGAGCGTGATTGATCTCGAACTCATTTCTTCCCTGCTCGAATGTAACGCCGTAAACTTCCTTTGTCTCGATCGGAGCGGGCTTATAAGAAGCATCGATCTTGATTACGTTATATGTACCCTTTCTCTTTGTCTTAAGGATCTCAAGAGCTTCGGGTGTGTAGTCGGGAGCGATGATGCCGTCACTAACTTCTCTTGCGAGCATTGTAGCCGTGATAGCGTCGCATGTATCGGAAAGAGCCGTGAAGTCGCCGTAAGAAGACATTCTGTCAGCGCCTCTTGCTCTTGCGTAAGCGCAAGCGATCGGTGAAAGTTCGCCGAGATCATCTACGAAATAAATCTTTGCTTCTGTCTCTGAAAGGGGCTTGCCTACTGCTGCGCCTGCAGGTGAAACATGCTTGAATGATGTAGCTGCGGGAAGTCCTGTTGCTTCCTTAAGCTCTTTTACAAGCTGCCAGCCGTTGAAGGCGTCTAAGAGGTTGATATAACCCGGCTTACCGTTGAGGACTTCGATAGGAAGCTCAGAACCATCTTTCATGAAGATTCTGGAAGGCTTCTGGTTGGGGTTGCATCCGTACTTGAGTTGCATCTCGCTTGACATAGTCTTTCTCCTTTATTGTCGATTAATTACTTAACGTTCTTGTTTACGATCCTGGTCTCAGCTTCGCCTGTAGCTATGTCGATATAGCGTACGAAAAGAGATACCTTGTTGTCTTCGTTGAGGCTTGTCCATACTTCGTTTGTGAATGTATCGATGTCACCCTTGAGCTCAACCTTTTCAGGCTCGCCTTCGAAAGAAGGAAGCGGGCTGCCGTCACCCATGTAAGTATGGATGAATCTGCCGATTCCTGCCTTGGGATTTGTGTATGTGAATGTGTGGCGCTCGCATGAAGCCGGATCGCCGTCATCGCTCTTGAGAATGGACATAGCGAAGTTGTATCCGCCGTTCTCGACGTGCATGATGCCTGAGATTCTGGGAGTATAGTTCGGAGCATCGTCTTCGAACTCTCTGCCTCTTAAGGACTGCTCAAAAGTCATCTGCTTGTCCATGAGCTCATAAATAGTATCTGTCTGGTCACCGTTTGTAACGATAGTCTTGTTGCCAAGAACTCTTACGGGTGAATAAATGATGAGGTGCGGATCAGTAAGAAGTGAGGGATCGAAAGCCTCTGTCTTGATTCCGTCTTCCGTAGCCGTGAATACACGGTTTCTTGAGTTAACGCTTCTGCCCATGATGAAGTAAGCAGTAACAGCATACTTGCCGTCTTCGGACTTGCCGATAACGATTCCTCTTCCGGGATAAGCATTTTCCTTGAGGATCTGGCTAAGGTTCTGTGTGATCATATATGCACCTCCAAAATTTAATACTGGTTTATCTTATACGGCAGATGTTGTTGTCTATCTCAACTTTGCCGTCCGCAATGAGTCTTATTGCCTGCGGAAGGATCTTCCATTCGCACTCCTGCATGATCCTCTTCTGGAGAGATTCGGGAGTGTCATCAGGCAGGACATCAACGGCCTTTTGCAAAAGGATCGGTCCCTCATCGTAATTTTCATTAACGAAGTGGACTGTAGCGCCTGACACCTTTACGCCCTTTGCGAGAGCAGCCTTATGAGGTCTTATGCCGTACATTCCTGCACCGCAGAAAGACGGGATAAGAGCCGGATGGATATTGATAATGCGGTTTGAATACTTGCTTACGATCTTTGGACCGAGCAATGACAGGTAACCGGCAAGAACAACAAGTTCGGCACCGGAACTTTCAACTGCTTTAACGACTGCGTCATCCCACTCCTCGATGGAAGCGAAATCCTTGCGGGATACCACTGCAGACGGGATACCGTTGTTTGCGGCTCTTTCAAGCGCATAGGCATCTTTGGAAGAAGATAATACAAGAACGATCTCGATATCTTTCAGGATGCCGTCTTTAGTATTGTCAATTATCGCCTGAAGGTTGGTTCCTCCGCCTGAAACAAATACCGCAATCTTCATCTGTTAATTTCCTGCTTTCCTATAATTACCCGTTTACGAAAAATCATCAATTGCTTTGCGAACGATTCTGCACAAGCGGACCCTAGTCCGCGCGGAAGCCCTAAGTGAGCAAAGCAATTAGTTGTATTTTACTTTATGGATTGACTCTTCATCGTCCTCAGCCTTGCCTGCAATGAAGTTGCCGTCAAAGCATGCGGAGCATACGCCGCAGTCGATAGTGTTGAGTGAAGCTCTGAGTGAATCAAGGCTGATATAAGCAAGTGAATCAGCACCGATCATGTCTCTGATCTCTTCTACTGTCTTTGTGCTTGCGGGAAGCTCTGTCTCTGAAGAAGCGTTAACGCCGTAGCAGCATCCGAACTTAACCGGCGGAGAAGCAAGTCTTACGTGAACTTCCTTAGCACCGTTCTCTCTCAGGAATGAGATGATGTGCTTTGTTGTTGTACCTCTTACGAGTGAGTCGTCAACGATGGCGATCTTCTTATCTTTAATAGCTGTCTTAAGAGCAGCAAACTTCATGCGTACTGCAAGTTCTCTCTGCTGCTGTGTGCTCTTGATGAATGTTCTTCCTACGTATCTGTTCTTGAGAAGTCCTGCGCCGTACTGTACGCCGAGACCTGCAGCATAACCTTCTGCAGCTGCGTTACCTGAGTCAGGTGCACCGATAACGAGGTCTACATCGGCAGGGCTCTCCTTTGCAAGAGCCATACCTACTCTGTATCTTGAATCGAAGATGGACATCTTGTCGATGACGGAGTCAGGTCTTGCAACGTATACGTACTCGAAAACGCAAACCTTGCCGTCTTTCTTTTCGCTGTTTGCATCGTACTTGATGGAGCTCATGCCTTCCTTGGAGATGGTGATGATCTCGCCGGGTTCGAAATCTCTTATTATCTCGCAGCCGATTGCATCAAGTGCGCATGACTCTGAAGAGATATAGTACTTGTCGCCGAGCTTACCGAGGATCAAGGGTCTCAAACCATAGGGATCTCTTACGCCGATCATCTTGTCTTCTGTCATGAAGATCATTGCATATACGCCATGGATCTCCTTCATTGTCTCAAGGATAGCGTGCTCGCAGTCCTCTGTTCTGATCCTGTTTCTGGAGAAAAGTGAAAGGATGATCTCTGAATCTGTATTTGTCTGGAAGATGGCACCCTGATCCTTAAGACCGTCTCTGATCTTGTTTGCATTCATGATGACTGAATCAGATGTGAGAGCAATGCTTCCTACTCTGGACTTGATGGAGATAGGCTGGATGGCATCTGTGCCGCTTTCTCTGGGGGAACCGCCTCTTGCATGTCCGATGGCGCATGTGCCTGCCAAAGCAGATAAAGTAACTTCATCGAAAACGTCGGTTACAAGACCCGGAGCCTTGTGTACGAGGAATGTTCCGTCGTCATTGACTGCAATACCTGCAGATTCCTGACCTCTGTGCTGCAATGAGAAAATACCGTAGTATGTATCTCTCGTTACATCCTCTTTACTGCCCTTGATGTCATAACATCCGAATACTCCGCTCATGTGCCTGTAGCCATCCTTTACTCAAATTGTTCTATGTTAATGAAATAATCCAATAACCTTAATTCATTTCAGCGATCTTCTGCTGAAGTCTTGCGTCTCTCTCCTCAACAGAGGAAGCGAGGCTTGCCTTGTAGTCCTTGATCTTCTGCATGAGTTCAGCATCAGACAAAGCGAGCATCTGGCACGCGAGAATAGCAGCGTTTGAGCCGCCATCGATAGCAACCGTTGCTA
>CAJOJI010000083.1:20931-41007 GCA_905234715.1 uncultured Saccharofermentans sp.
GATAACGGGAAGTGCCGTATTAGCGGCCAACACGCCGCCGAGATGTGCAGCAAGGCCTGCTGCAGCGATGATCACCTTAAATCCTTCAGCCTCTGCACCTCTTGCAAGAGACATTGCCTTATCAGGTGTTCTGTGAGCTGAAGCTACCGTAGCCTTGAAACCGACGCCGAACTTGTTCAGCATCTTGAAACATCCTTCCATTACCGGAAAATCTGAATCGGAACCCATTACAACAAGAACTTTAGCGTCAGCCATGATAAATACCTGCCTTCAAAATATAGTGGCGTTATTCGTCGCCCTGCGCCCAGTCGAGGCGCTCCATTACCCTGAAATAATCTTCAGATTCCCACTCATAAGGCGCTGGACAAAAGTCATTTCCGGGCCTTGTGGATGTCTGACAATAAGGAAAAACCCTCAGTCTATAGTCTACGCACTTGGAGCCGTCCGCGTCCATAATAAAATCGCATTGAATTATTACAGAATCGGGGTCGGTTAATGAGTAATTTCCACCAAAACAAAAGTTCGAGAGAGAATAGAAGATATAATGCCCGTTATACTTCTCGATCGGCTGGAGTCTGTGAGGGTGTGTTCCGACCACTATGTCAACGCCGTAATCGTCAATAAGAGCATGGGCTATCTTCTTCTGTCTGTCGGTAGGTTCATATGTACCTTCTGCACCGAAATGGCATGAAGCGATAATGATCGATGCACCGTCATCTCTTAAGCCTTTGATTATGCCTGATACATCTGATGCGTTGGTATCGTTTCCGAGTCCGACCATTCCGATGATAATGCCGTTGGATGCGGTGAATGTCGCACCGTATTTGTCATCACTCCAAATAATGCCGTATTCATCGAGATTATCCCTTGTATCCTGAAGGCCGTCCTCCCAGAAATCCATCGTGTGGTTATTTGCGATATTTACTGCCTCGATGCCGTTAGTGGTAAGCATCTCAAGGTTATCGGGATCCATACGGAAGATATACTGGTTATCCTTGTGTCCCGTTTTGTTTGTAACGGGGTTTTCAAGGTTAATGAGCGTAAGGTCATCGCTCTTAAAAAGCTCTGCACAGTTCTGGAAGCAGTACTCCATGTCGCCGTCGACAGTGCTGTCGAACTTCTTGTTGCTCGATCTGTAATCCTGGGTAAGAGTGCAGTCACCGGTAAATGTAACGGTAACAACGCGCTCTTCGGGAGCCAGAGTGGGCATGGGCGTAGGAGTTGCGGTGGGTGTTGCGGTAGGCGTCGGGTCGGTGGATACCGTCTCGAGCATCATTGTGGTCGCCGCGGACTGAAGGATCTCAGTGCTTAACGTTGTAGTCTCTGAAGAATCAGAGGGGTCTGTCTTTCCGGAGCACGCGGCAACCGACAAAATCAGCATAATTACTGCGGTCATTGCCGCAAGGATCTTCAAAGAATCACGTTTTTGAGAGCTTCCCACCTGATAGATCTGCCTTTCAATAAAAGTAGAAATGCCGACAAGATGTCGGCAAATTTATTCTATCATTTTTTTGCAAAATCAATCTAAAAAATTCTTAATTTAGAAAACCAAAAAAGCCGTTCCGAACGGTTTGATGCCTATCTTCCTGGTACCGCCGAGGATTCCGCCCAGAATATACTGTTCTGAAAGCGGACGGATCTCACCGGCGTCACCTGACGCCTTACAGTCAAAACTGCCGTAATGCTCGCTGACATCAACATATACCGGCTTATCAGACCTGTTCATGACAAATACGATCGCCCGGCTGCCCGATGCTTCCTTGCCGAATGCATCACGGCCTTCCTTGAGGTATCTTACAAAGGCGAACGTGCCGCCTTCTGCCATGAGAGTCTTGTAATAGCCTGTACGGAGGCACTCATTCTCGGTCCTGATCCTTGCGATGCGCTTAAAGTAAGCCAGAGCCTCCTGGCCTTTGCGGTCTACCCTGTTCCACGGATATGTTCTTCTGTTGAACGGATCTTTATAGCCTTCCATAAGGACTTCATCGCCGTAGTAGATGCAGGACGCGCCTATGTAGCATGTCTGGAATGCAAAAGCCATCTTGGCAAGGGACGATACTATGTCATAGTACTTGGCTTCAACCTTGAATCCGCGCTGAATATCCCTGTCATCAGTATCTTCAGGTCTGGAAAGCATGGTCATGATCCTGGGAACGTCGTGTGAAGACACGAGATTCATCATCGCGTAATAAGCTTCCTCCGGATACCTCTCGCGGAAACCCTCAAACCTTGTGTTTGCTATATCCGCATCAATATATCCGCAAAGGAAATCCAAAAGGATGTGCCTGAACGTATAACCCATTACGGAATCGTGCGTATTTCCGAGCATGAAATCACGGTAAGAGCCGTAACTGCACTTATTGGAAGCGTCTTCCCATACTTCTCCTATTACGGCGCCTTCTCCTCCCGTCTTCTCTTTGACGGTCTGTCTCATCTGTCTTATGAAGCTGTCCGGAAGCTCGTCAGAAACATCAAGCCTGAAGCCCGAAGCGCCTCTTGAAGTCCATGTATCGACTACGCCGTCTTTACCGAAAATGAAATTCCTGTAAGACAGGTCGTCTTCATTGATATTTGGAAGATCCGGAAATCCCCACCACGACTCGTATCCGACAGAGCCGTCCTGGTTTCTGAAGAAGTTATACCAGGAACGGTATCGGCTCTCCTCGCCTTCATTAAAGGCCTTGTATGCACCAACGCCTTCATAACGGTCAAACTTGTTAAAGTATTTGGAGTCTGCGCCCGTGTGGCTGAATACGCCGTCCAGAATTATCTTTATGCCTCTTTCGCGGCAAGCGTTTTCGAGGCTCATGAAAGCCGATGTGCCGCCGAGGATAGGGTCGACGTTAAGATAGTCAGCCGTATCGTATCTGTGCGAAGATCTCGCTTCAAAGATCGGATTAAGATAGAGAACATTGATGCCGAGCTCTTTCAGGTAATCGAGTTTCTCTTCGATTCCCTTAAGGCTTCCGCCGTAGAAATCACAGGCAAGATAACCCGTCTCAGGCTTGCCCTTTGTATCTACGTCTTCATTCCAGTCCTTGTGATAGATGCGTTCCTGTCTTGCATCGGTGTTGATCATCTTCTCGTAATCGAAAGATGTATCCCTTGCAAATCTGTCAGGAAATATCTGATACATCATCGCACCCTTAAGGAACTCAGGCGTTTTGAAGTTTTTGTTATAGACGGTTATCTGGAATGCAAAAGGATATTTGTCCTCATTTGCTCCGACTCTCGGAGGATCCGTATATATCGTTCCCTCGCCGTCGGGAGTATCCATTCCCGCACCGTAATAAAGTGTGATCTGCGGAGCCGGATTCTCATCATTCTCACCTGTTGATCTGAAATTGTCCGGCAGGTCCTTCAAGTCGCCGGAAACATTAAATCTGAACCAGTAGAACAGTATCGAAGGTTCGGAAGGAAGCATGAGATTCACGCGGTATCTTCCGAGTCCTGATACGGAATACATCGGCTCTTCGTGATATGAGAACTGATACAGGCCGTATGTGTAGCAAAACGTTACGTTTGTTGCTTCCTGATAACAGTCGAAAAAGATGTCGACATTGGAAGCGGCAGGTCTTGCGCCAAACGGAAGCCTGTACTCAGGAAGGCGCGATGCATGAATGCACCGCGCCTTGTTTGCACTGTTTGAACTATTCTGAGTCTTCTCAGAATTCATCAGTCTTTCTTCTCCTTGTCATCCGGCTTCTTCTCTTCTGCTTTTGCAGGAGCGGGTTTTGCCGGTTTCTTTGCTGCAGGCTTCTTGGCTGCGGCTTTCTTTGCCGGAGCTTTCTTGGGAGCTGCCTTCTTTGCTTCTGGCTTTTTCTCGGTCTTAGGCTCTGCAGGCTCCTTTTTCGCTTCCTTGACAGGAGCGGGTTCGATCCTCGGGATGCCCGTGATCAGTGAATAGAGACCTGCATACTCGCCTGCACTCTTCTTCCATGAATAGTCGCCCTTCATGCCTGCTTCGATGATCTTGTCCCATACATCCTGATGATGACGGTAGATATCAGCAGCATACTTTGTAACGAACAGGAACTCATGTGCATTGATGTTGGCAAATGAGAAGCCGTTTCCTTCGCCTGTGTATTCGTTGTAAGGAGTAACGGTATCCTTAAGTCCGCCGGTCTCTCTGACAACAGGAACAGAGCCGTATGCCATTGAGCAGAGCTGTGACAGGCCGCAGGGTTCAAAGATACTCGGCATAAGGAAAATATCGGATGCTGCATAGATGGTATGTGCAAGGCCGCTGTCGAAATCGATGCATGCGCACATCTTGCCCTGATTGCGGTTTGCAATGTCGACAAGAGCTCTCTCATAGTACGGATCGCCCGTACCGAGGATAACTACCTGCATGCCGTCATAGAGCATCTCTTCCAATACATAGAGCAGGAGATCCAATCCCTTCTGGTCTACAAGTCTTGAGATCATTGCGCAAAGAGGAGCGCCGGGATTAACTTCGAGATTAAGCTGCTCCTGCAGAGACTTCTTGCATGCAGCCTTTCCTGCCTTGTAATTCTTGATCGAATACTTCATAGGGATCTTCTCGTCGCTGGCAGGATCGTACTCGAGTTCGTTCATGCCGTTGATGATTCCGGATACCTTGTAAGCATACTTCTGCAAAGTATAGTTAAGACCTTCGCCGTAGTAATCGGTCATGATCTCATATGCATAAGTCGGAGATACCGTCGTAACAGAATTGGAGAAAACGATACCGGCCTTCATGAAGTTGATGGCCTTATCCTTAATGCAAAAATCCTCTCTGAGATAATCATCGGGAAGATCGAGCATCTCTCTTACGACGTCGATAGAATGAACACCCTGATACTTCAGGTTGTGGATCGTATAGACTGTCTGAACGTTGGTGTGATAACCATTCTTCTTGAAGTGGCAGTCAAGGAGCATGGGCATCATGCCTGTCTGCCAGTCATTGCAGTGAAGAACATTAGGTTCGAAGTCCATGAAATCGCCCATGAAGTCGAGTACTGCTCTCTGATAGAAGCAATAACGCTCGATATCGAAAACATAATCAACATAGATCTGATCGAAGTTGAAATAGTACTCGTTATCGATGAAGTAGAATACGACTCCGTTGAGCTCGAGTGAGAAAAGACCCGCATAGAGTGAACGCCATCCCATGTGGACCATCTTCCATCCGAGGAAATGAAGTTTATCGCTGTACTTCACCTTGATCTTCTTGTAGAGCGGGATGATGACACGTGCATCTACTCCCTGCTTATTAAGCTCTACAGGCAGGCTTCCTACAACGTCTGCAAGACCGCCGACTTTGACGAACGGACTGCACTCTGACGAAGCGAATAATACTTTGATGTTCTTTTCCATAATCAGATACCTGCTCCTTTTCCTATAACAATAGGATAGTCGGGATGTCCGACAAGTCTTACGCCCGGTCTTACGAATGCGTTCTTATCAAGGATTACGTTCTCAAGGTGGCAGTTCTCAGAGATGTGAACGTCCTGCATGATTACGCAGTTCTTGACAGTTGTATTTTTCGCGATCGTAACACTTCTGAAAATAACTGAACCTTCAACCTTACCGTAAACGCGGCAACCGTCTGATACGATCGAGTCGCTCATCTCGGCATTGTCGAAGTAAAGTGTGGGAGCCTCGTCCTTGACCTTTGTGTAGATCGGCTTACCGCTCCAGAACAAGTCATTCCTGACAGAATCAGTAAGGAGTGACATAGAAGAATTGAAGTAGCTCTGTACGTTATTGATCCTCAAAACAACGCCGGAATACTCGAAGCCGTGAACCTTGAATTCATCGAACATCTTAACGATCGAGTGAATACCGAAGTGGCTCTGGCCGTGTGCCATCTGGCGTGCGAGGATGTCGATGAGAAGGTCTCTTCTGAGGCAGAGGATGCCAAGTGAGCATCTTTGTGAAGTAGCCTTTGCGGGATTGTAGAGCATGTCTCTTACGAATCCGTCATCATCGATATCGAGGATGTATGAAGGATTGCCGTACTTTGTGCCGTCACGGTTATACATAACGGAGATATCGGCACCTGATTCCTCGTGTGACTTGATGAAAGAATCGAATGTCGTGTTGAAGATAACGTTTGCGCCTGCAACGATAACGTAAGGAGTTCTGGACTGTCTTAAGAAATCGATAACGCCTGTAAGCTCCTCATCTGAATTGATGTTTGTAGCTTCGGAGTTTACGTAAGGCGGCAGGATATGAAGACCGTCATTCTTTCTGTCCAAGGACCATGCACCGCCCGTTCCGAGGTGGTCCATGAGTGACTTATATTTGTTGTAAGTAAGAAGACCTACATTCTTCACGCCGGAATTTACCATGTTGGAAAGCATGAAGTCGATGATCCTGTATCTTCCGCCGAAAGGCATAGCGGAAAGCGCGCGGGGATTGGAGAGCTCTCCAAGAGATATCTTTTTGTTGTCGGCTAAGATAAGCCCCATTGCATTATTAAACATATGTCTTAATCTCCTTTACCTCATGCTCTGAATGTCGACTCGATGATGTCGCAGTCTGCCGGAACTTCAAGGTCCTGGTCCACCATGCTGTTTGCAGGTATTACCGCACCGTCCCTGATCTTAAGGCCGCGCTCGAAAACACAGATTCCTTCAGAACAGATCTTATGGTTTGTATAAGGTCCTTCGCCTTCTACGAAGTTTCCTGCCTGAACGTCCTTACCGATGATAGTTCCGACGTCAATCAAGCAACGCTCGATATGTGCGCCTTCCTTAACAACGACACCCGGCATAAGAACGCAGTCTTTTACAATCGCGCCCTTTTCGACGATAACAGATTCAGAAAGAACTGAATGCTCAACGTCACCGAAGATACGGCATCCGTCCGTAAGAGCGGAATTCTTTACCTTTGCGCCTGAGCCGATAAAGTGTGAAGGCTTAACAGGGTTTCTCGAGAAGATCTTCCATGATCTGTCAACGAGGTTGATCTCTTCAGGCTTATCAAGGATATCCATGTTTGTTTCCCAGAGAGATGAGATCGTTCCCACATCCTTCCAGTAACCTGAGAATCTGTAAGCGCAGAGTTTCTTGCCCTGAGCCAAAAGGTTAGGAACGATATTCTTACCGAAGTCGTTATTGGAATTGGGATCTGCTTCGTCTTCGATAAGAGCCTGTCTCAGTACACTCCATGTAAAGATATAAACACCCATTGAAGCGAGGTTGCTCTTCGGATTAGCGGGCTTTTCCTCAAACTCTTCGATAACGTCCTCTTCTTTTGTGTTGAGAATACCGAATCTGGGAGCTTCTTCCCACGGTACCTCATATACGGCGATCGTAGCATCTGCACCCTTCTCGATGTGAGACTTGAGCATTGCTGCGTAATCCATCTTGTAGATGTGGTCGCCTGAGAGAATGACAACATATTCAGGATCGTTGTCATCGATAAAGCTCATGTTCTGGTAGATGGCATTTGCGGTTCCCTTATACCAGTCTGAACCCGCATTACTCTGGTAAGGCGGAAGGATGTAAGCACCCGCATTGTTTCTGTCGAGGTCCCAAGGGTGACCGTTACCGACGTATGTGTTAAGAGCCAGAGGCTGATACTGAGTGAGAACACCGACGATCTCTATGCCTGAGTTAACGCAGTTAGAGAGCGGAAAATCAATGATCCTGTAACGGCTTCCAAAAGGAACTGCCGGCTTGGCTACTGTCTTTGTAAGAACGCCTAGTCTGCTTCCCTGTCCTCCCGCGAGTATCATCGCAACGACTTCAGTTCTTGCCATAATGAACTACCTCCGTATATGAGCTTATTTAATCTTCTTTGTTGTTGTGTCAGCCTTCTTTGAAGGAGCTGCTTTCTTTGAAGCAGGCTTCTTTACGGGCTTTTTTGCAGCTGCCTTTTCCGTTGCTTTTGCAGCAGGCTTAGCTGCTTTCTTTGCTGCCGCTTTCTTAGCGGCGGGCTTCTTCGCTGATGCTTTTGCAGCAGCTTTGTTTTCTTAGCTGTCTTCTTGACGGGATCTTTTACCTTCATGAAGTAGATACCGGCAAGCGGCGGAAGATTGATCTTAACCTTGTAAGGCTTGCCGTTTAAAGGCTCATCGATAGCTTCGAAGCAGCCTTCCGCATCAGTTGCCGTAGGATATCCTGAACCGCCGTGGCACATGTCGTCTGTATTGAAAACGATCTTATAGGTGCCCAATTCGTATACAGGCATCTCATATCCTTCAAGCGGCTGGGGAACCATGTTAAGGGCGACATAGATATCGTTGCGCTTGGGATCAGGACATGATCTCTTGTAAACGAATACGTTGTTCTTTGTATCATCAGCTGCGATCCATTCGAAGCCTGCCCAGGTGTGGTCATCTTCCCACATCTGAGGATTCTCAATATAGAACTTGTTAAGTTCGCTGTTGAAGTTCTGGAGCAGACGGTGTGATTCGTAATCTAACAGGAACCATTCAAGCTGCTCATAGAAGCGCCACTCGATAAACTGGCCGAACTCAGCGCCCATGAAATTGAGCTTTCCGCCCGGATGGCTGATCTGGTACATCATCATGGTTCTGAGAGATGCGAACTTTCTCCAGATATCACCCGGCATCTTATCGATAAGTGAATGTTTGCCGTGAACGACTTCATCATGTGAAAGGCTGAGGATGTAATTCTCTGAGAAAGCATACATCATCGAGAAACAGAACTCGTCGTGATGCCATGCTCTTGCATATGAATCAGTTGAGAAATAATCCAGAGTGTCATGCATCCAGCCCATGTTCCACTTATGTGTGAAGCCCAAGCCGCCGAACTCAACAGGATGAGATACCTTCGGCCATGCCGTTGACTCTTCTGCGATGAGCATTGCATGAGGATAGTTCTTGCGGATAGTGGAATTGAGTTTCTTGAAGAAATCTATCGCTTCAAGATTCTCATTGCCTCCGAACTTATTCGGAATGTACTGCTGTCTTCCGTAATCCCTGTAAAGCATTGAAGATACTGCATCTACACGGATACCGTCGAGATGGAACTCGTCGATCCAGAATACGGCATTGGAGATCAGGAATGAGAGAACTTCATTCTTGGAATAATCGAAAACGTAAGTGCCCCACTCCCTGTGCTCGCCGATCCTGGGATCGGAATATTCATAACAGGGTGTTCCGTCAAATCTGACGAGACCTTCCATGTTCTTCGGGAAGTGAGCAGGAACCCAGTCAAGGATAACGGAGATGCCGTTCTGGTGAAGAACATCTACCATGAACTTGAAGTCTGCCGGAGTTCCGAATCTTGAAGTAACTGCATAGTAGCCTGTTACCTGATAACCCCATGAATCATCGAGCGGATGCTCTAAGATAGGCATGAGCTCTACATGTGTGTAGTGCATCTTTTTGCAGTAATCAGCAAGATCTATTGCAAGTTCTCTGTATGTGAAGAAATTGCCGTCAGGATGTCTTCTCCATGAGCCTAAATGTATCTCATAGATATTGATCGGCTTGGGTGCAAGCGCATCCGTTCTGTTCTTTACGAATTCATCGTCATTCCAGATGTAATCATCAGGATCGTAGATGATCGATGCATTATTGGGTCTTGTCTCGAAATGCCTTGCAAAAGGATCGCCCTTCTCGTAGATCCTGTTGTCGGCACCAATTACTCTGTACTTATATCTGTCCCACTGCTGTGCATCCGGAACCTTCTGTTCCCAGATACCAGTCTTTCCAAGCATGAACATCTGGCAGTCGTTGGGATCCCAGTCATTGAAATCGCCCATGACGCTGACCATTCTTGCATTAGGAGCCCAGACGCGGAATATAAAGCCCTTCCCGTTCTCGTCCTCATAAGGATGAGCGCCGAGGAACTTATAGCTCATATAGTTCTCGCCCTTGTTGAATAAATAAGCGGCATCCATTGATGTTGCTCTGCCTCCCTGTTTCTTTATATCGGCCGCCCATAAATGAGCGCGTCAAAATCCAAGGGCACCAGCCCTTAATAACAGATATTATAAACTAAATTAGAGAATTTACCAACCGAAAATACAAAAAAGTCTTAAATTTTGCTCTCGGTTTTGTGCAAAATTACATAAGCCCGTACATTAAAGAGGGTTTAACTGATCCTGTCACGGCCTACCTTATGCTCTCTCTTCTCGGCATACATTGTCGAATCAGCTTCTTTAAGGCACTTCTCGAAAACCCTATGCAGGTCTTCGCCCAGGTCAACACCGGGGAACTCAATATAAGAGCCGGTACTTACGCACACTTTGTATTCCTTGTCGTCGAGCATGACTTTTCTTCCGATGACTTCCCTGACCTTCATCACAAAGCTATCCGCTTTATCGGCCGTGTAGTTTTTCGCAAGAACAACGAATTCATCACCGCCTGAACGGGCACATACTTCATCACCGTTTGAAGCCTCGAGCATCGCATAAGCAATCGTCTTAAGGCCGTAGTCACCTTCATTGTGTCCGAATCTGTCATTGATCGTTTTGAGATCATCCATGTCAAAAACGATTACCGCAAGACCCGTGGAATTCTTTATGCACTCTTCAAAATACTCCTTGAAGAATTCTTCAAGACCGCGGCGGTTATAAAGCTCTGTCAGCATATCTCTGTTATAGAGATATCCGAGTCTCGTTACCGACTGCTCGAGATCTATCTGAATACGTCTTGTCTCAAGGATAACGCCAAGATCTACGAACCAGGACTGGATAGCCTTCTGCTCGCGGTTGTCGATATCAGGATCTGCGATCAGATAACCCATGTAATACTGGAGATGATGCAGCGCAAAGATATAGTAAGGCTTCGGATCTTCGAGCATGTCTTTGGGAAGGATATCCTTCTTCCTGAAATGCTGTACCGGAACATCGGTCTTACCGCCGTCCCTGAATCCTGCCACAACAGTCATATCTTCATCAGATTCGGAAAAATCATCATCTACAATACGCTTCTTATCCCAGCCCGGAGCCAGACAAAGAAGCATATCCCTGAATCCGGTATCAGTTTTTGCATTATCACTTATTGCCTTGAAGCATTCTTCAAGCGTATTGGCATCTGATACCGAGATCATCAGATTCGTTGTCGACTGTGAGATAGCAGTGGCATTCTCGATCTTCTTAAGATAACTCCTCCGGAAGTCTTCAATAGAATCTACATTCTTTTCCTGACATCCGCATGACTGATTACATAAGAGATCTCCTTCGATCATGATATCTTCATCGAACTTCTCGCCTTCAATCATTCTAAGCATGGTAACGATAGCCTGATATCCCATATCGTAGAAAGACTGTCTGGCTGTAGTAAGCGTAGGGAAACCGTTTGTTGATTCTGCAACCGCATCGAACCCTGTAATGATCATATCTTCAGGAATCCTGATTCCTCGGCTCTTACAGGCATTAATAAGACCTATAGCCGAATAATCATTTACACAGACAACTGCATCAGGAAGCTTTTTGTCACGCTTGCTATAAGTGTCCAGGATATAGTCCAGGGCAGGTTCACCGCAGTCATACCACAACGTTCCGTAATAAACCTTTTCTTCATCGAAAGGAATGCCATGCTCTTCCAGCACCCTTTTATAAGACTCGAAACGGTCCTGCGAGAAACCGTGGTGAGGCTGCTGATCTCCTGCGAGATGGAAGATATCTTTGCATCCGTGACATTCGATTACATGTTCTACGACTTTGGCAAATGTATTCTTATCATCGCAACGTATATTAAAATGCTCTTCATCATTTCCGCCGATGCTGATTACCGGAATATCGTATTTGGAAAGGATTGTCTTCAAGTGTTCTTTCAGAATATCACTGAAATATGTTGTTATCTTAACAACACCGTCAAAGTCCTTAAGATCAGGGATATCAAAAGATACCTTGTCGCCCTCATCGTACTTTGAGAACTCTTTGTAGTTTATACTGCTGTATGAATCACCGAAACTTGCAAAGAAAATAAGCTTTACTCCATGCTTCAAAGCAGCATCAATAAGGCCCTTCTGCATCATGCCGGACATCTGTTCATAAACATGAGATGTAAATACAGCGATCTTTCTCATACCATCCCAACTACCATTGCGGTTTCACGCATACTTATGAAAATATTATATTCAAACCATCTTTTCGAATGGTTAACGACGTGTAAATTAAGTTTTAGTAATTTCTTATCCTTTACAGGTACCCTAAGTGTTATGCTATTCAAAACAAAACAGATCGGGGAAAGCAAATGAAATTCTTTGTTGCATCAGATATTCACGGTGATTCATACTGGGCAGATCGCGTTGTAAAAGCTTTTGAGGAAAGCAAGGCAGATAAGCTTGTCTTACTCGGAGACATCCTTTATCACGGACCTCGAAATGATCTTCCTGCTCATTACGAACCCAAGAAGGTAATCGAGATATTAAATGCAATTGCAGATAAGATCCTTGCCGTCAGAGGCAACTGCGATACCGAAGTAGATCAGATGGTCTTAAAGTTCCCAATTCTCACCGACTACATCTATCTTGTTGATGAAGGAACCGTTTTCTTCGTAACGCACGGTCACATCTATAACCCGATGAACCTTCCTTCAGTAATGCCTGAAAATGCGATCCTTCTTACAGGTCACACACATGTCGCAGGTGACATGATGTGGGATCTTCCCGATGGCAAACAGATCCGTTATATGAATCCGGGTTCTCCTTCAATTCCCAAGGAAGACACCAAGCCTTCTTACATAATCATCGAAAACGGAAAAGCGGAACTCTTCCAGTTCTGATAAAACTTATCCGACGAGATCTGTGATCTTCAGATAGTATTCATTCAGTTCATTCGGCTCAAGGCAGTCGCTGTAATAGGACTTCTCGAGACATCCTCTTGCGATGGCAATAACAAACTTGCCGTCGGGACTGTAGAAGATGGCATATCTCTCATCCTTATCCAACTCACCGCCGTCAAGATAACAGTGGTGAACCAGGTGCATCGGCATCGTATCAGAGTATTCCATTTCTTCAAAAATATCGCACGACCGGTACACGACAATATTCTGTGAAGGAATATACTTTCCGCCATACCTGTAGTCAGTGATCTCAGAAGGATCTGCTCCGAAAGCTTTGGCAACCGCCTCAACATAAGCCTGATATTCAGTTTCTGTACTCTGCACATTTTTAATCTCAGTAGGAAGAACTCTGAACATCGGCCAGTACCAGATTATTTCCTTATAAGAAACTTCGGAATTAACAAGCAAATATGCATCATTATTGAAAGCTTTCATAAGATGATAGACATCAACAGGATACTTTTGAATAACTTCATCAAGGGTTCCGTCGTCGACTAAATCATCAGTATAACCCAGCACGTTTTGAACCAGTTCGGCGGTTACAGTCAAAGGTTCGCCCAAAATGATCTCTTCGTCAGTATCGAGTTCATTCATCAGCTTGATGAAATCCTCATAACCTTCGGGGAACTCATCAAAGATATCTCTTTCCAAAGGATGCTGGTATTTTTTATCTCCGTCATCATTAACCAGGTAATATCTTATTTCAATTCTTCCGAGATAAGCGTGTTCATCAGAAACCTCAGAATAACAATTTCCACATTTCTCAATATCTTTCTCAAAAGAAGGCTCTTCGATATTTTGGATAAAGGAAACTATGTAATCCATCTGTTCCTGAGTTGCCTTAATACCATTCTCCCCATCCAGTGAACACGCCAAAGATTTAAAGTAAACTCCATTGGGAGCATCAGTCGCATTTATTATCTCTATGGACAATTCATCGGGAAGTCCTTCGAATTCCTGTACAGACTCAGTATCATTTGACGGTGCTGTATCAGTTACGGGTTCAGAATCCTGTGACAAAACAGAAACAATTTCAGTTTCTGTTTCCTTTGAAGAATTATCAGTATTTACAGGTTTGGAATTACATCCGCAAAGCAATATAACCGAAGACAAAACAGCACAGACTATTTCCTTTTTCATAAACGATACTCCCCCTCTATACACCATAAATACAGTTTAAGAAGAATAATTGTTGCAATACTGTGCGGTACATATCATTCAGAATGAAAAAACAGGGTGCCTCGAAAAACCGAGACACCCCATCGCTCAATCTGTTTTAAACTGCTGTTACAGGTTCTTATAGTAAACCTCGATCAAACCTTTGAGCAGAAGATCTTTATCAACGGTGATCTTGTGTTTGCAAAGAGGCGCAACAAGAGAAGCATATCTGCCTGTTGCGGTAAGAACGCATTTCTCACCGTACTCTTCTTCAATACGTTCGATCATGCCGTCGATGAGCGCTGCATTCTGATAGATAAGACCGCTCTTCATGCTGTCTACGGTGTTGGTGCCGATAACCTTTTTGGGAGTTTCAAAAGCAATGTTGGGAAGCTGCGATGTCTTGCTGCTCAATGCCTCTGCTTCGATTCCCATTCCGGCACCGATCGATGTTCCGACGAAATTCTTTTCGCTGTCGATAAGAGAAAAGGCCGTTGCCGTTCCCATGTAGATATTGATCTGAGGAACGCCGTATTCCTTAATGCCTGCAACCGCTGATACAACCAGGTCACTTCCGAGCTGTGCCGGATTATCTATCTTTATCTTGAGGCCCGTCTTGACGCCCGGACCCACAACAACGGGTTCAACTGAACTGAAGCGCTCTACTGCAGTCTTCAGTGTTCCCGTAACCTGAGGAACAACGGATGAAATTATCACGCCTTCAATCGAATCAACATTCTGTCCGTTGAATTCGAGAGCAGACTTGATGAGAGTTGCATATTCAAGATCAGTAGCCGTCTTATCAGTTGTAAGAAGCTCTGTAAAAAGGCCAGGGCAGCAGCCCACTTCACTGCCGTGTTTCCTATGTCGATAGCAAGTACCATACGGGTTTCCTCCTACTGTAATTCAGTCAGGTATTACCTTAAGATTTTACCAGTTTTGCCTTGATAAGCGCAGTGCCGATACCGCCTGTAAGGATGAATGCAGCAATAGCTTCGAATACTGCGTTAATGCCGACGATTGTGGCAAAGAGCATGACGATTCCGATAGTGGGATCGATGCCGGTTGCTTCAGTTACCGTGCCCTTACCGAAGAGCAGGATAAGAGCTCCGACGAAAAGAACCGTATTGAAAAGTGCGGCACAAAGACCTGTAACTGCAGTCTTGAAGAATACCGGCATATTTGTCTTTTTAAGGATCTTGAAAACAATACCTGTAAGGAATCCTGCAAGTATTCTGCAAACAACGCACATAATGAATGTGAATACGATGTTTGTGTCAGCAAGGAATGTTCCGAAAGGATCTGCACCGAAGCACTGAATGAAGCTCGTAATACCGAAGACGGCACCGAGAAGCGCACCTGCCCAGGGGCCTACTGCGATTGCTCCGACTGCAACGGGGATCATGAGAAATGAGATGGATACCGCACCGACTTTGAGATAACCGATTGGCGTATAAGCCATTACTAATGTGAGTGCGATGAGAATGCCCAAGACTGCTATAGTCTTGATTGATTTTTTGCGGTTTTGATCTGTCATACATTCCCCAACGGGGATATAGTTACCGGGCTTACACTCTCCTTTTCCAGACCCTCCGTCAGATTCGTCAAGATATCTGCGATACGAGGCATCTTTATGAAAAGTGTCGTGTTACCCACGAGGATTATACAATAAAAACATCAGCTGATTTTATTGATTAATCAGCTAATGTTTCTCATTCAGTTTCGATCTTATAGTTCACAATCGATAAATGCCCTGATCTCAGAAGCAATTCTTTCAGGTTCAAAATAGTGGACATAGTGTCCGCAGCCAAGTTCGATCACCTTTGCATTTGTGAGCTCTTCAGCATAATCATAATGATTGCCGACCCAGTCTCTGCCTTTGGTTTCTTTACCGTCAGAGATAAACATTATCATCGGAACGTCAGGCTTGGGCTTGCTGTCTATTATTTCAACCGCCTCTGTAATTGCCCGGCCCTCATTAATAATATCGACATTACAGGTATTTCTTGAAGCTATGGCACGATAGAGATCTTTTTCTTCCTGCGTCAGTGTATCAGGCAGAAAACTGTCTGAATAATAGAATCTCAGGATTCCGATATCTCTTGCAAACGTAATACATTTTTCGAGTTTCAGGGTACCTTCGATATCAAAATTGTCGTATGTTCTCGGGAGAACATTGTCAAGTCCCACGATTGCTTCAACTTCGTCAGGATAATCCTGTGCCCACATGATCGCTTCCAAGCCTGACATCGAATGCGGACAAAGGATAAAAGGTCCTTCAATACCTGTCTTTTCTAAGGCCTCCCTGTCCTGTCTTAAGATCGTTGTAAAAGATCTCTCTGAATCGACTATATCGCTGAAACCATAGCCGTACTTTTCGATAACAACGATCCTATAATCGTCATCCAAAAGTGAATACAGACTCTTGAAATCAAGGATAGGTGCAGGCGTTCCGGAACCGGACAAAAACAGCAATGTGTGCTCCCCTTCACCTTCCGAATATACGCACATGTTGTGTCCGTCTACTTCAACCAGCTGTCCAATCGGGTTTTCGAGCAAAGGTTCTTCCTGCTTTAACATTGTCCTGTGATAAATGAAGCAGGCTGCAAGCGCAATAGCAACAACCAAAACCAGAGCAAGGATGATTATCCCCAATGTTTTAAAAACTTTTTTCATAAACAAAACTCTATCCCAAATAAAAATTCCTGCCTGAATAACTCAGGCAGGAACATTATAACACTGCTTTTAATTCCGAAATTACTTCGCGAAAGCTGCGCCTCTGTCAAATGCTTCCATGTTGATGGGGATCAGGTTGTGCTTTCTCTCGGGAAGGATCTCATAGAGTGACTTCTCGAAGGAATCTCTTGTGAAACAACCTGTAGCTGTAGCCATACAGCCGAGCATTGTGATAGGAGCGAACATCATCTTACCGAGTTCAGAAGCGATATCGGAAGCTTCCATAGCGATAACCTTGATGTCTGTTCTTGTAGGTCTTGTCTTGATAAGTGAAGAGTCAAGGATCATCAAAGCACCGGGCTTTAACTGCTTCTCGAACTTCTCCATTGAAGGCTGGTTAAGGCAGATAACAACGTCTGCATCGTTAACAACGGGAGATCCGATAGGCTCGTCTGAGAATACAACGGAGCAGTTAGCTGTACCGCCACGCATCTCAGGTCCGTATGACGGGAACCAGGATACTTCCTTACCTTCATAAAGAGCAGCTTCTGCTGCCATCTTGCCTGCGGAGAGGATTCCCTGACCGCCGAATCCGGCAAAAATTACAGAGAAATCAATCATTTCTTCACCTCCCCAACATTAACACAGTTGTTAGCTGTTGCAGGGATTGCACCAGAAACATACTTACCGTCTGCATCGAATGTGATGTCAGCGCCCTTGTAGCATCCCAACGGATACTGCTTCTCCATGTTCTCCTTGAGCCAGTCCATAGCTGCGAGAGGCTCCTTACCCCAGTTTGTAGGGCATGTGGAAAGAACTTCTACGAGGGAGAAACCGAGTTTGTTCTTCTGAACGTTGAATGCCTTCTGGATAGCCTTCTTAGCGTTCTGGATGTTCTTGTAGTCTGTTACGCAAACACGCTCAACATAAGCAGCGCCTGCGAGGTTGGACAAGAACTCGGAAACGTTGATAGGATAACCCTGATAAGAAGGATCACGTCCCCAGGGAGATGTTGTTGTAACCTGACCAACGAGTGTTGTAGGAGCCATCTGACCTGAAGTCATACCGTAAACTGCGTTGTTTACGAAGATAACCGTGATGTTCTCGCTTCTTGCAGCAGCATGAACGATCTCAGCTGTACCGATGGATGCGAGGTCGCCGTCTCCCTGATATGTGAAGACGAAGCTGTCCTTAAGGTTTCTCTTAATACCTGTAGCAACTGCAGGTGCTCTTCCGTGAGCTGCCTGAACCATGTCGCATGCGATGTACTCATATGAATTGTATGTGCATCCTACTGATGCAACGCCTACAGCTGTCTCAAGAGCATCGTTATCTACAAGAGTCTCTGCAACGAGTCTGTGGATGATGCCGTGGCAGCAGCCGGGGCAATAATGGAAAGGCTTATCTGTAAGGCCTTTTGTGGGTTCGAAAACTACAGCCATCAGAAATTACCTCCTTCTGTGATCTTTCCCTCGTGGATCGCAACGATCTTGTCGAGGATTTCCTTCTGCATCGGGAGATTTCCTCCGAGTCTGCCGTGGAAATAAACGGGCTTCTTGCCGTTAACGCCGAGTCTTACGTCTTCGATCATCTGACCTGCGTTGAGCTCAACGTCGAGGAAAGCCTTAACTGAAGGCATATCAGCTGCTTCAGAGATTGCCTTGTAAGGGAAAGGCCAGAGTGTGATAGGTCTGATCATACCGACCTTGATACCAAGCTCTGCAGCCTGACGGATAACGTTACGTGAAATTCTGGAGCATGTGGAGAATGCTGTGATAACGATCTCTGCATCTTCCATGTTGATAGCTTCATAACGAACTTCGTTAGCTTCAACGATCTTGTACTTGTCCTGAAGCTCAAGGTTCTTCTTCTCAAGAACATCCGGATCGATGTAGATGGATGTTACTGTGTGGTGGAAAGAATCACCCTTTCTGCCGCATGCAGCCCAAGGCTTAGCGATAGTCTCAACGGGCTCTTCGTCACGGAAAGCAACAGGCTCCATCATCTGACCCAAAGTACCGTCACCTACGATCATGCAGGTCATTCTGTACTTATCTGCGAGATTAAAAGCTTCAACAACGAGCTCATAAAGCTCCTGAACGGAAGCAGGTGCGATAACGATGTTTCTGTAGTCACCGTGTCCGCCGCCCTTTGTAGCCTGGAAGTAGTCACCCTGTGCAGGCTGAATACCGCCCAAACCCGGGCCTGCTCTAACAATATTAACTACAACTGCAGGAAGCTCAGCACCTGCAATGTATGAAATACCTTCCTGCTTAAGGGAAATTCCCGGAGAGGAAGAAGATGTCATAACTCTGAAGCCGGCTGCAGCTGCACCATAAACCATGTTAATGGCTGCAACTTCAGATTCTGCCTGAACGAAGTTACCGCCGACCTGAACCATCTTCTTAGCCATGTAGTGCATGACTTCTGTCTGAGGTGTAATCGGGTATCCGAAATAGTTGCGGCAGCCTGCTCTGATCGCTGCCTCGGCAATTACTTCATTGCCTTTCATCAATACTCTTTTCTGTGCCATAGTACTCCCTCCTGATCAGAAACGCTCAACAGTGATTACAACATCCGGACACTGAGTAGCGCAGAAAGCGCATCCGATGCACTCATCGGGATTTACACAGGTTGCGGGATGATAACCCTTAGCGTTAAGCCTTGTCTTGTCAAGTTCGAGGATTTTCTTAGGACAAGCTGCAACACAGAGACCGCAGCCCTTGCACAGATTCTCGTTAAAAGTTAACTTACCTTTTGCCACGAAAAACCAACCTCCTGAACCTCGCGCCATAATATACCGCGATAAAATATTCGAATATTATAAACTTGATTGTTTTTCTACGCAAATATTTATTTTCTTTTATCATTTCAAGCTTTTTCAGGGCAAAAACCGATAAAAAAGGCCGTCCCGGAGGACGGCCATTGTCTTCAGTATTCTGAAATATTACTTAGCTGCAGCAACTACTGCGTCAGAAATAGCTGCCTCATCGCCGATAACGACAACATTCGGGTGAAGCTGGAGGATAGATGCGGGAACGTAAGGTGTTACGGGGCCGCAGAAAGCCTTCTCAACGATATCCTTCTTTCCTGCGCCTGTAGCCATGAGGATAACTGTTGTTGACTTCATGATGTAGCCGATACCCATTGTGTAAGCCTGTGTGGGAACAGCTGCGAGGTCGCCGTTGAAGAATAATCTTGCGTTGTCCTTGATCGTCTGCTCTTCAAGATCGATGCACTGAGTATTTACGCAGAAAGCATCTGCAGGCTCATTGAAACCGATATGGCCGTCGCCGCCGATACCGAGGAGCTGGATGTCGAGGTGACCAAGAGACTCAAGGATCTTGTCGTAATCTGTGCAAGCCTTAACTGCATCAGCTTCAAGGCCGTCAGGTACGTATGTCTTGCTCTTATCGATGTTTACGTGATCGAAAAGATTTGTGTTCATGAAATATCTGTAAGACTGGTCGTGATCACCGCCCAAGCCTCTGTACTCGTCAAGGTTA
>CAJOJI010000084.1 GCA_905234715.1 uncultured Saccharofermentans sp.
GATGGGGCTGTATTTATATATAATGGTTTAACTGATGAAAAGATCATTGCAAGAGACTTGCCCTTGAGCAGATGGTGCTCAATGCCGGCCTTTGTCTTTGCCTTAAGATCGATCGCTGTGTCGAGAAGATAATCAAGATCTTCAAAACTTACATCTCTGTGGAAATCTATATAATGCTTCATTATTAATACTCCTTATTCTCTTTATTCATCGTCAGGTGTGACGTCTTTTGCATCTGTGAGTCCTGCTGCATCGAGCTTGTCGATCTTCGCGCTTCCGATGCTTGCAGCGGATTCCTTGATCTGCTTCTTGGAAGGGAGAGCGTCCTTGATCTTGCCGAAAACACTCTTGGGACCTGCCGTGTTCTTTAAGATCTTGTCCAAAGCCTTAACGAACTGGTTTGCCTGAGCCTTAGTGATGATGAGCGGAGGTGCAAGCCTGATCGTTGATTTGCCGATAGCGCTTACGAGGATGCCCATCGTGAAGAGCTGCTCACGCATACCCTGTGCGGTGATGGTGTCGTCGAACTCGATACCGATAAGAAGGCCCTTGCCTCTTACCGAACGGATGCAATTATACTTTGATCTCAGCTTGTTGAGCTTCTCGAAAAGCTCGGCGCTGACTTCCTGAACGTTATCACAGATGCCTTCCTGCTCGATGGTTTCCATAACGGCATTACCTGCTGCGCAAGCGAGGGGATTGCCGCCGAATGTGGAACCGTGGTCACCGGGTTTAAAGCCTGTAGCAACTTCATTTGTAGTGAGCATTGCGCCGATCGGAACGCCGCCGCCAAGGCCCTTTGCGAGAGTCATGATGTCCGGTGTTACGCCGTATGTCTGGTAGCAGAAAAGCTTACCTGTACGTCCGACACCTGTCTGAACCTCGTCGAAAATGAGAAGGATGCCCTTCTCGGAGCAGAGCTTTCTTACAGCCTGAACGTATTCGAGATCAGCGGGATGAACACCGCTCTCACCCTGAATGAGCTCGAGCATGACTGCTGCTGTCTTGGGATTGACTGCTTCGATCAATGCATCGATATCGTTGTAAGGAACGTGTACAAAACCGGGAACATTGGGTTCGAAAGGTCTAGAGAACTTCTCCTGGCCTGTTGCTGCAACTGTTCCCATTGTTCTTCCGTGGAAGCTCATGTTTGCAGTGATGATCTCATACTTGTTTATATCCTTATAGTAGAAGTAACTTCTTGCGAGCTTTATTGCTGCTTCGTTTGCTTCAGCGCCGGAGTTGCAGAAGAATACCTTGTCTGCAAAGCTTGCGCGGCAGAGCCTGTAAGCAAGTTCGGACTTCTCCGGAATATAGTAGTAATTGCATGCATGGATGATGCTCTTTGCCTGTGAGCAGATAGCTGAAGTGAGCTTGGGGTGAGCATATCCGAGGCAGTTAACGGCGATACCGCCGATCATGTCGAGATACTTCTTTCCTTCGGTATCGTAGAGATAGCATCCCTTACCTTTTACAAAGGCAACAGGGAGGAGATTAAATACCTGGAGACAATAGTTCTTATCAAAATCCTGAATCAGGGCGAGATCATTTTCTATACTCATAATGTTCTTTCTTCTCCTTTACTATCATTGTGCCGATGCCGTTCTTGGTGAATGTCTCAAGTATGATCGAATGAGGTATTCTGCCATCAATAATATGTGCTCGGTCGACTCCGCGCAATACAGTATCAAGACAGCCTTCGATCTTGGGGATCATGCCGCCCTTGATGATTCCTTCCTTAACGAGATCCTTGATATCGTTCTCGTCAAGAACGGGGATGATGTAATCAGAACCGTCTTCGAGCTTTCTCAATACGCCGCCTACATCAGTAAGCGTGATGAGTTTTGATGCGCCCAAAGCGATAGCAACTTCGGAAGCTACGGTATCAGCGTTGATATTGTAGCTCTCGCCGTTCTTGCCTACGCCGATAGGTGCGATGACGGGAATGTACTCGTCGTTTGCAAGCATTGAGATGACCTTTGTGTTGATCTTCTTGATCTTGCCTACATATCCGATATCGATGGGATTGCCTTCGGCATCCTCTGTCATTTTCTCTGCTTCGATGAGGTTGCCGTCGATACCGGAGATTCCGATAGCCTTTGCGCCCTTGCCGCAGAGAGTGGATACGATATCCTTATTTGTCTTTCCGATGAGTACCATCTGGGCATAACCCATTGTCTCATCGTCTGTGTATCTCAGTCCGTTTACGAAATGAGATTCCTTGTTTACTTTGTTGAGCATGTCGCTGATGTCAGGTCCGCCGCCGTGAACGATGACGGGGTTGATGCCGATATACTTAAGGAGAGTGATATCGTCCATGACAGACTGCTTCAGATCTTCGTTGATCATGGCATTTCCGCCGTACTTGATAACGAATGTCTGGCCTCTCATCTTCCTGATATAAGGAAGTGATTCGATAAGGATCGATGCCCTGTCCACATTGTTCTTCATGTCGCCCGTGATTACGGGATTTTCTTTCTGTCCTGCCATGATCAGATACCTCTTACGATATTCTTAAGTCCGGAAGTCTCATCGAATCCGAACATTACGTTTGCTGCCTGAATTGCCTGAAGAGCTGCGCCCTTTCCGAGATTGTCCTGTGCCGTGAAGAGCTTGATGATTCCTGTCTCGGGATCGAAAACTCCGTTTACGTCGATGTAGTTGGAGCAGGCTACTGCCTTGATGTCCGGCAGGTCCTTTCCGGAAAGTACTCTTACGAATGTTTCGTCTTTATAAAATTCCTTATATATAGCGTTGATCTTCTCGGAGGATACATCTGTAAAGTCCTTTGAAGGCTTTGCGTAAACGCTTGCGAGCATTCCGCGCTTGAAGGGCGCCAGGTGGGGAGTGAAGGTGACCTTAACGTCTCCCGGATTCTTTCCTGAGAGGAAAGAGCACTGCTCGGAAATCTCTGTTGTGTGGCGGTGTCCTACTGCGCCGTAAGGCTTGAAGGACTCGTCGAGTTCGCAGAATGCGTATGCGAGATCTGCTTTTCTTCCTGCGCCGCTTACACCTGATGTAGCATCGATGATGATCGAATCCTCTTCGATAAGGTGAGCCTTAAGGAAAGGAGCAAGTGCAATAAGAGAGCAAGTAGGATAGCATCCCGGATTTGCAACGAGCTTTGCTGTCTTGAGCTGCTCTCTGTAGAATTCGGGAAGTCCGTAAACTGCTGTCTCCAAAAGCTCCGGATTAGGATGTGTAAGCTTATAAGACTTCTCGTATGTTGCAAGGTCCTTATATCTGAAGTCGCCGCTGTGGTCGATTACCTTTACTCCTTCAGCGAGAAGTTCGGGTACGATCTTTGCTGATACGCCGTGGGGAAGTGCAGTGATAACGAGGTCGGAATCCTTTGCAACTTCGGCATAAGGAAGATCCTCGCAGAGATTATCAACGATGCCCCTGAATTCGGGATAGATATCAGAATAAGGCTTGCCTGCAAAAGTCTGGCTTGTAAGATGGCGGAATCTGAAGTAGGGATGTGCTGCAAAACCTCGTACGAGTTCTGCGCCTACATATCCTGTTGAACCGATGATCGATACGTACTTTACAGATTCTTCAATTGCCATGTTAATTCCTCCGGTTAGAGTGAGTTATCCCCACCCTGATGATTGATTTATGCAATATAATGCATAAATATTCAAAAGTCAACATAAATATTCATAATTAACTACTTTATATATGGGAATGTCCAACACGCATAATATCGCTAATAACCTGATCAGGTGCTGCCGGAGGACCTTTAGTAATATAAAAGTAATATTAATAAAGTGATTTTTGGCTTCAAAAAGGTATATTGCACAATATTCCCAAAGTCCAAAAAAGCCCGAATTTGCTTGTTTTGCCTCTTTTTCTTGTACAACACACACAAAATAGTTTAAGACCATTTGATATATTTACCAACCCAAGCAAATTACTATGCCAAATTACCAAAACATTTTTCGTGAAATGTGTCATATAGTAATGAAAATTGCGTTTTGATACTATTCTCGTAGTTATCAAGCCCGATTTCGGACGGGCACAATTTTGGAGGTTTGAAGAATATGGCAAGTTTATCTTTCCAGCACGTTTACAAAAAGTATGAGGGCGGCGTTGTTGCGGTTTCAGATTTTAATCTCGACGTAGCAGATAAGGAATTCGTTATCCTCGTAGGTCCTTCAGGATGCGGTAAGTCTACAACACTTCGTATGCTCGCTGGTCTTGAAGATATTTCAGAAGGTGAGATTTATATCGACGATCGTTGTGTAAACGACGTTCTCCCTAAGGACAGAGACATCGCAATGGTTTTCCAGAACTACGCTCTCTATCCTCATATGTCAGTTCGCGACAACATGGCTTTCGCTCTTAAGCTCAGAAAGATGCCTAAGGACGAGATCAACCGTCGTGTACAGGAAGCAGCTAAGATCCTTGAGATTGAGCACCTCTTAGACAGAAAGCCTAAGGCTCTCTCCGGTGGTCAGCGTCAGAGAGTTGCTCTCGGCCGTGCTATCGTACGTGACCCTAAGGTCTTCCTCATGGACGAGCCTCTCTCCAACTTGGACGCTAAGCTCCGTGTACAGATGCGTGTTGAGATCACAAAGCTCCACCACAGACTTAAGACAACATTCGTTTACGTTACACACGACCAGACAGAGGCTATGACCATGGGTACCAGAATCGTAGTTATGAAGGATGGTTTCATTCAGCAGGTTGACTCTCCTACGGAGCTCTATGACAACCCGGTTAACACATTCGTTGCAGGATTCATCGGTATGCCTCCTATGAACTTCATCAATGCTGTTATCAACGTTGAGGGTTCTGACGTATTCGTTTCTTTCGAGAACGTTACAATCAAGCTCCCTGAGAGATATGCAGTTGAGGAAGTTATGGACCGTGACGGTCAGGAAGTTATCTTCGGTGTAAGACCTGAGGCAATCACAGACGATATTACATACGTTACTGATCACCCTGAGTCTGCATTCACAGCTGACGTAGACGTCGTCGAAATGCTCGGTGCTGAGACATATCTCTATGTCACAGTTAACGGATCACTCCCGCTCACATGCCGTGTTGACCCTACAACTTCACAGTCTGCAGTTGGTCAGGTTGTTGACCTCGCAGTTGACTCTAACCGTATCCACCTCTTCGATAAGGATACAGAGCAGAGCATCATTTCCTAATCAGAATAATTCTAGAACCTCAATAAGAGGCCGTGACTCTTGCAAAAGAGCCCACGGCCTCTTTTAATGTGGCAAAAACGAGACAAAAGACGGGGTTTGCTTGCACCTTTTAGGAAATAATAATATTATCTAATGTAGCGTTTTAGGCGTTCTTATTGATTTCTTAAAGAGGTAGAAGCAATGGAAGAGATTAAGAAATGTATGCGTCAGGTAAAAACAATTATTTCCGCTAACTGCGGTGTAATTGATACGGCGGGCAAGATCCTAGCTGCTACGAATGAGATTGGTGAAGAAGAGACAGATCCTTCCTTCAGAGCAGTTGTATCTTCTGATAATCTTTTCGCTTCCACGGCAGACAGAACATACCTCAAGGTATTCATAGGCGAACAGCTCAAATATATCCTTTACATAGAGAGCACCGATCCGGATTCAAAGGTTACTCTCCAGCTCATTGCTGAGTGGATGAAGACTTTGGTCAAGGAGAAAGGTACTGATGCCGAGAAGGCAATCTTTATCCGTAACGTATTGCTCGACAACGAGATCAGAAGCGAAGTGCCCATGATCGCAAGAGGATATAAGATCGACTGCAACGATCCGAGACTCGTTCTCGTAGTAAGAACGACTGCAGAGCAGAGTGCTGAGGCATTCGAGATCCTGCAGAACCTTTATACTGATTCCGATGTTGCTACAGTTATCTCAATGGATGACACTACGGCGATCGTAATCATTGACGCACTTGAATCACAGGTCAGCGAAGAAACAAGAGACAGCTTTATCGAAGAGACCTCACAGTCCGTACTGGCTTGCCTTACATCCGAAGGCTGCAAGGCAAAGGTTGCAGTAGGTTCTGTTGTCGGTTCTTTCATGGATATAAGCAAGTCCTATTCAGATGCTATGACGGCACTTAAGGTCAGCAAGATCTTTGACGGTGAATCTGACCTTTCCAGATATGACAAACTGGGTCTCGGAAGACTTATTTATCAGCTTCCTAAGCCCCTTTGCGAGATGTTCATCAGAGAGGTTTTCCCCAACGAGGCATTCAAGCAGCTCGATGAGGAAACAAGAACGACAATCGATACTTTCTTCGCTAACGACTTGAACGGTTCCGAGACTTCAAGAGAGTTGTTCGTACACAGAAACACGCTCGTGTACAGACTCGAGAAGGTAAAGACCAAGACAGGCCTTGACCTCAGAAAATTTGATGATGCGGTACTCTTTAAGATGGCGACAATGGTAAGGACCTACATCGACTATCTTAACGATACCAATGACAACAAGATCAGGTAATTAGTTTGATAGATTTTATTGACGTTGAGAAAACATACAAGTCGGGAGTTGAGGCTCTTAAAGGTGTCAGCTTCACGATCGAAGACGGTGAGTTCGTCTTCATCATTGGTAAATCAGGTTCAGGCAAGTCGACTCTTCTTAAGTGCATAACATGCGAAGAGACACCGACTTCAGGCAAAGTAACGATCGACAACTTTGACATTTCACATATGAGCCGTGCGCTCGTACCTGTTTTGCGCCGTAAGATCGGCATGATATATCAGGATTTCCGTTTGATCGAGACAAAGACTGTCGCCGAGAATGTTGCATTCGCAGGCGAGATCATCGGCGTCCCTAAGAAGGACCTCATGAATACGGTCCTTATCTGTTTATCCGTTGTAGGACTTAAAGACAAGGCAGACTGCTATCCGCAGGAACTTTCAGGCGGTGAGCAGCAGAGAGTTGCCATTGCAAGAGCGATGGTAAACAACCCCAGCCTTATCGTTGCAGACGAGCCTACCGGAAACCTTGACCCTGAAACATCCGAAGCCATCATGGCTATGCTCTTAGAGCTCAACCAGAACGGCGGAACCACGGTAATCATCTGCACTCACGACAGTACGATGGTTGACCGTATGAAGCAGCGAGTTATCGAGATCGATGAAGGTCTTGTCGCAAGAGACGAGAAGCGAAGCGGTTATAAGGGCGATCAGGCTGATCAGAATGCCGGTGCGCAGCAGACTGCGAGAACTTCCATGTACGGCGGTTCGAGAAGCGTCGCATTCGGCGATGACGAAGAATACAGCGATAATTACGATGACCCCGGATACGGACATACTGAAGTAATTGACCACAACGGCGGTCTTCTTTTCGGAGACGCTGCAGGAAACGAAATTCCCGTTGAGGAATCTTTTAATGCTGAAGACGTTGCAGCTCAAGTTGAGGAAGTAACGCCTGATATTCCTGAAGAGGTTATCCAGGAAGAGCCTGAAGTTACGGAACCCGTTATCGAGGAACCCCTGCTTCAGGAAGAACCAGTCCAGGCTGAGCCTGAGATAATCGAGATCAACATTCCCGAAGATAATGCGCCTGTTTCATTCGGAGACGAGGCTGTAGAGACTCCCGCAGAGCCCGAATCATCTGCTGAGCCTGTTTCTGAACCTGCACCTGCTAAACCTGCAGCTCCCGTGATCGATGATCCGGACATCACATCTGCTGACGACCTTGCTTTCCCTAACAAAGAAGCAGTAGATGAGACCAAAGAGCATAAGCGCGAGCAGAAGAGAAAGGCACGCGAGGAAAAGCTTGCCCAGAAGGAAGCTAAGCGCAAGGAAAAACTCGATAAAAAGAAAAAGGTGAGAAGAACGGATTTCACACCTGACAGTGACATAGATATTTTCCCGGAGGACGATGAATAAATGAGCGGCAGAGCGTTTATCAATTCGATCAAAGAAGGCGTCCTCGGAATCATAAGGCATCCGCTCGTAACCATGGCGTCCATCACCACCATCATGATGATGCTGATCATCATGGGTGCTTTCTATATGTTCTCGGTTAATGCGAGAAGGATAATGACAAACCTTTCCCAGAGACCGCCTATTGAAGTCTACATGACACTTCAGTGTACGGAAGAGGAGAGACAGTTTGTAGCCGAGCATCTGGCAAGCAATCCGAACATTATTGAATACACGATGGCTTCTCCTTTGGAGAATTACGAGGAGTTCAAGGCTAATCTCGGTTCTTCATCCTCAATTCTGGATGACTTCGATTACAACATGTATCTCCCTTACACATTCAGCATCCGTCTTGAAGATCCTTCTCTCGCAGATACCGTATGTGCAGAGGTGGCAACGTATTCAGGCGTATCCAAGGTAGCCCAGGAAAGCAGCGTAATGAATTTCCTTACAAGGGCATCAAGGATCGTAAACATAACGACAGCGGTTTCATTCGTTGTGCTTTTCGTAATCGGTACGTATCTCCGTTTACTCCAGAGCAAACGAGATCGAGATCATGAAATTCGTCGGTGCCACGAACAACTACATAAGGTTTCCTTACATAACGGAAGGCGCCATCGTAGGTTTGTTCAGCGCCCTTGCTTCATGGGCAATAGTCACACTTGTTTACAACCAGGTTTACGGAGTAGCCATGAGATCTATAGATCCCGGCAGCTTTTATGCTCTTGCAACAACGAGATCCATCATGTGGCATGAGCTCGTAATCCTCGTGGTTATGGGATTGATAATAGGTGCTGTGGGAAGCGGCATCTCGGTACGCAAGTACGTTAAGGTCTGAGGCTTACTATGGAAACTGATGAGATTACAGTAAGGACAGAAAAGAAGCAGAACCTTATCTTAAAGAAGTTCTGCATGTTCTTTGTTGCACTTATCTTCTGCGTTCTTGCAACGGCTTCAACTTCATGGATGTCCCAAAAGGGCGTTGTGGCAGTCTGCGGAGTTCCGATAATTCTTAACGAAGTAACACAGGCTGACATCGACGATGCAAAGAGCAGAAGAGATGCTGCCAGAGCGGAAGCACAGGATGCTTCCGACAAGATCGCGCAGCTTGAAGATCAGAGAGCTGATCTTGAAGGCGAACTCGAAAGACTCAATGAGGCGAACGAGGCTCAGCGCGAACAGTATGTGATAATTTACGGTCAGCTTGAAGCTGCTCTCGAGGAAAAGGCAAAGGCATTGGACGAGTTTATCGTTGCCCAGGAAAACCTTGAGGAACAGCAGAAGATCTTCACTGAAAGAATCACCGTAATGTTCGAATACCAGAATAAATCGACTCTTGAAGTCCTTCTGGAATCCGACAGCATCGCAGGTTTCTTCACTAACATGGAGCTCATCACTCTCATTGCTGATGCCGATGCACAGGCAGTCGAGATGCTCCAGACGGCTCTTGACGACGCCGAACTTCAGGCTGAGATCAAGCTCCAGTATGCTGAAGAGATGCAGGCAATAGCTGATGAGAAGAAGAGACAGCTCGATGAGTTGGAATCCCTTATCGGAACCACTGAAGCTACGATCGAAAACGTTAATACGGATATCGATTCATGGGAGGAAAAGGAAGACGAGCTCGAAGCCTATGCCGATTCACTTAACGATGAGGTCAAGAGACTTCAGGAAGAGTACGACGCACAGCAGAGAGCAAAGTATACCGGCGGCAAGGCTTTCCGCTGGCCTACATATAACAGATATATAACTTCTTATTATGGATACAGAGTCCACCCCGTTTACGGCACGACCAAATTCCATTCCGGAATCGATATCGGCGCAGGTTACGGCGATACGATAATGGCTTCCTGCTCAGGTACCGTTATCTATGTAACCGAGCCTTACGAGGGATGCAATAAGGGCGGTACAGGTTAC
>CAJOJI010000085.1 GCA_905234715.1 uncultured Saccharofermentans sp.
GGATACCTGTGCGAGAAGCTCTCCTGCCGAGAGATTTCTGCCGAACTCGATCTTTGCAGATGCGCAGAAAGCACAGCCCATACGGCATCCTGCCTGAGATGAAATGCAGACTGAAATGCCTGTCTTATATCTCATTGCAACAGTCTCGATGATGTTGCCGTCGTAGAGCTTATATACGAACTTCTCGGTGCCGTCGAGCTTGGAGACAAGGTGCTCTTTCATCTCGAACCCGCCGAAAATAAAATCTTCTTCGAGCATCGCCCTTACGTTCTTGGGGACGTTTGTCATGTCATCAGTGTTTACGCAGCCTGATGAGAGCCAGCCGTATATCTGGGCTGCACGGTACTTGGGCACTTCTCTTTTCGCGCACCACTCGGTAAGGTCGTTAAGATTCAAATCAAGACAGAACAATTCTTTCAAGATCAGTCTTCCTTTCTGTCTCTTTCCATGCGGCAGATGAAAAAACCTTCGCAGTTATCAAGGTGCGGAAGGAGCGTGATCATACCGTTAGCTGCCATCTCTTCCCTCTCATCATCCATATAGATATTCTCAGGCAGATACTTATTGATCGGCACCGTGTGATATCTCTTATGCTCGGCAAGGAATGTCTCGACTTGATTCTGATTCTCGTCGGAATTGAGTGTGCATGTGCAGTAAATGAGCGTTCCGCCCGGACGAACCATCTTGGCAGCATGCTCAAGGATCGAATACTGGAGAGGAATCAGCTCATCTAATTCATCGTAAGTGAACTTTTCTCTTATGTCAGGCTTTCTTCCGAGAAGTCCCAATCCGCTGCACGGAACATCGCACAGAACGAGATCGTATGTCTTCTTGGAATCCCTGTCATCTTTATTGATGTTTGATGCATCGGCGCAAAGAGTCTCAATGGAAGTAAGACCCAGTCTTTTGCAGTTATCTCTTACGAGCTTTAATCTTGCTTCGTTAACGTCAACTGCAAGAATGCTCAGGTCGTCTCTGCACATCTGTGCCATGTGTGTGGACTTGCCGCCCGGAGCAGCGCAGCAGTCAAGGATCTTATCTGCGACTCTCGGATGAGCGATATGTGATGCGAGCATAGCGCCCTGGCCCTGAACGAACATGCCGTACTTGTTAAAGCATTCAGTATTCTCAAGACCATTAAGCCCGCCTGTTATCTCAACGCAGTCAGGGATAAAGCTTCCCTTAATTGCCGTGATGCCTTCTTTCTTAAGCTCGTTTATAAGCGTATCCTGATCGACCTTATGCGCATCGAATCTTACTGTAATATGTGCAGGTTCCAAAAGCGCCTTGCCGATCTCAAATGCAGTCTGCTTACCGAAATCCTTTTTAAAGATTCCGTAGATCTCAGGCTTTAATGCAACCCTTATGCCGGGCTTGAACTGCTCAAGATATCTCTTTGCTTCAGGACAGTCAGCGAACTTTCTGAGTACAGCATTTACATAGCCTGAAGCCTTGTAATTATATTTCTTCGTAATCTCAACAGCAGAATCAACAGCCGCATAAGCAGGAATGTTATTACCGAACTGGATCTGCCAGACAGCCATTCTGATAACCGTTCTGGAAACGGGATCCATTGTCTCTACTTCTTCTTTTGTCAGATGTCTGATGAGAAAATCAATGGTGAAAGAATATGTAAGCGTGCCGTAGAGCATCGCTCTTGCAAAGTCGATCTTCTTGCCTGCTTCAGCAGCGATCTTATCAGCCTTCTTGATGACGAGATTGGAATAAGCGTCCTTCTCATATACCCAGTAGAGCATGAGAAAACACAGTTCCCTCTCATTGTCGCCGGCAATGATCTTTTGCAGTTCTTTCTTCTTGTACTTGATATCGTCAGACATGAAGATGCTCCTATATTATCGGGCTTCCTACTGTGAAATTATGTGCGCAGTCAGCCGCACGGAGCTTTTTGCCGCCGGGCTGCTGGAGTTCCTTTACCTTGAGGAAACCTGTGCCGCACTTAACGATAAGATTCTCACCCTTTGCCTTAACGACTGTACCGGGCTCTGAATTCTTCAACTCATCAGGAACCAAGGATTCATCTGCAACTTCTGAATCAAGAATCTTGAGTTTCTTATCTTCCTTAAGTACGAAAGCACCGGGCCATGCGCTCAGAGCTCTTACTCTGTTATGAATATCAGCTGCATCCTGATCCCATGTGAATTCGCCTTCTTCAGGTCTTATGGGCGGGCATGCTGTTGCTAAAGATTCGTCCTGCTTTGTTGTTGTAAGTTTTCCTTCGACCCAGCTGTCAATGAGTTCAGGAAGCTTTGCGGCACTTGCCTCTGCAAGCCTGTTCATGAGGCTCTCAGTATGCTCGTTGGGATCGATCTCAACTTCCACCTTGTCTATCATGTCGCCGGTATCCATGCCGACATCCATCTTCATGAAAGTAACGCCTGTTACCTTGTCGCCTTCAAGTATCGCGCGCTGAACAGGAGATGCGCCTCTTCTTGCCGGAAGAAGGCTTCCGTGACAGTTGATACAGCCATACTTGGGAAGATCAAGGATAGCAGCCGGAAGTATCTTTCCGTAAGCCGCAGTGACGATAAGGTCAGGCTCATATTTGGAAAGCTTTACTAAAGCTTCTTCATTTCGAAGAGTATCAGGCTGATAGACTTCGATATTGTTTTCTATTGCCATTACCTTTACCGGCGGAGCCGTAAGGATATGCTTTCTTCCTACCGGCTTATCAGGCTGGCACAATGCAAGAACGACATTGAAACCGCCGTCGATAAGAGCTTTGAGATTGGTGCCTGCAAATTCAGGCGTACCCATGAATATTACTTTAAGATCACGCCTGTCCAAGTCTTAATCCTCGCTGTCAGATGTCTTGTAGATCTTGCCGTCTACAGATTTATCGATAAAGAGAATGCCGTTGAGGTGATCGTTCTCGTGGCAGATGCATCTTGCAAGAAGGCCGTCAGCCTCAAGCTCGAATTCCTCGCCGTCTCTGTTAAGAGCCTTAACCTTAATGTGTTCAGGTCTTTCAACTTCACATGTCTTGCCGGGAACTGAAAGGCAGCCCTCGTTATCGGTCTGAGAACCTGATGTCTCAAGGATCTCAGGATTGATGAATTCGATAAGGCCATGCTCGTCTCCTACGTCAACGATGAACACTCTTCTGAGTACGCCTACCTGGGGAGCTGCAATGCCGATGCCCCTGTTCTCAAAATACATGGTGTCAGCCATATCATCCAAAAGCTTGATGATCCTGGGGCTGATCTCATCTACCGGTCTGCTCGTCTTACGAAGAAGCGGATCGCCTTCAATTACCAAATTTCTTAAAGCCATTTATATTGTCTCCAATCCGTAATTTTCCGCATATATTATAATTTTATATATATAAATAAACAAGTTTGACCGTTGGTACAGAATATACCCACTAAAACATCAATACCAAATCTTTAGTGGGCTTCTTTTCCTGAAATCAGTTAATTCCATGCAAAAATATACCTACCTGTCGGCTGTTTTAGACCTTTAGGTGGGTATTACTAATCTTAAATTATTTCAGATCACAGATCCCAGGAACTGATGTACTTCTCCTGCTCTGCCGTGAGCTTGTCTATTGAGATTCCCTTAGTATTAAGAAGGATCTCAGCTACGCGGTTGTCGATGACCTCAGGTGTCTGATATACGTCGATCGGAAGTCTCTCGGGATTGTTTGCAATATACATTGCCGACTGAGCCTGGAGTGCAAAGCTCATGTCCATGATCTCAACCGGGTGGCCGTCGCCTGAAGCGAGGTTAACGAGTCTTCCTTCTGCGATTACACATACAGTCTTGCCGTTACTGAGCTTGTAGCCGATGATGTTGTTGCGGAGCTCGGTGCTCTCAACACACATCTTCTTTAATTCTGCAACACTTACTTCGCAGTCGAAATGGCCTGCATTGCAGCATACGGCGCCGTCCTTCATGGCTTCGAAATGTCTTCCTACGATAACATCCTTGCAGCCTGTAACCGTAACGAAGAAATCGCCCAAAGGAGCTGCCTCGTCCATGGTCATGACCTGATAGCCTTCCATTATGGCTTCGCATGCCTTAACGGGATCGATCTCGGTAACGATAACCTTTGCGCCGAGGCCCTTTGCTCTCATAGCAACGCCTCTGCCGCACATACCGTAACCTGCAACGACAACAGTCTTGCCTGCTACAACAAGGTTTGTTGTAGCCATTATGGCTGTCCAGACGGATTGGCCTGTACCGAATCTGTTATCGAAAAGGTGCTTGCATCTTGCATCGTTAACTGCAATTACGGGATAAAGGAGCTTATTCTCGCCCTTTAAGATCTCAAGTCTGTGAACGCCTGTTGTAGTTTCTTCGCAGCCGCCCTTAAGGTTTGCTGCAAGATCCTGCATCTTGGAGTGAAGGAGCAAAGCGAAGTCTCCGCCGTCATCGATTACGATATCAGGCTTGAAAGCCAAAGCGCTTCTTAATCTGTTCCAGTATGCTTCCTCGTCATCACCGTGAACTGCATAGACATTCATTATGTCCAAAGAAGCAAGGCCGGCAGCAACGTCATCCTGTGTGGATAAAGGATTGCATCCTGTAAGTGCTACTTCAGCGCCGCCTCTTGCGAGTGCTCTTGCAAGGCATGCGGTTTTCGCTTCAACGTGAACGGAAACAGAGATCTTAAGGCCCTTGAAAGGCTGCTTCTCAATGAGTTCAACTTCGATGGCTCTTAATACGGGCATGTTGCGGTATGCCCATTCGATCTTTTCGAGACCGGATTTAGCAAGATTGATGTCTCTTACTTCGTACTTAAAGTTTCCCATTTTATCTCCTTTAAAGATTAACTCTCTTAACGAATTCTTTTACCAGTGCGCAGCTGTTCTCTGATGCCAGAGCAGCGTTATCAAGCACTTCCTGCTCTGAAAGCGCCTGGCCCGTGATGCCTGCAGCCATATTTGTTATGCAGGACATTGCAGCGACTCTGATGCCCATGTGGGATGCGGCAATTGCTTCGGGAACAGTAGACATTCCGACACAGTCAGCACCAAGGATCCTCCAGGCTCTGATCTCAGCCGGAGTCTCATACTGGGGACCCTTTGAATAAGCATAAACACCGCGGCTTATCCTTATCTGAAGGTCACGCGCGCAGTTGACCAGAGTATCCGTAAGTTCGGGATCGTAAACATGGCACTGATCGGGAAATCTCGTACCGAATTCAGCGATGTTCAGACCTCTTAAAACAGGCTCTGCATTAAATGACAGATGGTCTGTAATTGCAACAAGTTCAGGCACTTTCATGTCGAGATTGATTCCGCCTGAAGCGTTGGTAAGAAGCAGCGCCTTAACGCCCAATCTTCCCATTACTCTGACATAGAATGTAACGGTCTCCATCGGATAACCTTCGTAGTAGTGGAACCTGCCGTTCATCATGAAAACGGACTTGCCGGAGAGCTTTCCGATCAGCAAAGAACCCTTGTGTCCCGGTGCTGTTGAAACCGGGAATCCGGGAATGTCCTTATAAGGGATTTCAATGGCATCTTCAGCCATTGATGACAAAGGACCAAGACCCGATCCGAGTACTATGCAGATTGATGGAATCTCCTGATCTTTCAGGATTCCCCTGATGTGATCGGCAGCGCCGTCAACACGTTTAATAAATTCAGAAATATCAGTAATCATAGAAAATATTATATATTATTTTCTCCTGATTTTGCGGTCAAAAAACGGGGGTATCCCGGTATGGTTCCGAGATACCCCGTAAGTGTTGAAATCACTTGGCTTAAGGATTACTTCTTACCGCAGCAGTCCTTGTACTTCTTGCCTGAACCGCAAGGGCACGGATCGTTTCTTCCGACCTTTGAGGAATCACGCTTGATAGGAGCCTGAGGCTGGTTGTTGCCTGTAGAACCCTGGATCGGCTTTGCAGCGGACTGGGGAGTTACGGCAGAAGCACTTGCGTGGCTCTCCTTCATCTCTCTGACCTGGGGTTTAGCCTCGATCTGTGTCTCAGCCGTGAATCTTGCTCTCATGATGAACTTAACTGCATCATTCTGGATATTCTCGTTCATCTCTTCGAACATTGCAGAACCTTCGAGCTTATATTCAACAACAGGATCGTGCTGACCAACGCTTCTCATTCTGATGGAGTTGGAGAGCTGATCCAATGCATCGATGTGATCCATCCACTTAAGGTCAACTGTTCTCAAGAGGATCTGACGCTCAGCTTCACGGAATACCTCTGTGGAGATCTCAGTTTCCTTCTTGGCAATAAGTTCCTTAGCCTCATCAGCAATCTGAGCTGCAAGCTCGTCGCACTCGGGAATGTCCTTATCGGTATCCTGAACGAGGAGTACTGAAGGAAGCTGGCCGAAGATCTCTTCTAACATCTTGCCGAGTGAATATCTCTCTGTAGGAGTGATAACACCGTCGAGAGCAAACTGGTTGCAGACTCTGGATGCTACACGCTCGATCATCTGCAGATAGATGCCGTGAACGTCTTCACCGAAGATAACCTGTCTTCTCTGCTCATATGTGATAGTTCTCTGAACGTTGTTAACGTCGTCGTATTCGAGGACGGACTTACGTGCTGAGAAGTGCATTGCCTCGAGCTTCTTCTGTGAGCTGTCGATAACCTTTGTAAGTGACTTAACAGCAAGCTCCATATCGTCTTCGATACCGAGTCCCTCATAGATAGCGGAAACTCTGTCGCCGCCGAAGATTCTTAAGAGGTCGTCCTCAAGTGAAAGGAAGAACTTGGATCTTCCGGGGTCGCCCTGACGTCCGGCACGTCCCTTCAACTGGTTATCGATACGTCTTGATTCGTGACGCTCTGTACCTACAATATAAAGACCGCCGAGCTTTCTTACTTCCTCTGCCTCAGGTGCAAGCTCTGCCTTGAACTTGCTCTCGAGATCGGAGAATCTCTTTCTTGCTTCGAGAATGAGCTCGTCATCTGTCTCGTTGTGTGCTGTGGAAGCTGCGATGAGGTCTTCTGTATAACCCAATCTTCTCATCTCCTGAAGAGCCATAAACTCAGCGTTACCGCCGAGGATAATATCGGTACCACGGCCTGCCATGTTGGTTGCGATGGTAACTGCACCCTTACGGCCTGCCTGAGCAACGATCTCAGCTTCTCTCATATGATTCTTAGCGTTCAATACGTTGTGCTTGATGCCGTACTTGGAGAAGATACGTGAAAGGAGCTCTGACTTATCGACGTTTACCGTACCAACGAGTACAGGCTGTCCCTTGTCGTTAGCTTCCTTAACTGTCTTAAGGATTGCTGCATACTTACCGTTCTCTGTCTTGAATACTGCATCGTACTCGTCAACTCTTGCAATGGGTCTGTTTGTAGGGATCTGGATAACGTCGAGGTTATAGATCTGTCTGAACTCGGCTTCCTCAGTGTAAGCAGTACCTGTCATACCTGAAAGCTTGTCATACATTCTGAAGAAGTTCTGGAAAGTGATGGTTGCAAGAGTCTTATTCTCGTTAGCTACCTTAACACCTTCTTTCGCCTCGATGGACTGATGCAGACCGTCGCTGTATCTTCTACCGGGCATCAAACGACCTGTAAAGTCATCTACGATAACAACCTCACCCTCGTCTGAAACGATATACTGCTGATCTTTATGGAAGTTACCGTGAGCCTTAAGAGCGTTATTGATATAGTGCTGGAGATCAAAATTCTCAGGATCTGAGAGGTTCTCTACATTAAAGTAAGCCTCAGCCTTCTTAATACCGTTAGCAGTGATTACAGAAGTCTTAGCCTTCTCATCAATAACGTAATCAGCATCACCAACGAGTTCGTCCATGTCAATCTTATCATCAGTCTCAACTACTGTGTAAGGCTTGAGCATACGAACGAATGAGTCAGCCTTCTGATAAAGATCAGAGGAAGCTTCGCCTCTACCTGAAATGATGAGAGGCGTTCTTGCCTCATCGATCAAAATAGAGTCAACCTCATCGACGATGGCGTAATTGAGTTCTCTTTGAACAAGCTGTGACTTGGAAACAACCATGTTATCACGCAGATAATCGAAGCCGAACTCATTATTGGTTCCATAAACGATATCGCATGCATACATCGCTTTTCTGTCTTTGTTGGGAATATCGTGAATGATAAGACCGACTGTGAGACCCAAGAACTTATAAACCTTACCCATCCATTCTGAGTCACGCTTTGCAAGGTAATCGTTTACAGTTACAACATGGACACCTTTACCGGTAAGAGCATTAAGGTAAACAGGCATTGTAG
>CAJOJI010000086.1:0-5620 GCA_905234715.1 uncultured Saccharofermentans sp.
ATCGCAGTACCATTCATTTTCCGGATCCCAGTCGCAGTAACGGCCGATCGACTTTACATAGTAGCTGTCCTGAACGACTGTAGCTTCGTACTCAGCTCTGGCCTCAGCCTTCTTCTCCATCTGCTCCTGAACAAATTTCGGGAACTCAGGAATCCTGCTTAATGTCTGCTTGAACTTATTGACATCCATCGTTGCACCGGACAGGAGATAAAAACCCATGAATCCGAGCACGAGAATGGCAATAGGAAGCCTGATGAACAGGTCGAAGATCGTAAGTCTGCCTGAGCTTCTGCGTCCGCCTGAGCTGTGGCTTCTGCTGCTCCCTGAATCATAATGTGTAGATGTACTCTTCTTTGAAGGCGGCATTTCAGTTCCCTCCCTTATTCCCGAAAAGCCCTATTCCGAAGGCTTGTTTCCCAGGACTGGCGCCAGTTCCTTGCTACACTTAAATTATATTTTTCCTTTGATATTCCCGTCCATATAAATCGGATTTACAGAATAAACAAACCGGAAATATCTCTACGATTTCCGGTTTGTCTTTAGTGCACTAAAATCAATTTCAGGGGACATCAGGTATATCTTCCGGGTACGTAATCTATACAGTTACAGCGCTGTTTTACTGTACGATTTACTGTATTCCTTTCGAAAATACGTAATCTATACAGTTACAGCGCTGTTTTACTGTACGATTTACTGTATTCCTTTCGAAAATACGTAATCTGTACAGTAAACGCGATACTTTACTGTATGAATTACGTAGAAAAAGAACCGAATCATTATGAGCCGGCTCTTTCCTTGGTCTTTAAAATTGTAGTTCCACTTTTTTGGTCTGTGTGTTTTGGGGAGGGGTGGGTGTAATAAAAAGTGGAATGACCTTTACGTTTATTCTTCGAGAAGCTTGTACAGCGTCGAATAGAGCTGCATTGCTTCTTCCGGGCTGAGTCTTACACAGGAACTTAGCTTCGTGGGGATGTCTTTCGCCTTTTTGTATAATGCCTTTCCTTCTTCAGTCAGGCTTACAACGACTACTCGCTCATCTTCTTCGATTCTGGTCCTGTTGATAAGACCCTGCTTTTCGGTATTTTTGAGCATCGGCGTAACAGTACCGGTGTCGAGTTTTAATCTCTTGCACAGGTCACCTACCGTGATCTTTTCTTCTTCCCAGAGAACCAGGAACATGATGTACTGCGTGTACGTGATCCCCAATGGTTTAAGGTAGGGTGTGTAGAGATTTACTATCTTTCGCGCTGCGGCATATAAGGGGAAGCACAGCTGCGAATCAAGCTTCATGTTGTCGTTAACTTTCATTTGAGCATCACCCCTGATCAGATAAGACTCTCGACGAACTTTCTGACCTCCTTCATGTCAGCAGTCGGTTCAAATCTCTTAACTACGTTTCCTTCGCGGTCGACGACGAACTTCGTGAAGTTCCATTTGATGTCGGGCTTGGATGCATAATCCTTATCCTGCTTCTGAGCCATCTTGCTCATAAGGAGCGCTGTCGGTCCTTTGCCGAAACCTTCGAAGCCCTTCTGCTCCTTGAGGTATTTGAAAAGAGGAAGAGCGTTCTCGCCGTTAACGTCAGACTTCTTCATCTGAGGGAACTGTGTCTTGTACTTGAGCGTGCAGAAATCGTGGATCTCCTCGTCCGTGCCGGGTGTCTGGCCTGCGAACTGGTTGCAGGGAACATCGATAACTTCGAATCCCTTGTCGTGGAGGTCTTCGTACATCTGCTCGATTGGCTTGTAGTGAGGTGTGAAGCCGCAGCCTGTTGCAGTATTAACAATGAGTATTACCTTGCCTTCGTAATCCTTGAGGGAAACTTCTTCTCCTTTGGGTGTGGGAACTGTGTAATCGTAGATCGACATATCGTTGTTCTCCTTTCGCTTTTGTTTGACCAAATTATATTGTGTCAAACATAAATAGTCAACCTAAAAAGAGGCACCTCGTAAAAGATGCCTCCGATAATTGATATTAATGTCCGAAAACTAATTCTCGTTCGGGTACACGAGCCTCTGGTCAGTATTAAACCATTCCGAAATCGTTCTGAACATCTTAACTACGAACTTGCCGCTCTCGGTGATGGAATACGTGCCGTCGGGATTCTGAACTATCGTTCCCGTCTCGACCTGCTCGTGGAAACGCTTTTCGAAAGCGCCGTAGTCTTCAACGTACTTGGTGGTGAACACTTCGCCTACGGATTCCTCAGTGAAAGTCTGATCGGAGTTTTCTTCCATGTAGCTCAGCATAAACACTGATACAGAACGCTCGACCGTAACCGGAATGAGCGTCAGGAATACCATGTTTACGCAGCAGAAAATGGTGAACATCATGATGATGTCCCTCGTTGTGATGAATCCCCAGAGCTTTCTTAAGACGCCCATGATCACCGCCGCAACTACGCCGGTGATGATGATGAAAGCAACGCCCCTGTACATGAGGACGTCCATGCTCGCAAGAAATCCGGTGTGGAACAAAGCAATGAACAGCGCCGTGCAGATGATATATATCAGTGCATATATTCCTATAAGTGCGAAAACACTTCCTGCCGTGCCGCCTGTCTTGCTTCCTTTAACCATTTATCTGTTCCCCACTCTTTTTTCTTAAGTCTTCTGCAGCAAGTGCTCTTTCCTGCTCGATCGGATCAGCAATGTAAGCAGTGCCGCTCTGGCTGATCTGAATGGCTGTTCCGCAGAACTGGCAGAAACCTGTCGAACCTCTTCTGATACGGTTGCCCGTAGAGCCGCAGTTCGGACATTCTACTGCTACGCTGGCACGTGCGATCTCGTCTTCCAGCATCGTTCTTCTGTATCTTGAATTTTCTTCGATAGTCTTCTCTCTTGAGGCTTCAGCCTGAAGTCTTGCTCTCTCGGAAGCTGTTCTTGAACGCTCAATTTCCTGCTGCTTCAGGATATGATCACTTACTCTGAAACCAATCTTGATGAGATTGTTTAACCCTATCCCAAACATGAGTTTTACCTCCTATATCTATCCGATTATTCCGGTAGATATTATAGCAGATTTGCGAGTTCCCGTGCTAATCTTGCGACGGGCAAACCTACCACATTGGAGTAGTCTCCGCTGATCTGTTTTATCAAGAGTGCACCCATGTCCTGAATGCCGTATGAGCCTGCTTTATCGTAGGGCGAACCGCTGTCGCAGTAGTCCGATATGAGTTTCTTCTGGAACTCGTCGAGAGCATAGAATTCGACGCGCGTTTCTTCGGTGAAGATCTTCTTTTGTGTCCCGGTGAAAAGTGCGACTCCCGTCGCAACAACATGCTCTCTTCCGGACATCGTTGAAAGCATCCTGACAGCGTCTTCCCTGTCAGCTGGTTTGCCGTAGATGACGTCATCTAAAATGACCGAAGTGTCTGCACCGATAACGATGGAATTTTCTTTTTCTTCTTCTGACAAAGAATCGAAAACAGCTTTAGCTTTTATCTCTGCCAAGTGCTCGCTTACCTTAAGAGCTGGCGTGCCCTCTTCTTCCATCTTTATCTCTGCGGCGCGCTCGTCGACGTCGGCAGTGACAACAGTGAATTCTTTTGTGACCAAAGCGCCTCCTGGGAGACGCGCTTGCTAAAATAATATTCTTATTAAACTTAACTGATTCCACTTGCGTTACGCTCATTCATCAATTACTTTCCCGGAGGGGGAGCGAAGATTCCCGGAGGAACTACCGGACCTGATTCAGGTGTTGAATTAGCGAACTTTGCGAACTCGTCTTCAATGTCATCGAAGAATGAATCGTCAGTAGGCTGTGTGATCAGGGGTTCGTTCTTTTTCTCCTCTACAGGTTCTGATACTGCAGGCTTGAATGCTCCGCCGAAAGAATTTGATGCAGGCTCTGTCTTTGCAGGTTCAGCGGGTTTGAATGCTCCGCCGAATGAGTTGGCAGCAGGTTCTGTCTTTGCGGGCTCAGCGGGCTTGAATGCGCCGCCGAAAGGATTTGTATTCTCTGCCTTGGGAGCGGGTGCTGCAGAAGGCGCAGGTCTGAAAGGATTGCCGGGTTCTGCCTTTACTGAACCCGTAGAAGCTGCGCTTGCAGGCTTGAACGGGCTGGGCTCATTTGACTGAGCCGGCTTAAATGCATTGTTGTTGTTTGCTGCCTGAGCTGAAAGGAACTGTGCGGTAATTGACTGTGAAGAAGAATCTGACATAGGAAGTCTTCCTTCTCCTCCGCCTGAGCTAAGTCCGCCACCGCTTAATCCGCCGCTCAAACCGCCGCCGATTGCAGATCCTGAACCGCCGAGCTTGCTCTCTTCCTTAGGTGCCTTGGGGGCAGCTGAAGGAGTTGAAGAGGACTTAGGGAATCCTGCAGATGCAGGTCTCTCTGCTCTGGGTGCTGAAGAAGGCGTTGCAGATGCTCTCGGGAAACCTGCTGATACAGGTCTTTCCGGCTTAGGTGCTTCAGCCTTCGGAGTCTCAGCCTTGGGTGCTTCTGACTTAGGTGCTTCAGCCTTCGGTGCAGCAGGTGCTGATGAAGGAGTTGCAGCTGCTCTCGGGAAGCCTGCGGATACAGGTCTCTCCGGCTTGGGTGCTTCAGCCTTAGGCTCTTCTGCCTTAGGTGCCTCTGCCTTGGGTTCTTCTGTCTTAGGTGCTTCAGCCTTCGGTGCAGCAGGTGCTGATGAAGGTGTTGCTGCAGCTCTCGGGAAGCCTGCGGATGCAGGTCTTTCTGCTCTGGGTGCTGAAGAAGGAGTAGCGGCTGCTCTCGGGAAGCCTGAAGATACAGGTCTTTCCGGCTTGGGTGCTTCTTCTGCCTTAGGTGCATCAGCCTTGGGAGCGCTGAACGGAGAAGCTGCCTTCGGAGTATCAGGGATTATGGATTTAACGGGCTCAGCCTTCTTCTCTGCAGGAGCAGCCTTCTCACCGTCCTTACCGGGGATGATGGACTTCTTGGGCTCTGCAGTAGTGAACTTTGTAGGTGTGCCGCCGAATCTGAATGTTGTCTCGCTGTTGAGTTTCGGCTCATCGGGCTTCATCTCTGTCTCGGGATCCTTTAAAGAGGACTGAGGCATGATCGACTTGTTATCGTCCTCTTCCTTCTGTGCTTCAGCCTCAGCTACCTTAGCTGCTGCAGCAGCCTGTGCAGCGGCTGTTGCAGGTCTTGTGTGGGCAGGTCTCTGAGCTGTTGCTTCAGCAGGATTTTCAGTAACCGTATGAGCCTTTGCGGTAACGCTCTGTGACTGCTTGAGTCTTGCTTCCATAACCTCGAAAGCGGTCTTCTTCTCGGGCTTAGCCGGAACGCCGTCGGGTTTCTTGTCAGACTTGGGTGATGCAGCAGCTGCAGCCTGGATACCGCCCTGCTGTGCGCCCTTGATGGTATCGTTGAGGGATTCCTTGAAGCTGATCGTTGTCTCGGGAAGGATGCCGTTGCTGTTGTCTTCGAAACGAGCATCGGGATTCTCGCTGAACAATGTGTAAGCTTCTCTCGGATTCTCCTTATGTGTGATCTTGTAGTAGAAGTCGACGAGCTTTGCAAGAGACTTGCTCATGACGAGCTTTGAAGCCGTCTTCATGGGCTTTTCGATACCCTGGATGTCGTTAACATCCTGGAAGAATTCGCCTGAAGTCTTGTAGTCGCCGCTCACGATGTAGCCGGCGCCGGGCTCGCCCTT
>CAJOJI010000086.1:5646-17668 GCA_905234715.1 uncultured Saccharofermentans sp.
CGTCGACGAATGCACGTCCGCCGCCCTTCGGAGGGATCGTGCCGTTATTAAGATAACTGTTGAGTACCTTGTTGATCTCATAGTCCTGTGAATAGCCGGGGCCGATGATGAACGTAGGAAGTACCATTACGGCATTGAGTCTGTTGAGGGCAACCTTCTCCATTACGTAAGCAGCTGCCTCAGCCTTGGATTTAGCATATTCACCCGGAACCTTGTTACGGTCGAAATGGATCGTGATGTTATCGCCTGAAACCTCAGGATTAAGAGCATAAGCGGAGCTTAAGTAAACGAGCTTGCCAACTTTACGCTTAAGGCACATGTCAACGATGTTCTCTGCACCGATGACGTTAACTCTTCTCATCGTGAGATTGGTTGAATCGGAAAGTGATACATATTCGTCAGTATGGAAAAGCACTGCCTGTCGTGGGTCTTCGAGCTCGAAAAACTCTCTCATTGAATCCTTATCAGTGGAGATACCATAGCAGATCTCAATGTTAGGATTGTTCCTGTAGATCCTGGTGTCAGAAAGCTCACTCATGAGAACTCTTACTTTTTCTCCCCTTTGGAGAAGCATACTGATAACAGTTTTTCCTAATGCGCCTTCGCCGCCCGATACAAGATACTTTACTGACATACTGTCACTCCTTGGCAATAGAGTTGCCTTTGTTGCATGGTCCGATTTGTGCTCATATTAATTATTTATCCGGGAAATGACATGAGTGCATAATTCGGATAATAAATTATTATAAACACATTTTACACTTTCAAATTTATATGTGCAAAATATAAACTGAAAATGATTGTTGACAATTCTGTTACGCACATATATATTTGAGGTGCATTTCGCAAGAAAGAGCAACAATTGAATACTTAATCAAAGGCTGTGACGAAGAAAGCCGCAGAGATTCGGTCAATACAGAGAAGTGCTGTTTGCTGAGAGGCACGTGACGATATTTGCAAAAGGCTATCCCTTCCGAGCCGGCATCCCGAACAGGAATGATTCCCAAGTAGATGGTGCCCGTGATGCTGCGTTAAGGTAAAGGAGTTGTCAGACTTCGTGAGTGGTAAACCTTAAGGGTTTGCAAATTGAGTGGTACCGCGGATTTATATTCGTCTCAATATCCTAAGTAGGATGTTGAGGCTTTTTTATTTGCGGAGAAAATACATCTTTAGAAGGAGATTGCTTATGTCAACAGACAACAACGTAGAGTTCAAGCTCGCAGAAGTTGCATCCCGTGTCCATGGTCTTAGACTTGATATGGGACTCACACCGGAAGAAGTCGCTTCTAAACTTGATATTTCCACCGAGGAGTATCTCAAGTTTGAGGAAGGTACACAGGACTTCAACTTCACATTCATTTACAAGTTCGCTAACCTTGCCGGCGTTGAGATTTCCGATATCATGGAAGGTTCATCCCCTTCCCTCAAGGAATATGCCGTTACAAGAAACGGACAGGGAAGCCCGATCACAAGACGTAGTACCAGCGTCTTGCATCCAGATTCAAGAACAAGCTCTGTGAACCTTTCCGTGTCGTAGTACCTTATTCCGAAGAGGCTTTGAATCCTCCCTATCACCTCGTTTCCCATAACTATCAGGAGATGAACATCGTCGTTAAGGGTACATTGAAGGTAATCATCGGCGATTCCTCCGAAGTACTTCACGAAGGCGATTCCATCTACTTTGACTCCACACAGCCTCACGGCGAGTTCGCTTTGGGCGGCGAGGACTGCGTATTCTATGCGATCATCCTTAACCCTGAAGCATGGGGCAAGGGTGAGAACTACACTACGCCTTACAACTCTGAAGAGATGCGTACGGACAACGTTACTAACGTTGATGCCGCTAACCTCGAAGATGCCGTTTACACACACTATCTCAACGGCGTTCTCGACAAGGACGGCACATTGGTTGACGTAGACGTTAACGTTCCGGCATGCAAGAAGTTCAACTTCGCATTCGACTGCGTTGACGTTATCGCAGACAAGAACCCCGACAAGCTCGCTATGCTCTGGGTTGCAAAGGACTGCGTAACAGAGAAGAGATTCACATTTGGCGACATCAAGAAGTATTCCAACATGACAGCCAACTACTTCAAGTCACTTGGCATCGGCAAGGGCGACAAGGTCGTTCTCGTCTTAAAGCGCCACTACCAGTTCTGGTTTGCCATGATGGGCTTGGAAAAGCTCGGCGCCGTAGCTATCCCTGCTACCCACCTTCTCCGTGACCACGACTACGAATACCGTTTCAACGCAGCTGGCGTTAAGGCAGTATTCTGTACTTCAGATGACGATGCTGCCGATGAGTGCGAGAAGGCTGCAAAGGTTTGCGGCGTCGTTGAGACACTCGTTCTCTGCAACGGTTCAAGACCCGGCTGGCACGACTTCAACGAAGAGTTCAAGAACTGCTCTGATGTTTTTGAGCGTCCTGCAGATTATGCATGCGGCTACGATCCGATGGTAATGTTCTTCACATCAGGCACAACAGGATATCCTAAGATGGCACTCCATTCCTACATGTATGCCATCGGCCACATCACAACAGCCAAGTACTGGCAGAACGTAGATCCTAACGGACTCCACTTCTCCATCTCTGATACAGGCTGGGGTAAGGCACTCTGGGGCAAGCTCTACGGCCAGTGGCTCTGTGAAGCACCGATCTTCACATTCGACTTCGACCGCTTCAAGGCTGAAGAGATCCTCCCCATGTTTAAGAAATACAACATCACAACATTCTGTGCACCTCCGACAATGTTCAGATTCTTCATCAAGGAAGATCTTTCCAAGTACGATCTTTCTTCACTCAAGTATGCAGTTACTGCAGGCGAGGCTTTGAACCCTGAGGTATTCAACCGCTTCATGGCAGCAACAGGTATCCGTCTCATGGAAGGCTTCGGCCAGACTGAGACAACTCTCGCCATCGCAAACCTTGTCGGCGCAAAGCTCCGTATCGGTTCAATGGGTAAGCCCAACCCGCTCTACGAAGTTAAGATCCTTGATCCCGACGGCAACGTATGCAAGCCGGGTGAAACAGGCGAGATCTGCATCAACACACAGAATTACCATCCGAAGGGACTCTTCCTCCAGTACTACCTCGCTCCCGAACTTACAAACGAGGCATGGCACGACGGCTGGTACCACACAGGTGATACCGCATGGGCAGACGAGGACGGTTACTTCTGGTATGTCGGCCGTACAGACGACGTTATTAAGTCTTCCGGCTACCGTATCGGACCCTTCGAGATCGAGAATGTCATCATGGAACTCCCTTATGTTCTTGAGTGCGCAGTTACGGGCGTACCTGACCCTCAGGGTGTCAGAGGCATCGTCGTAAAGGCAACGATCACTCTCGTTAAGGGCACCGAGAAGACAGAGGAACTCAAGAAAGAGATCCAGAATTACGTTAAGGAAAAGACAGCTCCGTATAAATATCCTAGAGTAGTTGAGTTTGTGGATGAGCTTCCCAAGACCTTCAACGGCAAGATCATGAGAAAAGCTATCAGATCAAGTTCTGAAGAACAGAAGTAATCTGTATTACGAAGCTTTCAACCAGAGCGGCTCTATCGTAGAGCCGCTTTTCTTTTGACCGGGTATGACTCTTACCTCAAAACGTCTGTCTCTCACAAAAGGCCAGAGATAAGAATATGCCTCATGCGGATCTTTGAATTCAGGCATCGGAAAATCAGAGATATCCAGGAGCATGTTCTGGTCTGTATAGCGTTCAAGGAGCAGATGATGCCTTTTGTCGTAGAGGATGAAGCTGTCCAGTTCGCGCCGTTTCAAGACCGGCTGCTTTATAACAGGCAGCACTGAATTTCTGGGATTGATCACAGCGCACGAAGCCTCCTCGCCCAGATAGAAATCAAGTTCCGGCAGTATGGACTGTGCCTCACGGTAAAGATCTCTTATCGCCATCTGGATGCCCCTCATAGTGTCGCTCGAATAGTCTTCTGCGACCCTCGCGCCGTATTTAAGCGAGCAGAAGATCATCTTATAAAGATTGATCTCAAGGCACGTGCTGTCCGTGAGGAAATAATCGGCCGCCATCTGCTGCACCTCTGCACTGCTCTTGACCGATATCATGTGGTAAAGGTACTGGGCATCCTTAAAACTCGTCGCGATATTGACCGCATCATCACTGCCGCCACTGACTGATCTCAAAGCTGCAAGCACCGCACAAAGATAACCTTCAAAAGTCCCGTCATACGTGTATTTAATGCCCTGAGCTGCCATGATCTGTACCCCCTGTTCATCTTAGGTGCCGTCATTCTATCACCCCAAACATATGTTTGTAAATGCCATTAATGGTACTATTGAAGAAATTTTCAGCAACAAAAAAGAGGTCAGATTTAATTCTGACCTCTTAGTAATTACTTAATTGTTTCCTTTTCGATCAGGGCTTAGGAAAACCAATCTCTTTAAGGAAGTTTGTGATCTTTTCCTTGTCGCGCTTGCTGCCGTTCATGGAATAAACTTCGATGTAAACGTTGTCGTTGACATAAACGCCGCCGTAAACCTCTGTATCTTCATAGAGGTACTTGTCGTGACGGAAGAAGCTGATCGCAGAACCGCTCTCGATCTCGCCGTTGAAAACTACGGATCCGCGCGTCTTTGTAGCGCTTGAGGAATGAGAACCTTCAAAATCGCCGTCTTCTCTGATCTCTTCGAAATCCTGATAGAAATCGTCGAAAAGATCCATTGCGTCGTCAGCCTTCTTGAATCTTATATAGGTGTAGAAGTTATCGCCGTCCTGGGCATAGATAACGTACTCAACCTTATCTCCGTTATAAGTGGTGTTCTTCTGATTGAATGTCTCATCATCATCGATACCTACTGCATTGTCCAGAGCATCGAAGAAAACATCTTCATCATCGATTACCTTAAAACCTGAACAGCCAGTGAATGAGATCAGTGTTACGCAAGCAAGAGCAGCTGCTGCAATGGCCTTTAATCTCTTCATAAAAAAATCCCTCCAAACACAAAATCTAAAAATATTTTACGCTACGCAAAAAATCATTTCAACGAACAGATGCCGACAATATCAACTAAATATCAAAGTAAAAATCCCCGACATAAACATATGCCGGGGATGAATAGCATTTAATTAAGCCGGTATCAGCCAACCTTGAAACGGTGGTAGTTCTTCTTACCCTTACGTACGATAGCTTCGCCGTTAGCATCAAAGTCTGATTCCTTGAGCTCATAGAACTGATCCTCGACAACGTTATCGTTGAGATATACGCCCTTCTGCTGGATCATTCTTCTTGCTTCGCCCTTGGACTTCATAAGGCCTGCCTTAACGAGAGCGTCAGCGATCTGCATGCCGGTACCGAGCTCATCGTTTGTGATCTCGGTTGTCTTCATGTCTTCTGATCTTCCTGCATTCTCGAAAAGATCTTCAGCAGTCTTCTTTGCGATCTCAGCCTGCTCTTCGCCGTGAATGATCTTTGTTACTTCGTAAGCAAGTCTCTTCTTAGCTTCGTTGATGGCAGCATCAGTAAGCTTTGCATACTCGTTGATCTCGTCCATTTCGAGGAATGTAAGAAGCTTCATGCACTTGATGACATCAGCGTCGTCAACGTTTCTCCAGTACTGGTAGAAGTCGAATACGGGTGTCTTCTCAGGATCGAGCCATACTGCGCCCTTAGCTGTCTTACCCATCTTCTTACCCTCGCTGTTTGTGAGGAGAGTGAATGTAAGACCGTAAACGGACTCGCCCTTCTTACGGCGTACGAGCTCCATGCCTGCGAGAATGTTTGACCACTGGTCGTCGCCGCCGAACTCAAGGTCGCAGCCATACTTCTCGTGGAGGTAGTAGAAATCGTAACCCTGCATGAGCATGTAGTTAAATTCGAGGAAAGATAATCCCTTCTCGAGTCTCTGCTTGTAGCACTCAGCTGTAAGCATTTTGTTTACTGAGAAATGTGCACCGACTTCTCTTAAGAACTCGATGTAGTTAAGATTTCTGAGCCAGTCGGCGTTGTTAACGATGAGAGCCTTGCCGTCAGAGAAATCAACGACCTTGCCCATCTGCTTCTTGAAGCACTCAACGTTGTGGTCGATGGTCTCGACCGTCATCATCTGACGCATGTCGGTACGTCCGGAAGGATCGCCGATCATACCCGTGCCGCCGCCCATGAGCGCGATAGGTCTGTGGCCTGCCTTCTGCATGTGGCTCATTACCATCATCTGAACGAAGTGGCCTACGTGAAGTGAATCAGCCGTGGGGTCGAAACCGATGTAGAAAGATACACCCGGCTTGCTCAGTAACTCGTAGATCTCATCTCTGTGTGTTGCCTGTGAGAAGTAACCTCTCTCTTCAAGCACATCAAATACATTTCTGTACATATATTCCTCCAAAAATTGTTATCAATTATCAGACGCCGAGCTTGATGTAGTCGATCGCCGCAAGTGCCGCAACCGCGCCGTCAGCGCATGCCGTCGTAAGCTGTCTTACCTTCTTGACTCTCGCATCGCCCGCAGCGAAAATGCCTTCGACATTCGTCTTGCAGTTCTCGCCTGCTTCGATGTATCCGCCCTGCAAAGTTACAAGATCCTTAAAATCAGCGGTCTTGGGCTCCTGGCCAATCGCAACGAAAAGTCCGTTTACATCGATCGTCTTCTTGCTGCCGTCTTCCCTGTTTGTCAGTTCAAGACTTGAAAGCTTGGGTTCGCCGATGAGTGACTCAACGACATAAGGCGTTACGATCTCAAGGTTGGGAAGCTTTTTCGCTGCGTCAACCAAAACATCTTCAGCCCTGAATTCATTTCTGCGGTGTATAAGATATACCTTGTCTACAATACCTGCAAGATAAATGGCATCTTCGACCGCAGTATTTCCGCCGCCGGTGACCGCAACAGTCTTACCCTTATAGAAAGCTCCGTCGCATGTTGCGCAATAGGAAATACCCTTTCCAAGAAGCTCTTCTTCTCTTGCAATTCCCATGTGGCGGTTGGATGCGCCGACTGCAAGAATGACTGCTTTTGCCGTATCGACCTTGCCTGAAGCAAGAGTTACGTCAAACCCGCTCTCTGTTTTCGCGATCGAATCGACCTTATCGAACTCAAGAGTTGCACCTAAATTCATTGCCTGGTTATAAAGGTTCTGGGCAAAATCAAAACCTGAGATCTTAGCAACCGCCGGATAGTTCTCGACTTCGGGAGTATTTACGATCTGGCCGCCGTACATCTCGGCCTCATAAAGTACTGTGCTCATTCCCGCACGTCTTGCATAGATAGCTGCCGAAAGGCCTGCCGGGCCTGCGCCAACGATGATGATGTCAGCCATAGCTTACTCTCCCTTCCCGTTTACCAGTTCGTCGAATCTGGCATGTTCTTCAGGCTTCTCCTTCTGAAGTGAGATAACCTTTCCCGCACGGTTAATGAAGCAGTGCTCGCTCGTACCCGTGCATCTTACCTGCTCGGTCTCCTTGTCGAAGACCGTGTATTTGATATCGAATCTGACTCCGGTGTATCTCGTGATCTCGGCCCTTATAACGACCGTATCGCAATACTTTGCCATCGTCTTATACTTGGCGGTAAGACCTACGACCGGGCTAATTATGCCCATCTCTTCCATACCCTTGTAGCCCAGTCCGATGTCCTCGAAAAGCTTGGTCCTGGCTTCCTCAAACCATCTGATGTAGTTCGAATGGTGGGTAACGCCCATCTGATCCGTCTCGTAGTACTGTACGAGATGTTCGCAATCGGTAATTGCTGCCATGCGAAAATGCCTCCGCCTAAATAGATTATTTTATTTTATTTATGGCGGGGTGAACTGTCAATTAAACAACTGTCATTCTGTCCCAAAACATATATAATTGCTTCTATGGATACCGAACTCTTCATCTTGATCACAGACATCATCGGCACTGTAGCTTTTGCAGTGTCCGGTGCCATGGCCGGTATCCGCAAAAAGATGGATATCTTCGGCGTCAACATTCTGGCGCTCTTAACCGCTACGGGCGGCGGAATAATAAGAGACCTCGTCACGGGCTCAACTCCGCCCATGGCATTCAAGAACCCGATGTTTGTCATCATCGCGGCTGTCACAGCCAACATCACATTCATATTCGTCTGGTGGCAGCATAAGAAAAAGCGCGAGGTTTCGGATAAAACCCGCGCAATCTATGAAAAGGTATTCTTCTGGTTTGATACCGTAGGCCTTGCCGCTTTCACCGCAGACGGCGTTCACACGGGCCTTTTGGGATCTCATGCAAACAACGCATTCCTCGTTGTCTTCCTCGGTGTCGTTACCGGTGTCGGCGGCGGAGTTTTAAGAGACGTCCTCTCGCTCGAAATGCCCTACATTTTCGTAAAGCACATTTACGCATGCGCTTCTATCGTCGGCGCAGCGATCGTTTATGTCTTCTATATGCTCACGGGATCTGCCGAAGCCGCAATGCTCGCCGGCTTCTTCTTCGTCTGTGTCATCAGACTTTGCGCAGCACACTACGGCTGGAATCTGCCGAAGGCATATAAGGATTAATGCTGTCACCAATTGTCTGACATACATTTTGAACTGCAGTTTTTTCCAGGCATCACCATAATCTGTTCGGCGTTTGTTCGGCATTGCCGAACAGATGTAGTAACAAAACCGTTGAATTCACCCGTTTTTTACGATTTTTGTTCGGCATAGCCGAACATTTGCCGAACAAAGGATCCAGATATAGCCGCACACAAAAAAAGCCGCCCGCAGGCGGCTTTTACTATGCTGATTCAATTAAAGTTCAGTTGCAGTCAGGCACAGCCTTGATCGCAGCGAGAAGTTCGTCGAACTCTTCGAATGCGGGAACATCCGGGTTGTCTGCGATGATCTTTTCAGTGCTCTTGAAAAGGAAACCTGCCTTGGATGCCTTGATCATGGCAAGGTCGTTATAGGAGTCGCCTGCAGCGATGGTCTCAAAGCCGATGGACTGGAGTGCCTTAACCGTTGAGAGCTTTGAATTCTCTATCCTCATCTTGAAGTCTTCGATCATGCCGTCCTCACCTACGATGAGTGAGTTGCAGAAAAGAGCGGGATAGCCGAGCTTCTTCATGAGGGGCATGGCGAACTGCGTGAATGTATCGCTGATGATGATGACCTGCATGTCCTTGCGGAGCTCGTCGAGGAATTCCTTTGCGCCCGGAAGCGGATCGATGGATGCGATAACATCCTGGATCTCCTTGAGGCCCAAGCCGTGCTCTCTTAAGATGCCGAGTCTCCAGTGCATGAGCTTGTCGTAATCGGGCTCATCTCTTGTTGTGCGTGTAAGCTCCGGGATACCGGTCTTCTTAGAAAACTCAATCCAGATCTCTGGTACCAAAACGCCTTCCATGTCGAGACAAACAATGTTCATAAGTAATTCCTCCGTCAGATTCTAGCGTATATGAATGAACCGGAATCATAGCCTAAACCATACATTCCGAAGATCAAAGTTGCAACCATAATAACCATGAAAGCAGCCCAGAGAACAACGACTCCCTTGCTTCTAAGGAAAGTGATGACCGACTTGGGCTGGTCATCTTCACCGGGTACATATTTGTAAGCGTCTACTGCCGCAACGAGCAGGAGCGCAGCTATTAACACGATAAGGTTCTTAAGATCCATTCCGGAAGAAGAGAAGTTTGCCCAGTTAAGAGCAGCTCCGCCTCTTCTGAAGATGGCCGCATACATGTCGACTGCGTCCATGACCGTAGCGGATCTGAAGAATACGAATCCCGAGAGCATCAGGATGAATGTACGAACAGACTGAAAGATCCTGAAGTAGAGCTTGTCAGCGCCGATCTTCGGACGGATCTTCTTTGAAACAGGCTCAAAGATCATGCCGAGCACGATGTAGATGAAGTGCAGGATTCCCGAGCCGATAACGTAATTCCAGAGTCCGCCGTGCCAGTAGCCTACTGCGAACCAGAGGACGAAGAGTGCGACATAAGTAGGAACCTTTTTGCCGTTCTTCTTGCCGAACTTTGCCTTGGACCAGTCGCCGAGTTTAATGAGCGGCTCGCTCTTAAGCAGCGGATACATGAGGTAGTCGCGGAGCCATGCGCCCAGCGTGATATGCCATCTTCTCCAGTATTCCTTAACGGTCTTGGAAAAGAACGGACAGTTGAAGTTTTCAGGGAGTTCGATGCCCAACATGTGCGATACGCCGATGACGACTTCCATGCATCCGGAGAAATCGCAGTAGAGCTGAATCGCAAAGAAGATTACTCCGATCGGGACATACAATCCCGTGAATGTCTGGTGGTCAGCAAATATCTGGTTGACCGTCATTGCGGCGCGGTCAGCGATTACGAGTTTCTTGAAAAAGCCCCATGCTACTCTTACAGCGCCGTCGCAGATCCTATCAAAAGAGAACTTAACTTCCTTGGCCTTTTCGAACTCTGAAGAGAGCGAAGCATAGGTGTTCATAGGTCCCGACATGAGCTGCGGGAAGTATGTGGAGAACAATAAAACCTTGAAGAAGTTCTTCTCGGGTGCAATCTTTTCCCATCTGCAGTCGAGGATATAACCCGATGTCTGAAGGACGTAGAATGACATTCCGACAGGGACTGCATAAAGGAAGAATGAGTTGTGTGTCTGTGTGGCGCCGAAAAGAAGATTCAGTCTCTCAGCGGCAAAACCCAGGACGTTGTAGTACTTGATGAAGCACAATAGTGCGATGTTGATCACAACCGTTACTACGGTTGCGACATTGCGCAGGGCATTGCTTTTCGAAGGGAAGGGTGTAATAGTAACCACATTTCTCGCAACGAACCTTTGAAACAGAGGGCGCACGAATAAGATTCTCCTTATACTGGCAATGCTGAGCATGACCGTGGTGCTTGAAGCGCAGGATACCATCCCGCGCAACATCATCACATCGTCACACATGATTGGCGTGGGACCATCCAACGTGCTCGACACCTATCTGTCACAGGAGAAGTTCAGCGGGACAGGCGTCACATACCTGGCCGACATCGAACGAAGAAAGCCTGACAGCCAATGGCTTACCGTCATAAAGCATCAGGCAAACTTCTCATACCTACACGACCGCAGCGATACTGAGAACGAGCTGGAAGGAGCATACGACTTCTTTTGGGGACGCTATTATCAGCTCTTTAACCTCGGATCTCGCACATCGTTTACCGTTAATGTTGGTGCATTAGCCAATGCTGGCGTAGGCGTCATCTACAACACCTCCAACTCCAACAACCCGGCACAGGCAAGGTTACACCTCAATATCATGCCTTCAGCACGAGCCGACTATGCCTTCATGCTCTGGCAACATAGGATGAATGTCTGCTACGAACTGAACCTGCCACTCGTTGGCATCATGTTCTCGCCTAACTACGGACAGTCGTACTACGAGATATTCTCACTGGGAAACTACGACCACAACATCGTACCCACCACCTTTATCTCTGCACCAAGTTTCCGCCAACAGCTAATGCTTGATGTCAATCTTAACCGTTCGCTAATCATGCGTGTCGGCTATCTGGGTGACTATCAGCAGGCCAAGGTGAACAATCTGAAACAGCACATCTACAGCCACCGCATCATGATTGGCATCACGAGACGGTTCAGCATTATAAGAAGGTAAAAAAGTAATTATGAATAATATATTTCGTACCTCGCACCTCCGTACCCACGTACCTTGCCCTCCCCCCAAGGGGAGATGTGAGGGGGGCTGCCACCGTACCATCTTCTTTTTCCTTTTTTCTTTTATACTTTTACTTGCCTCCTGCGTTAACGAGGACGAACTACCCAATACCCGACAAGGCAACTTCGAGGCACTTTGGAAAATCATTGACGAGCACTATTGCTTCTTTGACTACAAACAACAGGAATACGGACTCGACTGGAATGCCGTATATAATAAATATAAGGTACGCGTGAATGAGAAGATGACTGGCGAACAGTTTTTTGAGGTGCTCGGCGACATGCTTTCGGAATTGCGCGATGGACACGTCAACCTTTCCACCAGCTACGACTATGCCCGTTACTGGAAGTGGTATGAGGACTTCCCGAAAAACTACAGCGACACACTGGAACGTCGCTATC
>CAJOJI010000087.1:0-2522 GCA_905234715.1 uncultured Saccharofermentans sp.
AAAAACAAAGTGAGATAGATAAACTCTATAATGCTGAAATGGAAAAGCTCTCTGACAAGGCGATGTCACTCAAGATCCACAGCATACTCCATCAGCTGGAGGAACCGTATAAGGAAGTATTCCAGCTGAGGGTATTCGGCGAGCTATCATTCGCGGAGATCAGCTCTATCTTCGGAAAGACAGAGACCTGGGCCCGGGTCACGTATCACAGAGCCAGACTAAAGATCAAGGAAAGGATGGATGAAAATGAAATATAATTGTGATTTGATCTCGGATCTTCTTCCGTTATATAAAGACGAAATCTGCAGCGAAGCCAGCAGAAAGATCGTAGAAGAGCATCTGGCTGAATGTCCGGACTGCAAAAAGATGTTGAACAGTCTGAACGACGTTACGATAGATGAAAAGATCGTAAAGGAAAAAGAAGAAGTAATCGGAACCCAGGCCAAGTTTTTTAAGAGAAAGAGCGCTCTGGCAGGAAGCATTATCGGATTGATATTCTCTATTCCGATCCTCGTATGCCTTATCGTTAACCTCGCAACAGGTGCAGGCCTTACATGGTTCTTTATTGTACTTGCAGGCATCCTCGTTGCTGCATCAGTGATAATAGTACCGCTCATGGTCCGTGAGAACAAAATGTTCATGACAATGGCATCTTTTACAGCAAGCGTTATGCTGCTCTTAGGTGTTATCTGCATCTACTCAGGCGGCAATTGGTTCTTCGTTACAGCATCTGCAACCCTCTTCGGACTTACAGTGCTTTTCGCGCCTTTTATCGTGAGCAGAAGACCTGTAAATGCATATATTATGAACCGTAAAGGTCTTGCGATAATGTGCGCTTACACTGCAACATTCGTACTCATGATGCTCGCAATCGGCTTCTATGCCGGAATGAAGGAATTCTTCCCGATGGCATTTGCAGTCTCCATGCCTCTGGTCGGAATAGCCTGGGCGATGTTTGCGATCATCAGATATCTGCGCTTCAACGCTTGCGTTAAGACAGGTCTCTGCATTGCATCTGCAGGCCTTATGTCATGCCTTATCTCGGTCCTCGGACCTGCTGCAGAAGCAAGCATTTCAAGGACAGGCGTTACTTATTCTTCCGGCGTATCAGTGCCGCCTTTAACTTTCGTTGTTATAGGACTCGTAATTGCCGGAATCGGTTTCTTAGTTGGTAAAAATAAGGGAGGAAAAAAATAATGAACACAAAACTTTTAGTAGCAGGAGCAATGGCTCTCATCGTACCTTCAACACTTTGCTTAACAGGCTGCTCATTCGGTCTGATCAACACAGTAAGTTACCAGTACGAGAACGCTGACAAGTACACTGCAGGCGACCGTGAGATCGACGATACGATCACAAAGATCAACATCGATTACCTCGCAGGAGACGTAAAGGTCAGGGGTACAGATACTGACAACATTAAGGTAGATGAGACCGCCAACACCGATATCGATGCCGACCACCAGGTCCACACATGGGTAGACGGTGACACGCTCTATGTCAGATACTGCGTATCAACCAAGTCGATCAACTTCAGCAAGATCGAGAAGAGCCTTGAGATCACGATCCCTGAAGCTCAGGAGTTGGATGACTTCGTAATTGAAGTGTCTTCCGGCTGCATCGATCTGAACGGGTTTACCACAGATAATCTGTATTCATATGCTTCATCAGGCAACATGGATATCGACTGTTCTGCAACGGATATTGAAGTGAAGTCTTCTTCAGGCAATGTCGGTCTTACGCAGCGCGGAAACAGCGATTCCGTAAAGGTCAAGGCATCTTCAGGTACTATCGCTATCAATCACGACGGTGACTGCAAGTCTTTCGACATTGATTCTTCTTCAGGCAAGATCAGCATCATGCAGAACGGCACGATAGACCAGGCTAAGATCCATTCTTCTTCAGGCGGAGTTACCGCTATGTTGGGCACAGTTAATACACTTAACGTAGATGTAAGTTCAGGCGGCATTACACTTGATGCAGATGAGATAAAGGATCTCACCACAAAGGCTTCCAGCGGTCATTCAGCTATCAGCCTTGGCACAGTTCCTGAAATTTCGAGCATCAGCTGCAGCTCCGGCGGAATCGAGGTCAGCATTCCTGAAGATTCAGATGTTACTGTTCACGTAAGTATCTCCAGCGGAGAGTTCAACTACGAACTTCCTTTCACAAAAGACGGCAAGAATTACATTAACGGCAACGGCACAGCTGACATGAACATCCAGTGTTCATCAGGTGATGTAAGCTTCCACAAAGTATAAGTTCAGATAGTTTCATAAACGAAAAGGGTTCGCTTCAATTGAAGTGAACCCTTTTTATTGTTAAAACCGTATATTAGTTTTCAAGATACTGTGATACACAGATGTGTCTGCCGTCTATATCTTCGAAGACAAACTGGCGGTTGGTGCCTTGCTTTTGTGCTTCCTTTGCTTCAGGGAGTGCCTCGATTATCTTGATGCTGTTTGCGGCAACTTCGTTGTGAAGAAGGAAGGGTTCTGAGCAGTAGATGTACATGTCGTACT
>CAJOJI010000087.1:2580-10790 GCA_905234715.1 uncultured Saccharofermentans sp.
ATGGCGATGTTGTCTCTTACGAGCTTTATGTGAGGCATTGCCTCGTCATCTAAGTGGGCTGCTTTAAAACCAAGTTTGTTCTCGTAGAAAAGAGCTGTCTTGTAAATGTCTTCACATGCAAAGACTGCTGCCTGGCTGTTCATGAGAAGGAGTCTCCGGCCTTCATCTTCTTCGCCTTCTTTGGCTTCCTTGGGTGCATTGGTTCCCATGTTGAACTGATAACCCATGAGAGGTGTGCCGAAGAGCTTTTCGTGTTCTTCGAGAGAGTTCAGGATATCGCTTCTTTTCTTGATCTCGTCGTTTGATAAGGTGCTTGGAACTTCGCTTAAGTATTCGACCTTTTCGAGATATTCAAGAAGGTTCATGAGTCGTACGTGAAGAGGGATGATGTCTGAAGTTGCAGGGATCTCGCATGCTCGCCCTGTTCGACTGCTTCGGCGAGAAGTCCTGCATAAAGATGCATCAGAAGGTTCATCTCTTCTGCGGTCTTGTCGTGTACTCCTCCTTTGGCGATCGACTTTTCGACCATGTCGAAGACAAGGTTCATATCATGTTGAGGATATTCTTTGTTCAGCATATTTCTCTCCCGTTTTGACTAATTAGTTTATTTTATCAGTTTGAAAGATCTTGGCAATAAAGTAGAATATGCAGAGCAATTGCGGAGGAATTAACCATGGCCCAGTTCAAAAAGACAAATGCTATGAGGATCCTTGATAAAGCGGGGATCGAATACACATATAAAGAATACGAGTACGACGAGAACGATCTTGACGGCCATCACGTGGCTGAATATCTCGGCGTTCCGTATGAGGAAGTTTTCAAGACACTGACAGCTGTGTCAGATAAGGGTGAATACCTGGTGTTCTGCATCAGCGTTGACGATGAGGTAGATCTTAAGAAGGCCGCAAAGCTTGCAGGATGCAAGAGCGTAAACATGATACACGTCAAAGACCTTCTGAATGTAACAGGATACATCAGAGGCGGATGCTCTCCTATCGGAATGAAGAAGCAGTACAGGACCTTTATCGATGAGATGATTGAACTCGTCGACGACGTGTGTGTAAGTGCAGGACAGAGGGGAGTACAGTTAAGGCTTAAGTCTTCCGACCTGATTTCATTTACAAATGCCGTAGTCGGTGATTTTGCTATGCGCTCCTAAAATGTTAGAATTACTTCGTTATTTTTTAGTTATGGGAAGTGTTATCTGTGTTAGACGCTAAGACTTTTAAACTTAATGAGATCAAGAAGGATGCCAGGATCTATTTCATCGGCATCGGCGGAATCTCCATGAACGGACTTGCAAGACTTGCAAAGCATGCGGGTTTTGTTGTTGGAGGTTCTGACAACCATCCGGGCGAGAGGACAGAGATCCTTGAAGCGCAGGGCATAAAAATCTACAACAGCCAGATCGCAGCTAACATCGATGATTTCAAACCGGATTATCTAGTTAAGACGGCAGCTATCCTTCCTCACAATGAAGAGGTTAAGAGAGCAAGTGAACTCGGACTTCAGATCTTTGACAGGGCAGAGTTCCTTGGTGCTTTCACAAGAACATATAAGAACGTCATCAATGTATCAGGTACTCACGGAAAGACAACGACAACGTCGATGATATCGATGATGATGATCGACGCCGGACTTGATCCGACGGTTCATCTCGGTGCAGATCTTGATATCTTCAATGGTACAGTAAGAGCCGGATCAGCGGATCTTCTCGTATCAGAGGCATGTGAGTTCAACAGATCTTTCCTGAACTTTTCATCGACTACTGCGGTAATTACGAATATCGATCACGATCACGTTGACTGCTATCCGACGATTGAAGACGTCATCGATGTTTTCGCACGCTTCGTAAGACTTGTTGACGATGACGGTTATGTTGTCGTATCAGGACACGATAAGAATATTGCAAGGTCACTTGCTGAAGCTAAAGAATATCTTGATCAGGTTGGACGTAAGTTCCCCCAGGTCGTTGCATGCGCAACAGACAGCGAAGTATGTGAAGCAACAGGCAGGAAGGCGGACTTCATTGCAGAGAACATTGAGTTTGTTAACGGCCTTCCCGTATTCGATATCGTTATCGGTGAAGAGGATAGGATCAAGGTAAGCCTTAACATTCCCGGAAGCCATAACATTGCAAATGCTCTTAATGCGGCAGCTGCAGCTTATCTTAACGGTGCTTCCGCTTCTGCTATTCAGACTGCACTCAATACCTTTAACGGTGCTGACGGAAGATATACGGTAAAGGGCAAGTACAAAGGTTGTGACGTCGTTGTTGACTATGCGCATCACCCGACGGCAGCAAGAGCTACTATCGAAGCTGCTTCCAATATGCCTCACAACGATATCCTCGTTGTGTTCCAGCCTTTGACATTTAACAGAACCAAGTTATTGTTCGAAGATTACGTAACAAGCCTTTTGCCCTGCAAAAAGGTATTGTTTGCAGAGATATTCTCAGACCGTGAGAGTGATAATCTCGGTATGTCCAGCAAGATGATCTCTGATGAGATCAATAAGCGCGGCGGTGACACTGAATTTTACGAATCCAGAGAAGAACTTAAGAAAAGGATCGACGAACTGATCAAGCCCGGTGATATAATCCTTATCCTGGGACCTGAAGATATAAGATCTTTGGGCGACGAACTTGTAAGATGAAGAAGAACTCGGACAGACAGGCAGAAGAGAAGATAGCTCCCCAGTACGGTTTCCGTAAGCTGAGGCCTACTAAGATTCCCAAGATGGCTTGGGTCGCTTTGATCCTGTCTTTTGTACTGGCAGGTTTGATGTTCGGCATGTATGCAATGACTTTGAACCTTTCAGGTAGTGCCCGTAAGACATTGCTCATTTATTCTGACGGTACAAGCATCCCTCGTGTTTCCATGAGAAACAGCCTTTCTGCTGCAGGTTTTGATTTTGAGATCATTGAACCTGATAAGCACAGCTCAAAGCCTGATTTCTTTTATACGCTTCCTGAAGAATATAAGAACGAAGAGGTTGTTGTCTGTGCGATCGGCAAGGATTCCTTCAAGGTAATGAACGACCTTTTGGATTCAGGCAAGGGCAAGATCGAAGGCTATATCCTGATCGATCCCGAATACCCGGGCAACATTGCTCTTGAGGGTTATACAAGTGACTATCCCGGCGTTCCCTGTGCAGTCTTCGGATTTGAGCATAAAGCAAAGTCAACTACGGATCTCAGCGGATCGCAGATGATATTCGAGAAGATATCAGGCGTTGATACGATGTACGGACATCCGGCGCAGAGAGGAAAGATCTTCCCGTCAAGCGTTTACATCTCACCCAACCAGATGAGATATCTTTCACTTACTTCAATGAAAGTAACGCTCTCAGGTCTTTTGGCTTCTCCCTCATTCCAGGGTGAACTTGCGCAGTATCTCGGAACTACATATGGTACAGGCTATTCCTCGCAGAGAGTTGTTCTTTGGATGGCAGGAATCGCTTTTGCCCTGTTTATGTCGGTAGCGCTCCTTGCTCTGTTCCTTTTCATGGTGCCTGTATCACTTCCTGATAAGGGTTCACGCGATCTCAAGGGGAGAGACAGCTTGGGAGCCATTATCTTCCTTGGTGTTTCAGGCTGGCTTGCTCTTTGCGGCGCCGTTACCACGTTCATTCCGCAGTGGGGATTCGTATCTACATACCTGGCGCTTTATTCTCCTGTAGTGATAATCGCTTTTATGGCACTGGCCCAGATCAAGCTCATTTTGTCCAACAAGGTCAAATACATCAGGAAAGACTACGGTTTTACGATCTTCCTTGCATCAATCTTCACGGGTGTTATCGAGCTGATGATACTCGCAGGCGCAGCGCTTAATCTTACAAATGTTGAGATCACTTTGAAGGATGACATCAATCCGATCGCAGCGCTCATAGTGTTTGTCCTTATGAGCCTTTCGGCTGTTGCCTTGATCTTTGCAGACAAGAAATCCAGATTCTCAGGTCAGGGACCTTCAGCATATTTCGGCAGCCCCATGTACTTCGTTGAGGTTCTGATACCTCCTGTGGTAATGCTGATAATGGGCCTTATCCAGAAGAATGAGGAGATAGTAAGGGCGTCTCTTGCAGGCGTTATCCTGGGCATTGTGCCTTTCGGCTGCGTCATTCCGATCAAGAGAGTTTCAGATTTTTACGAGATCACGGGACTTCTTTTTGGTATCGCGGCAGGCCTTATCGTGCTCATAGCGGGATAAAACCTCTCTATTTATAAGAAAAAATGTTGACTTTGCATGGCCCGTGGTTTATTATACCTCGGTGACCGCATGCAACGGGCTCTTTAAAATGCGCTTATTTAGAGGCGCTGCCTTGGTTTAAGCAGCGAGACTGGAAGAACAGGAGGAACGAATATGTACGCAGTAATTAAGACAGGCGGCAAGCAGTACAAGGTTTCTGTTGACGATGAGATCTTCGTTGAGAAGCTTGAAGGTGAGGCTGGCAGCCAGGTTACTTTCGATGAAGTACTTGCTGTATCCGATGACAAGGGTATCGTAGCTGGTGATGTAAAGGCTACTGTTACCGGTGAGATCGTAAAGCAGGGAAGAAACAAGAAGGTTATCGTCTCTAAGTACAAGGCTAAGAAGGGCTATCGTAGAAAGAACGGCCACAGACAGCCTTACACACGTGTACTTATCAAGGCTATCAACGCGTAAGTCTTTATGATTTCCGTTATCGTCAATAGAGAGGGCAATCGCATCTGCGCAATATATGCCAACGGGCATGCAGGATACGATGAACCCGGCAGAGATATCATCTGCAGCGCAGTATCAACACTTCTTTTTACTGCAGCAAGCGCCCTGGAAGATATTTGCGGTTACGACAGTGAATCTTTCTTCCATATCAGCAATGAAGGCACAGACGATGTCAATTTAAGGATAACGGTTCCGGACTTGGGCGACGATGAGACAAAGGGCAGGGCTCAGGTAATAATGAGAACTTGCGAGTTAGGTCTTATCGGCATTGCCAGAGATTATAACGACAAAAAGAACAAGTACGTAGAGATCATTCATTCAAGAACACCGGAGGTGTAATTATGATTAAGTTTAATTTACAGCTCTTCGCACATAAGAAAGGTATGGGTTCCACCAAGAACGGTCGTGAATCCCAGTCCAAGAGATTAGGAGCGAAGAAGGGTGACGGACAGTCAGTTCTGGCCGGCAATATCCTTGTTAGACAGCGTGGTACAAAGATCCATCCCGGCACAAACGTTGGTATCGGATCTGATGATACACTTTTCGCTTTGATTGACGGTAAGGTCAAGTATGAGCGTATGGGCAAGGATAAGAAGCAGGTTAGCGTTTATCCTGTAGCCTAATTTAGGTATTTAACGGAAAACCAAGAGTAGCAGTCTGTCGCAATATAGCGATCAGGCTGCTCTTGTTTTGAGGGAGAATCAGATGTTTATAGATCATTCCAAGATTTATGTTAAGGCCGGTGACGGCGGTAACGGTGCTTTAAGCTTCCATACTGAGAAGTATATTACCAACGGCGGTCCTGACGGCGGTGACGGCGGCGACGGCGGTAATGTTGTGCTGCAGGCAGCCAGAAATCTGACGAGCCTTCAAAACTTCAGATTCAAGCACAAGTTCATTGCCGAGAACGGCGCTAAGGGCATGGGCAAGAAGATGTACGGCAGACGCGGCGAGGACCTTATCATCGGTGTCCCGATCGGTACTGTCGTAAAAGATGTCGTTACAGGCGAGATCATTGCCGATCTTACGGAAGAAGGCCAGAAGATCGTTGTTGCAAGAGGCGGAAAGGGCGGTCTCGGAAACATGCACTATGCAAATTCCGTAAGACAGGCTCCCCAGTTCGCAACTCCCGGTGCTCCCGGTGAGGAACGTGAGCTTGCAATCGAGCTTAAGCTCATTGCCGACTGCGGTCTTGTAGGTTTCCCTAATGCGGGCAAATCAACACTTCTTTCAGTTCTTACAAGAGCTAAGCCGAAGATCGCAGATTATCCTTTTACAACTCTTGAACCCGTTTTGGGTGTTGTCACAAAGGACGATTTCTCATATGTAATTGCCGATATTCCGGGAATCATTGAGAATGCACACGAAGGTGCCGGCCTGGGCCACGACTTCTTAAGACATATCGAGAGAACAAGACTTCTTGTTCACGTTGTCGATCTTTCCGGAACAGACGGAAGAGATCCTCTTGAGGACTTCAAGACGATCAACAAGGAACTTGAGGAGTTCAGCCTTGAGCTTGCTTCAAGACCTCAGATCGTTGTCGGCAACAAATGTGACGGAATCACTGATGAGGAAGCACAGGACTTCGTAAAGGCAGTTAAGGAGATGGGTTATGAAGACGTATACATAATCTCCGCTGCAGGCCGTATCGGCATCGAAGAGCTTGCCGACAAGATCACCGAGACTGTGTCAAAGCTTCCGCCTACGATCCTTCACGATATCGCTGAAGGCGGTGAGAAGGTCTACGCATTTGACGAGGGCAAGAAGTTCGAGATCATCATCAATGAGGATGGAAACTTTGAAGTTACCGGCAAGTGGATCAACAAGATTTTCAACTCGACAAACTTTGAAGATACCGAATCGACCAACTTCTTCCAGAGAACCCTTGAGAACGAGGGCGTCTTTGAGGAACTCAAGAAAATGGGGGTCAAAGAGGGCGATACGGTCAAGGTTTGTGAGCTTGAATTTGATTATTATGACTAAGACTTCAAAATTTGGCGGCTTTGTTCACATATTGTTAACAGACGTTTCCTTGTAGTGCCTTAATGGTAATGTATTATCAAAGCGTAAGAACGAGACCGCAATATATAAGTTTTGAGTTTGTTTGTAGAGATGCCGTAGGGAAGACCTGCGGCATCTTTTTTATGTCTTTCGCGGTTTGCAAGTCTTTTTTTTTGCTTTTTATAGAGTAAAATTAATTAGACTTATGGAATAGAAAGGGATAGCATGGACTTCCTTCTGCAGATAATCACAAATAAGATCTTGATCGTGGGCATTGCTTCCTGGTTTTTGGCCCAGGTATTCAAATGCATAAGCAATCTGATTCTCACAAAGAAATTCAGCATTGAAAGGCTTTTCGGAGACGGCGGCATGCCCAGCGGACATTCTGCCACTGTTGTTTCCGTTGCCGTTGCCACCGGTCTTTATGAAGGATTTAACTCGGCTGCTTTTGCCGTTGCCATGATAGTTGCGATCGTCGTAATGCACGATGCAATGAATGTAAGATATCAGGCAGGTAAGCAGGCAGAGCTCCTTAACGCCATGGCAGACATGTTCGAGAGGATCACAGGTGCAGATCTCCCCAATGAGGAGAAGCTCAAAGAACTTCTCGGCCACACACCTTTGCAGGTTGCGGCAGGCTGCCTTTTGGGTATTGCTACAGCGATAATCATGTATCTCATATTCTGATACGTCCATGATTACCGATGATATCCGCAAAGAACTAAAGAAACTTCAGGATAAAGGTTACCAGAAGATGCAGGTGACCATTATCCCCACAGTGGATGCGGATTCGATTATAGGTGTTAGGACGCCTGCTCTGCGCCAGATGGCAAAAGAGTTATCCAAAAGAGAAGACATATCTTCTTTTCTTTCAGATGTTCCGCATAAGTATTTTGAAGAAAACCAGCTTCACGCATTCATTCTTTCAGGAATGAAAGACGCTGAAAGCTGCATCAAGCTTGTAGATGAATTTATTCCTTTTGTGGACAACTGGGCTACTTGCGACCAGATGTCTCCCAAGGTTTTCAAGAAAAATAAGCAACTCCTTCTTGAGTATGTTGATAAATGGATCAAGTCAGATCACACATACGTGAAGAGATTTGCGATAGGAATGCTCATGGAACATTTCCTCGATGAGGATTTCAAGACTTCTTATCTTACAAAGGTATCGAAGATCCGTTCTGAAGAATACTATGTGAATATGATGATCGCATGGTATTTTGCGACAGCGCTTGCAAAACAGTATGAAGATACTCTGCCTTTCATCGAAAAACAGAAACTCGATAAGTGGACACATAACAAATCCATTCAGAAAGCGGTCGAGAGTTACCGCATCACACCGGAACAGAAGGAATATCTCAAGACATTGAAAAGAAAGGCGTAAGGCCATGATCTACACTCTTACTCTTAATCCCGCGATCGATGTAAGTCTCCACGTTAAAGACGGTCTCATGCCCGGAAGCATCAACAAGTCTTATTCGATGAGGAGTGATCCGGGCGGCAAGG
>CAJOJI010000088.1:0-3167 GCA_905234715.1 uncultured Saccharofermentans sp.
TTGTAAAAGTAGGGTAAACTCTTTGGAAAGTAGAAGTTTCTGTATGACTAAATTCCTATTCTGCCCGCTAGAAGTGGAATTTAAATTTTCACTTCAGCTTATTTTTTGATTGTATATTGTATTCTTGCGGGTGGGCACCTTTATATTTATAATTAATTAATTATGTTTTTCTTCAGTTATTTGTTTTCGTTTTTCATAGAACCCTTGAAACTTCTTTTCGAAGTTGTGTTCTTTTATGCATATAAATTTACCGGCAATGTCGGTGTTTCCATTGTCATAATCAGCCTTGTAATCAATATCCTGGTCTTGCCGCTCTATAAGCGTGCAGATAAGCTCGAGAAAGAGCAGCGCGAGAAGAAAAAGAGCCTGAAGCCATGGGTGGACAAGATCAAGGCCGCATTCAAGGGCGATGAGCGTGTAATGATGCTCCAGGCTTATTACCGCGAGAATGATTACAAAACTACTGGCGTTTTCAAAGAATCCGTCTCACTTTTGCTCCAGATCCCTTTCTTCATGGCAGCTTACAGCTTCCTTTCAGAGTTAAAGCTTCTTCAGGGAGTATCGCTGGGGCCCATATCAGATCTCAGCTCACCTGATGCTCTCATTACGGTTGGTGCAATAAGCATTAACGCGCTTCCAATCCTGATGACACTGATCAACATCGTTGCAGGATTCATTTACACGGAAAAGGGAATGATCAAGGATAAGATCAAGCTTATCGCGATCGCTCTCGTATTCCTCGTATTGCTTTATAACTCGCCGGCAGGACTTGTTTTCTACTGGACATTAAACAATGTTTTCTCTTTGGGAAAGAATATCGTTACTCTTGTCTGGAAACCCAAGCCGGAAGCGAAGCTCAAAAAAGAAAATCCGGCTCTGGATAAGAAGAGCGCAAGCGTGTTCATGATCTCATGTGCCGCTCTTACGGTGCTTACCGGAGTAATGATCCCTTCTGATGTCGTTGTCCAGAATCCTGCCGAGATGACAAATACTTTCAGCACAAATCCCCACAGTCCGCTGCTTTACATACTGAACAGTACGCTTATCGCTGCAGGACTGTTTATGATATGGATTCCCGTATTTGTTTATCTTTCAAACGAAAAGATCAGAAAAGCATGCTTATATCTTGTTCCTGCTTTAGCGGCAACTGGCGTGCTCAACTACATCCTTTTCAACAAGAATTTCGGAATGCTTTCAAACAAGCTCATATACGATTACAACATGTCTTTTGAAGTTAAGGAGATGGTCTTAAATCTTCTGGCAGACATTGCCATAATCGCTGTTGTTATTTTCGTTGCGTTTAAGCTCAGAAGATTCCTAAGGCCATTGATGACGACGGTCCTTCTCGCGGTAATATTCCTGTCGGCAATGAGGCTTATAGCGACGGTAATGTTCTCTGCAAACTTCAATTACCACTACAGCAACACTGCTGAAGAAGTAAGCGTCCCTCTGACCAAAAACGGACAAAACGTCGTCGTTATCATGATGGATAAGATGAATGGTTCTTATATCCCGTATATTTTCAATGAACGTCCTGACGTTGCCGCACAGTTTGACGGATTTACTTATTACCCGAATACCGTCTCCTTCGGTAAATATACGAACATGGGTGCATCTGCGTTGTTCGGCGGATACGATTACAGACCGGATATGATGAACGCAAGATCTGATGAACCCTTGAGGGTGAAGCATAACGAGGCGCTTTTGACGATGCCTGTTATCTTTTCCGAGAACGGCTGGAATGTAACAGTAGGAGATCCTTCCTACGCAAATTATCAGTGGATCGCTGACCTTAGCATCTACGAAGGATACGACAACATAAACGCATATCATTTGTCCGGCGTTTTCAATGACAGAGTCCCGATCCTTACAGATGCAGGAGATGAATTGGAGACCCGTCTTAACAGAAACCTGTTCTGTTACGGCTTCATGAAGAGCCTGCCGCAGATCTGCCAGCCTGCTGCTTATACATCGGGCTCATACTGCTATCTGAATTTCAATAACAGTTCTTACCTCGGAAATTCACTGCACGTTCAGTACGGAATCCATCAGCAGCATGTACAGGAACATTCTGTTCTTGAAGTATTGCCCGATATTACTGTCGTTGAAGATGATCCGACAAACTGTTTTTTTGTTTTCTCGAACCAGTCCACACATGACATCACCCTTCTTTCCGAACCGGATTATACTGTTGTTCCCAATGTCGACAACACGGAATATGATGCTGCTCATATGGACAGGTTCACTGTGGACGGCGTTACCATGAACATGGATTCCGATTATCTTACTTATGCGGCATACGAGAGCAGCATGGAAGTCTGCATCGCTCTCGGAGAATGGTTTGATTATCTGCGTGAGAACGGATTGTACGATAATACGAGGATCATTATTGTTGCCGATCACGGAAACGGTCTGGGACAGTTTGACGATCTTCTCGTTGAAGATCTCGGATTTGATGCCCAGGCAGTAAATCCGGTCCTTTTGGTAAAGGATTTCAACAGCACAGGATTTACCGTGTCAGATGAGTTCATGACGAATGCTGATACGCCTTCTCTTGCATTCGGCGGCATTTTCGAAAACCCTGTTAATCCGTTTACGAACAATCCGATCTACCAGGACATCAAATCGGGTGATCTCAACATTTATATTTCCGAGAACGTAAATATCTACACCAATAACGGTACCCGTTATTACGATCCTGAAGGATACTGGCTTACGGTTCGCGACAACATCTACGACGATGAAAACTGGAGTTTATATCCGGGTGAACCGACCTGATATCAGGATTTACGAAAACTGTCCTATTAATTGACGGATAAGACTCCGCATAACTGATATAATCACTTAAATTGATTTCTAAAGGGAGAGATTTTGTTTTGTCAGACGATAATTTCAGCAATTCAGACGAGTTCTTCAGAGACCTCGAGAATATCTATGGGGCAAGCGCCGATACCGCTTTCGACCAGGATGCGGATGAGCTTCTCAAAGGCCTTAACAAAGAGCAGAAACAGGCAGTAACGCATCTTGACGGTCCGTTGCTCATTCTTGCGGGAGCAGGTTCCGGCAAGACCAGGGTTATCACTTACCGTATTGCCTACATGATGAAAAAGCACAATGTTGCGCCTTCATCCATTCTTGCTATCACATTTACCAACAAGGCTGCCAAC
>CAJOJI010000088.1:3227-10804 GCA_905234715.1 uncultured Saccharofermentans sp.
GCATTTTCGCAAGGCTTCTAAGACGCCATGCGGAGTTGCTGGGATTCACAAAGAACTTTTCCATCATCGATACCGACGACCAGCAAAAGCTGGTTAAGGAAGCTATGAAGGAACTTGATATTGCAGACAGCCAGTTCAAGCCCAAGTCTGTTCAGAATGAGATCTCAAATGCAAAGAACAAGTTCATTGATGTTGAAGAATATTCTCTTCTTGCAGGCAAGGAATATTTCTTAAGCGTAGTTGCAAGGATCTATAAGAGGTACCAGGAAAAGCTCATTGCAAACAACGCAATGGACTTCGACGATATCCTCGTTAACATGGTAAAACTCCTCGAGAATAATCCCGACATAAGAGAACTTTACAGAAACAAGTTCAGATACATCATGGTCGATGAGTACCAGGATACAAACATGCCCCAGTACCGTGCGGTAATGCAGCTTGCATCAGGCAACGGAAACATCTGCGTCGTAGGTGACGACGACCAGTCCATCTATTCATTCAGAGGCGCTGATGTAAGGATCATCTTAAAGTTCGAGAAGGATTTCCCCGGAGCAAACGTCATCAAGCTTGAAGAGAACTACCGTTCCACTAAGACTATCCTTGATGCAGCAAACTGCGTAATTGCCAACAACAAAAAGCGTAAGAGCAAGAACTTAAGGACTGAAGGCGACCAGGGCGAGAAGATCATCGTAATGAATGCCGACACGAGCAACGGCGAAGCAGACTTTGTCGGAAGGACCATCAAGATGATGGCCGACAAGGGCAAGTTCAAATACTCCGACTGCGCCGTGCTTTACAGAATGAATGCTCTTTCACGTAACATAGAAACGACTCTCCATAATCTCGGCATTCCTTTCAGAGTTTACGGCGGAATGAGGTTCTATGACCGTAAGGAGATCAAGGACATCCTTGCATACTTAAGGCTCATCAATGACCCTAAGGACAACATCGCTTTTGAGAGGATCATAAATGTCCCTAAAAGAGGCATCGGCGATACCACAATCGAGAAGATAAGACAGTACGCACTTGCAGACAATATCAGCATGTTCGAGTGTGCGATGCATGCAGTCGATTATCCCGAGCTTGTAAGGTCAGCTTCAAAGATCTGTTCTTTCACCGATCTCATAAATTCAATGAAGGACAAGCTCCGTGAGAATGAACTGGATTTTGCCCAGTTCGTCGATTATGTCGAGAATGAATCAGGCATTATAGAAGAGATCACAGAGCAGCGTGAAAAGAAGGGCGAGATCATCGACAGAGTCGAGAACCTCAAAGAGCTTTTGTCCGAAGCAAAAGAATACGACAAGGCGCACCGTGCAGAGCCCGTTGACATGGACAGCCTTGAGATCGACGACGGCGACGGAATGCCGGTTGAAGTAGATGACGACTTTTTCTTTGATACGGCAACTGCCGACACCACAGAGGGAATACTCGGCCTTTACCTTGAGAACGCATCCCTCTTTACTGAAGGCGATGATTTCGATGACAGCGACGATTACGTTAAGCTCATGTCGATACACAGCGCAAAAGGTCTTGAGTTTGGCGCCGTATTCCTTATAGGACTTGAGGAAGGCGTATTCCCGAGCTACAGATCGGTTCAGAGCGTTGAGGATACCGAAGAGGAAAGAAGACTCATGTATGTTGCGATCACGAGAGCCAAGAAGAATCTTTTCATGGTGCTCGCAAGACAGAGAATGCTCTTCGGACAGACCAACTGCAACCAGCCTTCACGATTCTTAAAAGAGATCAATCCCGAACTGCTCTACCTCATGGGTTCCAAAAGAGAGACTCCCAAGGATGTTCCGCAGGGTGAGACCAACAGGGAGAAATCCAAGAAGTCCATCGCTTCCGCAATGAAATCCCAGTTTACAAAGGAGAAGAAGCCCGCGGCTTCGCGCGAAGGCCAGCTCTCGCCGGATGATCTCATCGAAGGCTTAAGAGTCGTTCACCCGAGATTCGGCGAAGGCGTAATACTCAAAGTAGAGCCTGTCGGAGGCGATGCGCTCATTACGGTTGATTTTGACGGGATGCGCAAGAATATGCTCGCCAATGCCGCAGGACTGAAGAAAGCATAATTTGTATGTAGTATAATTACTTAATGTGCTTTAGAAGGAGACCATAACTGATGACAGATAATCTCAGCTTTCAGGACCTTTATGCCGACAGTATTGCCTGCATCGGAAAGTCAGATAAGATCTCAGAGGCTACATATGCCAAGATAAAGATGCTCCAGGATCAGAGAGACAAGATCCTCAGCGTCAATGCCACCAAGTGCTGCGAATCCAGAGGCAGGGTCGAGCCCGAGAAAGACGGTGATGTCAGAAACTGCTTCGAGCGCGACATGGGAAGGATCATCTACTCACAGGCCTTCAGACGTCTTAAGCACAAAACACAGGTTTTCTTCAATCCGGCAAACGATCACATCTGTTCCAGACTCGAGCACGTTATCTATGTCGACTATATCGCCTCCACCATCGGAAGCGCTTTGAATCTCAATGTTGATCTCATAAGAGCTATCGCTCTGGGCCACGACGTCGGCCATACTCCTTTCGGACACAGCGGAGAGAGGATCTTAAACAAGAAACTTAAAGAGATAGACAGCAAGCTCTATTTTGAGCATGAATCAAACGGACTCCGTGTCCTCAATATCCTTGAGAAGAGAAACGGCAACAGCGGGCTCAATCTCACATTCGAAGTAAGAGACGGCATCATCTCACACTGCGGAGAATACTATTCAGAGAGAAAACTTGAACCTTGCAGGGATAAGACTGAAGACGATCTGTCTTATCTTATCCCCAAGAAAAACCGCAAGGGCCCAGCAACTCTTGAAGGATGCGTTGTAAGATTCGCAGATAAGATCGCTTATGTAGGAAGAGACATCGAGGATGCTTTGAGAACAGGTGTCATTGCGAACGAGTTTGATGTTCCTGTCGTTACAGACGGTGTGGGAAGTTCCAATTCCGAGATCATCAATTTCCTGGTTCAGGACATCATCGAGAACAGCATGGACAAAGGCTGTATCATGATGAGCGACCACGCAGGCGATGCTCTTGAACACACTCTTAACGAGAACGTATCGAAGATCTACAGAGCGCAGAAAGTCCGCACATACGAGAAGTACTGCGACGTAATGCTCGAAGGCCTTTTCGACGCCTTCTATCAGGCAGTCCTGAATATAGAAAAAGCAAGCGAATCCAAGTCGTCATCGATCAGGAAGTTTGCTGAATTTGTAAGTAATCATCCGGAATATAAAGCAGGCATTGACACACCGCTTCCGATATATGTATCCGACTACATTGCGGGCATGACGGATTCGTTTGCCGTAAGCTGCTTTAACGAGATGTATAAGAGCTGATGGAGATAAATATGGATAATAAGGAAGAATTCGGTTTTTTCGCGATGCTCGACCGCATGCAGTACATCGAGAGATGGGCACTGATGCGTAACAGCAGAACAGAAAACATCAAAGAACACAGTTTTGACGTTGCGGTTATCGCACACTGCTTGACTATCCTTCACAACAAGTTCGAGAAGGATAACGAGGGAGCCATTTTGCTCGATCCTTACAAGGTTCAGGCATATGCGCTTTATCACGACTGCACGGAGATCTTAACAGGCGATCTTCCGACCCCGATCAAGTACCGCAACAAAGAGATCACAAAGGCATATAAAGAAGTTGAATCCGAAGCCGCTTCAAGTCTTGTGGAGCTTCTGCCAGACGACAAGGAAATGAGAGATGTTTATCTTGAACTTCTGGCGCCCTCTCTTTCAACCGAAGAAGAGAAGCTTACACATAAGCTCGTCAAGGCTGCCGATAAGATCGCGGCATACATTAAATGCTTAAGGGAAGAGAGCAGCGGCAATGCCGAGTTCTCTGCCGCAAAGGCTTCCACCGGCAAGCTCATCAGTGAGATGAACATGCCTGAGGCCCAGTATTTCATGGACCATTTTGTTCCCTCATACGGATATACCTTAGATAAGATTACCGGGAGGGAAGAATAAGCGATGTTTAAAAGACGTCCCGAGTATTTTGCGGTTGCCGCGATAGGCGGAATACTTGCGGTTGCCGCTACAGTCGTAACGGTGATGAGCCTTGATTCCGGAATAACCGGACCCGACAAAAAGACACTTAAGACTGCCGATGACATGGTCGTCCGTGCGGCAGCTCTCACTTCAAGCACGGATGAAGAAATAAAGATCGCAAAGGCACGCGTTGAAGAAGGCATGTTATCCTGCGGAGATTACGTTATCTCTGTAATGACATCGCCTGAATATCTTCTTAACGGTGTGTCCGATGAGAGATTTGCAGAAGATCTCTGCAATGTCATCTACGGCGAGACAAGACAGGCTGAAGTTGATTTCATCATGGAGGATCTGAAAGACCATACGAGAGTCGCTGCGATCGACAGGGCAATCTCATCTGAGAACAGCAGTCTTAAAGCATCCTCGTCTCCTTCAAACAAGGGCTCTGTCATCTCGAATGTAAGTCTTGAATCAACGATCGATTCCCCCGAACAGTACACTGTCGGAATCAGGGAAGCGGCGGGTTCATATACTGCAACTGGTGATGAAGTCAGAACGGACTTCTTTGTTGACGGTTCGCTCTATTACGGATATCTGAAATTCTCTGATGACAACAGCAATTCCGATTACCGTGAATTTGTATTGTCATGGGATACTGCAGACTGCGCACCCGGAAGACACGAAGTATATGCGCTCCTCAGAAGCTCTGACGGACGCGGTACTGTTATTTCAGGCGGCGAGATAACGATCCCTGAGAAAGTCACCATCTATCCGAATTCCGTTGCAGAAGGACTTATTCCGAGCGGAAACCAGAATGCATGGTACATGATCGACTGCGGTGAAGACGACTGCTATATCGATTTCGCGGGTCTTTCTGATGACATAAGAGTTTCTCTTTATGACTTAAGAGGAAATCTCATCGGAAGCAACGAGAATCCCGGCATTCCTTATGCAATGCTCAGAGGCAAAAAGCAGGATACCGCTGCAGTTGCCGAAGAGACAGGCATTGCAGGCGTATCTAACTGCTACTATGTCTGCGTTAGCAGAACGGGTTCCGGAAGCGACATCGAGAAAGACATAGATTTCACGATGATCGGGTCCAGAGAATGCGCTTATTTTGACGGCACCTACATGGCAGTTACAGGCGAAGACGGAAGCGGCAGATTAAAGCTTACCGACAAGGACAAGATCACATATGAGGTCGAGAGAAAGAAGGCCGGAATAATTCCTATTAACGGCGCTCTTTCGGGATGCTATATCAACGATTCCACACCTGACCAGTTCCTTGATATCTATCCTGATTTTGATTTCCTTACACGTAATTACGCTTATTACATGGACGGCTCAAAGAGCATTGCGATAAGATGCACGCCTCTTGAAGGATATTCTGCAAACGTAACGATCAAGGCTGTTTCAAGCGGCATGGAGACTGTACTGCAGCAGGGAGAGCTTTATACGATTCCTGCGGGAGAGACTGTAATCACATGTACCGTTACGGGATTTGACGGTACATCCGACAACTATTCGTTCTTCCTTCTAAACGGCAATGACGACGGTGATTTCAAAGAGAATACGCTGTCCAAATTCCCTACAAGCTATTACAGTGGGCTCTGGCTTATCCACAGCCTCAAGCCCAATTATGTATTTACGCCTTACTACACAAATCTGGCTTTCGACACTGCGCTCGTTGCAGAGGACAGCAAGGCCAGAAGCCTTATCCAGTATTCTTCATATCCGGCTTATGTTAAGCCCAACAGCGAGGTTTACGATAAGCCTGACTGGATGATGTGCAGAACTGAAGTCGTAAGCTATTTTATGGATCCGAGAAACTTCCTTACACCCGAAAAGATCTTCTCATTCGAATTGCTCGGATTTGATCCCAACGTTCATACGGTCGAAGGCGTAAGAGAGATCATCAGAGGAACGTTCATGGACGGAAATCCCGATTACGATTATGCCCAGATCATCTATGAGGCAGGCGAGAATGCGGGTGTATCTCCTTACTTCCTCGCGAGCCGAATAATCCAGGAGATGGGTTACTCCGGTGAGTCGGCTCTTTCGAGAGGCGACCTCACAGGCTACGAAGGTTATTACAACTACTACAACATCGGCGCTTATGCCACGACAGAACCCGGCGGCGCGGTAATCAACGGCGCTAAATACGCACAGTGGGGAAGAGACTGGGAAGGTCAGGAGATAACGGAAACCGAAGCATCTTATCTGCTTCCGTGGACCTCTGTCGAAAAGGCTATCAAGGGCGGTGCTTTATGGATCGCAGCAGGCTATATCGACGCCGGTCAGAACACGCTTTATTTCCAGAAGTTTGATGTCCTTGATGACGGAACAGACAGATACAATCACCAGTATGCGCAGAACATAATGATGGCATACTCGGAGGGAATGAGATATTACAGAAGTTACGATTCGATAGGCATGACCGATGCAGGTTTTGAATTCGTCATTCCTGTATACAGCAACATGCCGGAGTCTTACGGGAGCCTGCCTGAATGAGAAAGTTTTTTGACAGGAAACTTAATGCACTGACATTAAAAGCCGGAGCGGCTTTTCTTGCATTTGTCTTTGCTTCTGTTTTCTGTCTTGCATTCACGGGCGGAAAGACGGCGAAAGCTGATTCCGAAGTGGTGCTTTCTGCTGTTACAAAGAAGACGGAAGTCGGTCCCGGTGACATCCTGATAGTTGATGTCGTTGCAAACAATTTTCCGAGCATTTCGGAGTTCGGACCAATTGAGTTCAGTTTCGATTCCGATAAAGCTGAATATGTTTCATTCGAACAGGGTAAAGACCTGACGAATTACGTATTTACCGAAACGCAGACAGAGGGGACTCTGACGGTTAACGGTATGGACCAGCTGATGAACATCACCACTGATGACAGTGGTGCCGAGATCGTATCCACGTCTTTTACTTCAGATAATCAGGTCGTTCTTTTCTCCATCGTATTGAGACTGTTCCCTGAGAGCAACGGCGACATTAACTGCTGGATAAGTGATGCGGGTACTTTCATGTCGGTCGATGAACAGGTCAATGTCAGGATCGGAAGCGGAGTTACTCTCCCGGTAATGAGGACCGGTCTTTCGAGCGATGCTACTCTTGCGTCACTGAAGATCAGGGGAACCACCATCACTCCCGAATTCAATCCCAACATCACTGAATACAGCTGCTCTGTTGAGCGTTCGGTTACCGAGGTTCAGGTCAGCGTTCTGGCAAACAATCTCTGGGCTGCCGTAATTATCGACGGCAACCAGTATCTGAACATGGGCGACAACATAGTAAGCGTAAGTGTAACCGCTCAGGACGGCACCAGCCATATGCGTTACACGATCCATGTTCTCCGTAAGGAAAGTAACGTTCCTGAGGATGCTTCCCTGGTGGATCAGGAAGGAAATACATTCACGTTCCTTGATGCGCCTGATGACATTGTAATTCCTGAAGGCTTTACACAGACAACGAGATACATCAACGGATACAGCGTTCCGGCATATGCCAGAGACGGCGTAACAAGCGTTTTGCTTTATCTGTTTGACGGTACACAG
>CAJOJI010000089.1:0-7366 GCA_905234715.1 uncultured Saccharofermentans sp.
AAGGCAGGACCTGATAAACGATCTCGCGGATCACGACTACTCAGAGTTCACTGCCTCATCACTTGAAGTGATGCTTAACATCTTAGATGTTTTAGCAGAACAAATCAAGGATGTGGAAGAACAAATAGAGAAGATGGTCGAAGACAATGAAGATGTTAAGTTGTTAAAGACGATACCGGGAGTTGGTAAGATCGGAGCAGCAACGATAGCATCTTACACAGAAGATCTTGAACGATTTGATGGAAACTTCAAGAGATTTGCAGCTTATATCGGAATAGTGCCGAGCGTACACAATTCGAATGAGACTGTACATCTGGGACATATAACAAAACATGGCCCACAGGAGTTGAGAACTGCGTTTGTTCAGGTGGCACTGGGGATGATTCGATTGTCAAGTAAGACTGGTGACTGGAGACTGATGCGAGAGTATCAGCGAATGAAGAAAGAAAAAGGATCCGGCCGGGCGATTATCGCCATGACCCGGAAAGTGGCAAGAATAGTATTTGTGATGCTTGAGAAAAGGGAAGAATTCAATCCTGAACTCATGCTGAGCAAATAGAAGAAAAATACAGCAAACAGCTTAAACTGTTTGACTTTTTATAGGAGAATTACTATGAAAGCATTATTCGTCGGCGGTACAGGAACAATAAGCAGTGCAATAGTAAGAAGATTATCTCAGGATAAGTCCTGGGAAGTCTGGCTGATCAACCGTGGCAACAGAGCTGATACTGTTCCCGCAAACGTTCATCAGATAGTATGCGACATTAACGATGAAGAAGCGGTTACCAAAGAAATCGGAAATATGAATTTCGATGTTGTCGGTGAATTCATAGGTTTTACCGTTGACCAGGTCGAAAGAGACTACAGACTTTTTAAAGACAGGACAAAGCAATATATCTACATAAGTTCTGCATCTGCATATAACAAGCCTGCTGCAAGCCATGTGATAACTGAAGGTACAGCTCTTGCCAATCCTTACTGGGAATACTCCAGGAACAAGATAGCATGCGAAAACTATCTCATGGAAAGATACAGGGAAGACGGATTCCCGGTAACTATCGTCAGACCCAGCCATACATATGATGAAAGAAGCATTCCTTTAGGCGTTCACGGCAAAAACGGTTCCTGGCAGGTAATAAAGAGAATGATGGACGGCAGACCCGTAATCATTCACGGCGACGGCGAATCCTTATGGCATCTGACCTTTAATGAGGATTTTGCCATAGGATACACGGCTCTCATGGGCAACCGGCATGCAATCGGTGAGGCTTTCCAGATAACAGGTGATGAGGTGCTTACATGGAACCAGATCTATCAGACAATAGCTGATTCTCTCGGAGTCGAGCTTCATGCCTATCATGTATCTTCCGAACTTCTCACGGCATTTGGTCCCGAATACGATTTTGAAGGAAGCCTGACAGGTGATAAGGCTGTTTCAGTGTCTTTCGATAATACAAAGATCAAGAGGCTTGCACCTGACCTTAAGACAAACGTTCCGCTTCATAAAGGCGTAAGAATCGCACTGGAATACATTCTTAACCATAAGGAATGCATGAAGGAAGATCCGGAATTCGACAAATGGTGCGATAAGGTTATAGCGACGCTCGAAAACACCAAGAAGACTTTTTAATATTACATTAGTATGTTTTTGTGCAAAAAAATCTTCTTTGTTGTAAAATGTAGAAGATTTTTTCGAAGGGAGACTATTTATGTCCGATATTCCTTATAAAGTGTATTTGTCCGAGAACGAGATTCCTTCAGCATGGTATAACGTACGTGCTGACATGAAAAATAAACCCGCTCCGCTTCTTAATCCCGGTACCGGTGAGGCTCTCAAGGCAGAAGATCTTATGCCTATTTTCTGTGAAGAGCTCTGCAAGCAGGAAATGAATAACGATGATAAGTGGATCGATATTCCGGGCGAAGTTCTCGATTTCTATAAAATGTACAGACCTTCACCGCTCGTAAGAGCATACTGCTTAGAGAAGGCTCTCGGCACACCTGCTCACATTTACTATAAATTCGAGGGTAATAACACATCAGGTTCCCACAAGCTCAATTCAGCTATCGCTCAGGCTTACTACGCTAAGAAGCAGGGCCTTAAGGGTGTTACCACAGAGACCGGTGCAGGCCAGTGGGGTACAGCTCTTTCAATGGCTACAGCTTACTTCGGACTTGACTGCCAGGTATACATGGTTAAGGTTTCTTACGAGCAGAAACCTTTCAGACGTGAAGTCATGAGAACATACGGTGCAACAGTTACACCTTCTCCCTCAATGACAACAAACGTAGGCCGCAAGATAAATGAAGAGTTCCCCGGAACAGACGGTTCACTTGGCTGCGCTATATCCGAGGCTGTTGAGGCTGCTACATCACAGGAAGGCTACAGATACGTATTAGGTTCAGTACTTAACCAGGTATTGCTCCATCAGTCTGTTATCGGTCTTGAGACAAAGGCAGCTCTTGATAAGATCGGCGTTAAGGCAGACATGATCATCGGCTGTGCAGGCGGCGGATCAAACTTGGGCGGCTTGATCTCACCCTTCGTAGGCGAGATGCTCAGAGGCGAGAACCAGTATGAGATCATTGCAGTTGAGCCTGCTTCTTGTCCTTCATTCACAAGAGGTTCTTATGTATATGACTTCTGCGATACCGGCAGAGTTTGCCCTCTTGCAAAGATGTACACATTGGGCAGCAACTTTATGCCTGCTCCTAACCATGCCGGCGGTTTGAGATATCACGGTATGAGCTCTATCCTTTCACAGCTCTATGCAGACGGTTACATGAAGGCAACATCTGTTAAGCAGACAGACGTATTCGCAGCTGCTGAGCAGTTCGCAAGAGTTGAAGGTATTCTTCCTGCTCCTGAGAGCTCACACGCAATCAAGGTTGCAATCGACGAGGCTCTTAAGTGCAAGGAGACAGGTGAGGCTAAGAACATCGTATTCGGTCTTACCGGTACAGGTTACTTCGATCTCGTTGCATATCAGAAGTTTAACGACGGTGTCATGGATGATTACATTCCTACAGATGACGACATCGCTAAGTCACTCGCTCAGTGCCCGAAGTTCTGATCAGCATATTAAGTAATAATTTACGAGGCCGCTCATTTGGGCGGCCTTGTTATTTATGCAACTGAAACATTGGAAAATATCAAATAAGTATACTAAAATTGGTTTTAGATTTATGGAATAGGAGAAGAAGAATGAGTGATTTTGATGATAATTGGCAGATAAGCGGGTCAAGTGATCCTGCTACTCCCGATGTACAGCCTCATCAGGTTCAGGCTCCGGCTCAGCCTGTCCATGCTTTTCAGCCCGCTCCTCAGCCGGTACAGCCCGTACAGCCTGTTGCCCAGCAGATGCCTGTTCAGCAGCCTATGGCTCAGCCTGTTGCACCTCAGCCTATGTATCAGCAGCCGATGGCTCAGCCCATGCAGGCACAGCCTATGTATCAGCAGCCTGCTTATGCGCAGCCTGTTACAGGATATTCTTATGCTGTTCAGTCTCAGCCTGTCCAGTACAGAACGGTTGATTACGGCGCTGAGAGAGAAAAGAATCTCAACGAATGCAACCGTATGATCAACCATTTTTCACCCAAGGTTGATCTCTATCAGGATTATGAGAAGTGCAAGACAGATATCGTAAGATATTCCAGAAGCAGTGTTGCTCCGCTTGTCTGGGGCATCATTGTATGCATAATCGGTCTGAGCCTGGTTTTCTCTGCAGTTACTTCAAACTATAAAGACAACATCATCGCGTATGGTATCGCAGCAGGCGTATTTGTTCTTGCAGGTGTTGGTCTTATCCTTTTATTTATATTGAAGAAAAGGTACAACAAAAAGAAGATCGAAGAGCTTTACACAAAGCTCGGAGAACTTTCCAACCAGCTCAATCTTCTTTATAACGGATTCAGCAACTGCATTCTTCCGCCTGAATTTACAGATCCCAGAATCCTTTTTAAGCTTCAGGCTCTCATTATGTCCGGCAGATGCGTAACGATCGGCAATGCGATCAATTCATTGCTTTCTGTCCAGAATACTTATGCGAGAATGAATTCCGCAAAGGCCCAGTTCCAGAAGGATACTGCTGAAAGATTTAACGGAACGCCTGCATTTTTTAACGCAGCACGTTATCTTGATCTGAGATAAGCTGAATAAATAATCTATATAGAACAGCGACGGATGTTAAATAATTTGTTGACAATAATGAGCCGTATTCGTAAACATTTCATCATTAGCATCGTTTTTGATAGATTACTTAACTGACGATTTCCCTTACTAGTACAAACAACAAAACTGGACATCTCATATCTGTGAGACATCACTTTATTGTTTTATGTTGTGCTGGCGTTATTGATCTTTGTGAGCTGATCTTTTTGTTTGACTACAGGGAGGGTGATCTCGAAGCAAGCACCGCCTTCTTCCTTGTTATAGGCGTCTACGGTACCTTCATGTTCTTCTGCAATCGATTTGGCAAGAGCAAGACCGATACCGTGTTTTCCGTCCGCACCCTTTGAGAAACGCTCAAATAAGTGTTCCTGAACCTCAGGTGCGATACCCGGACCGTCATCCGAGATCTCGAAAATGATGTTTTTATCGGATTTGTCTTTATAGCATTTGAAGGTAACGGCTGTCTTGCAGTATCTGAGACAGTTCGAGAATATGTTTTCGATACATCTCAAGAGATCGTTCTCATTGCCGTAGATATATACGTTCTTAGCGTTGAAATCGTTGATAATTGATTTGTCGTTATGGATGAAGTTTCCTCTTACACGGTCAATGACTGTGTCATAGAGTTTGGATACATCAATATTCTGCTTTTTGACCTCGAAGTTTCCGCTTCGGCTCATATCCATTTTCGAGATGGAGAGCAGATTTTCAACGAGGCTCGAGAGTCTTCCGGTCTCATCGATGATAACGTTGATGGCGTTATCTCTGTCTTCATCAGTCTCGAAAACTCCGTATTTCAGACCTTCGGCATATCCCTGAATGGACATAAGGGGAGTTCTTAATTCGTGAGAAGCGTTCTGGAAGAATGTCTTCTGTTCGATATCGGATTCTTCGAGCTTATAAGCCATCTGGTTCATAACGTCGCCGAGTTCGGAGAGCTCTTTACTTACTATGTGTCCTCTGACAGGCCTTAAGTCACCCTTAGCGATCCTCTTTGCAAACTTTGAGAGCTTCTGTGTGGAGAAGATAAGGGGATAGGTCATCATGATACTCAGGATGCCTGCAATAACGATGGCGAGTAAAGCAGCCTGTACGAGTGCAAGCGTCATGGATGCCATGAATGAATAGTAAGATCTGGAGTTGATGTAGATACAAAGATAGTAATTATCAAGATCTATGTTCTTGCCGTTGATGTTTGTTGTAGTGGAAGTGGGGTCCGGATTGATCGGATTCCCGAATTCATCAACATCGCCTTCGATTACGGTAGTGACAAGCTCGAACTTAAGTGTTCTGTAGTAGATGATGTTGCCATCTATATCAAGTGTCTGTGTTTTATTAAGGGTCTTGTAACCTTCTTCATCGATAACCTGACTTATTACATTATTGGCGTTGTTGGCATAAGAAGTTGAATAGTATGCCGTAGGCCAGAGTACAAGATGTTTTCCTGTCTTCTCGTCAAAGGTATAAAGCGCAATGCTGGCCTGGTTTGAAAGGTCGGCAGAAGTAACGATCGTGTTAGTAAGATATGCTCTGATGTTTTCTTCGGTTCTTTCATCAGATGCCGTGATCTGTGAAGTGAAGGCATCGGCAAAGTTCTGTGTGGAGTTAACGGCTATATCAAGTCGGGCATTACATTCGTTTTCGATGTAATTTTTAACGATGGACTGAATATAGATGTTAATAATAAAGACAACCAGAATGATAACCACGATCTCAACGGCATAAAAGTGCAGCGAGATGGGAATTCTGATTGCCGATTTGTTTCTTACGGGTTTCTTTGTTTTTAACCGTGACTGATCCGGTTTATCGGTCATTAGTTCTGAATATCTCCGTCGTCTTCGTCTTCAGTATCTTCATCTGTTCTGTTTACAAGTCTGAAGCCGTAACCCCAGATAGTAGATATTTTAGCATCTGATTTACTGATTTTCTTTCTTAATCTTTTGACGGTGTCATCAGCTACACGGGTTTCTACCTGAGTCTCATAACCCCAGATCTTATCAAGAAGTTCCGCTCTTGAAACTGCTCTGTCTCTGTTGGAGATAAGATATGTTAACAACTGATATTCATTAGGAGTAAGCGGGAGCGGCTTGCCCTGCATTGTTGTTTCTTTTGTCTTTCTGTTGATAACGATATCAGCAAATTCGTATACAGCATCGTTATCAGGCTTTTCGCCGGTCTTGCCTGTAATCTCTTCCTGTCTCTTAAGAATGGATTTAACTTTGGATACGAGCTTAACAGGGGAGAAGGGCTTTGTGAAATAATCGTCGCTGCCCATATCAAGACCCTGGATATAATCTGAGTCGCTGTCTTTTGCAGTGAGCATGATGATCGGGACGTTTGATGTCTTACGGATCTCTTTAAGGATAAAGAAACCGTCGTGTCCTGGCATCATGACATCAAGGATGATGAGATCTGCAGGTGAATTCGAGAAGACTTCGAAAAGCTTGTCGCCTGTAGGGAATCCTGTTACATGAAATCCTTCTCTTTCAAGGAATGTCTTAAGAAGATTTCTAATATTATCGTCATCGTCTGCAATGTAAATTAACTTGTTCATCATTCTCTCCAATGTGTTTTTATGAGTAACATCATTATTTTAACTGAAAAGATATTCCAAGTTGTTTGAAAATGGTGCAAATATGTGGAATTAGTTCAATTTTGTTTTGAAGTGCGGATAGAAGTGTGGTTAAATGATTTTGCTTAAATATCAATGACAGGAGACTGTTTATGTCTACAGTATTAGTTACAGGCGGTAATGGTTATATCGGTTCACACACAGTTATTTCATTGTTTGAGAATAACTACGATGTTGTAATTGCCGATAATCTCTCCAACAGTAAGATGGAGGTTCAGAACCGTCTTGAAAAGATCACAGGTAAGAGATTTAAGTTCTATAATGTCGATTGCTGTGATATCGAAGGTTTAAGAAAAGTATTTGAAGAGAACAAGATCGACAGCGTTATTCATTTTGCAGGTCTTAAGGCTGTAGGTGAGTCTGTCAGAAAGCCTCTGGAATACTATTCAAATAACATCAACAGCATGCTTAACGTTTGTAAGCTTATGTCTGAATTTGATGTACCGAACCTTGTATTCAGTTCTTCGGCCACAGTATATGGCGAGAGTGAGGATGTTCCTTTTACGGAAGAAAGTCCTCTCGGCATGTGCACAAATCCTTACGGATGGACAAAGTGGATGCTC
>CAJOJI010000089.1:7378-12228 GCA_905234715.1 uncultured Saccharofermentans sp.
CCGGGAAAGAAGATCTGCCTGCTTAGATATTTCAATCCCGTAGGTGCTCACGAGAGCGGACTTATCGGTGAAGATCCCAAGGGAATCCCTAATAATCTGTTCCCTTATATATCAAAAGTTGCAGGCGGAACATTAGACTGTCTTACTGTGTTTGGTGACGATTATAATACGCCTGATGGAACTTGCATTCGTGATTATATACATGTCGTTGACCTTGCTAACGGTCATGTAAAAGCGATAAAATTCCTTGAACAAACTAAAGATTCTGTATGTTTGTTCAATCTCGGCACCGGTAAGGGCACTTCCGTTAAGGAAGCAGTCGAGGCTTTTGAAAGAGCCTGCGGTCATGAGATAAAGCACGTATATGGTCCCAGAAGACCGGGCGACATTGCCGTAAGCTATGCTTCGACAAAGAAAGCAGAAGAAGTATTAGGTTTTAAAGCCAAGTATGGAATCGATGAGATGTGTTCATCCTGCTGGAAGTGGCAGACGATGAATCCGGAAGGTCTCAAAGACTAAACAAAGGAAGACAATATGGATAACAACAACAAGATCAGAAAGTATGTACCGGCTCCGGAGACTTCAGTCTTCGACAATTCGGAATTCACAGATCTTTCTGAAAAAGAACTGGCAAAGAAAAAGAATGATAAGGCTTTAAGTTCTGAGAGTGAAGAAGCATTCCAGTACGGTTTTACCAAAGAAGCTGCAAAAGCTGAAAAGAAGGAAAATGCTTCCAAGAAAAAGAAGAGATTCAACCACAAGAAATACCGTGTCATCTTTGGCGTAATCGCAGCGCTTGTCGGTGTTTTGATCGGTATTGTATGCTTCGGTGTCTGGTATAAGAACTATCTTCTCAGCAAGATTACATATCAGACCAAAGAACCCGATGCTGTTATTACCATCGTAAACGAGCGCGGTGAGACAGTACCTCTTCATGCCGTTACACAGACAACAAGATTCGAATATATCCAGTCTGAACCCGTCAAAAACTATCTTTTGATCGGTATCGACAGCAGATCAAGATACTATAATGATTCAGGTACGGGTGAGCGTTCCGACGTAATCTGTGTTCTTTCCATTGATAAGACACACGGCACAATGAAGCTCGTATCACTCCCCAGAGACGGATATGCGTTGTTCCCCGGTTATGAGCATTTCTATAAGATTAATGCTTCCATGTCCTGGAACGGACCTGATCTCTTAAAGGAGACTGTTGAGAGCGTATTGAGAATCCCGATCGAGGGATATGCATATGTTAATATCGCCCGTATGGCTGATATTGTTGATGCCGTAGGCGGTGTATACTGCGACGTTACTCCAGGTGAAGCAAGTGATGCCAATATCTCCATTCAGGAAATGGGCAGCTCTGACTATATCTACGATTACGGCGAAGGTGTATGGCTTAACGGCGGAGTAAGACATATCGGTAACGGTGTTTACGAACGCCAGGAGCGTCAGACCGAAGTACTGCGCAGCATTCTCGACCAGTTCATGAATCTTTCTGCAGCAGGCAAGATGCAGGCAATTGAAGTTGTTCTTGAGTCTATCGTTACAGACATTGACCAGAGCGAGATCGAGAAGCTTGCTTTGGATTATCTGCCGACTCTTTCACATCCTGAGATTCAGTATCTCCAGCTTCCGATCGCAGGTACTTATAATGAAGGAATGTATGGCGATGAGTGGAGCATGCGTATTAACTGGAATGCGATCGTCCCTTATGTACAGGAGTTTTTCTATGGAAGAACTACTGATTTCGACGAAGTTCCGATACCAAGATATGCGCCTGATCTGGACGACTGCGATACCGATATTCCGCTTGAGGATCTGGTCCATTAGAGTTTTTGACTTTTTTTGATTTTCGTATTGACAGTCCGCTGATTAAGAATTATATTTTGTTGTGGTTAGCACTTAAGGTAATAGAGTGCTAACCACAATTTCATTGTATTGGAGGTCTTTTTTATGACAATTAAGCCCTTAGCAGATAAGGTAGTAGTAAAGAAACTTCAGGCTGAAGAGACAACAAAGAGCGGCATTATCCTGTCATCCGGTGCTCAGCAGAAGCCTCAGATCGCAGAGATCATCGCAGTTGGTCCCGGCGGTGTAGTAGACGGCAATGAGATCAAGATGGAAGTCAAGGTCGGCGAGAAGGTAATCATCCGTGATTATGCAGGTACAAACGTAAAGCTCGACGGTGAAGAGTACATCATCGTTCGTCAGGATGACATTGCTGCCATCGTTGAAGATTAATCAGTTAATAATTTTGGAGGCATAATACTATGGCTAAAGATATTAAGTACGCTGAAGACGCTAGAAAGTCTTTGGAAGCAGGCGTTAACAAGGTAGCCGATACAGTTAAGGTTACTCTTGGCCCTAAGGGAAGAAACGTAGTTCTCGATAAGAAGTACGGTGCACCTCTCATCACAAACGACGGTGTTACGATCGCAAAAGAGATCGAGCTTGAGGACCGTTATGAGAATGCCGGTGCCCAGCTTGTTAAGGAAGTTGCATCCAAGACAAACGATGTAGCAGGTGACGGTACTACAACAGCTACACTCCTTGCTCAGGCAATCATCCGTGAAGGCATGAAGAATGTTGCTGCAGGCGCTAACCCTATCATCTTGAGAAAGGGTATCTCCAAGGCTGTTGATACAGCTGTCAGCGAAGTTTTGAGCAACGCTAAGCAGGTTGACGGTTCCAAGGATATCGCCCGTGTTGCTGCAATCTCTGCAGGCGACGAAGAAGTAGGTAAGATGATCGCTGAAGCTATGGAGAAGGTTACAGCTGACGGCGTTATCACTGTTGAAGAGAGCAAGTCCATGCTTACTGAGCTTTCAGTTGTTGAAGGTATGCAGTTCGACAGAGGTTATATCTCACCTTATATGGCAACAGATACAGATAAGATGGAGACAGTTTTCGATGAGCCTTATATCCTCATCACAGATAAGAAGATCTCCAACATTCAGGACATTCTTCCTGTAATCGAGCCTCTCGCTCAGTCCGGCAAGCAGCTCGTAATCATCGCTGAAGACATCGAGGGTGACGCTCTTGCAACACTCATCGTTAATAAGCTCAGAGGCGTATTCACATGCGTTGGTGTTAAGGCACCGGGCTTCGGTGACAGAAGAAAGGCTATGCTCGAGGATATCGCTATCCTTACAGGCGGTCAGGTCATCACCTCTGATCTCGGCCTTGAGCTCAAGGATACAACTCTTGACCAGCTCGGTAGAGCTCATCAGGTTAAGGTCAATAAGGACAACACGATCATTGTTGATGGTGAAGGTGAAGAGGGTGCAGTTAAGTCCCGTGTTGCTCAGATCAAGGCTCAGATCGAAGAGACTAAGTCTGATTACGACAGAGAGAAGCTCCAGGAGCGCCTTGCTAAGCTTTCCGGCGGTGTTGCAGTTATCAAGGTTGGTGCTGCCACAGAGACAGAGATGAAGGAAAGAAAGCTCCGTATCGAAGATGCTCTCGCAGCTACAAGAGCTGCAGTTGAGGAAGGTATCGTTCCTGGCGGCGGAACAGCATTCATCAATGCTCTTCCTGCTATCGAGAAGCTCCTTGACGAGACAGAAGGTGACGTAAGAACAGGTGTTAAGATCGTTCTCCGCGCACTTGAGGAACCTGTACGCCAGATCGCTGCTAACGCAGGTCTTGACGGCAGCGTTATCTGCGAGAAGATCAAGAACTCCAATCCCGGCACAGGTTACGATGCTTTGAACGACAAGTATGTTGATATGTTCGAGGCCGGTATCGTAGATCCTGCTAAGGTTACACGTTCCGCACTCCAGAACGCAGCTTCCGTATCTTCTACACTTCTTACTACAGAAGCTGTTGTTACGGATATTCCTGAGAAGGAAGCTCCGGCTATGCCTCAGCAGCCCATGTATTAATCGTTATTGTTCCTCGTTGCAAAGTCCTCCGCACTTCGTTTGTGCGGAAAGCAACTCGGAATCAATACCGATTAAACGCAAAAGCAGAACAATTAGTAAATCCGGAGGTTGTCTCATTGAGGCAACCTCTTTTTATTTTTTATGTTAAAATTATCTCTGTTTGAGGTGAATCATGCTGCAGGATAGTTTTGTTGAGACAAGTGTTAAGCGTAAGAACGGACTTTCGGAAGTAATATTCAATACGGTTTTGGTTACTGCCGCCATTATTGCGATATTCTTCGCATTCTATGCTAATTTTCTCATTGGTGAGAATCTGTTCTTTATTTCCGGTATCGTATCTTTCGGTATCGTTGCCGGAGTTGTTGTACTGATCAAACGCCAGCACAAGATCTATGAAGTCGAAATATCCAATGATCTCGTAGACTGCGCCATTATCCTTGGTGACAATAAGCGTGATGATCTCGTCAGCTTTTCCTTAAAAGACTGTGAATACATAGGACCTGTTACGTCTGACAGGTTCAATTCCGATAAAGAGAGCGCCAATATCGTTATCAGGATGACTGATTACAAGCAGTTTGATATTGACGATAAGTACTGGTATTGGCTTTTTACTGATGAAGGCATGAAGATCCTTATCGTGTTCATGTATAAAGAAGAGATGTATCCGGTATTCAGAAGGTATAACCCCAGAGGCACAAAGCCCATGGTCATGCCGAAAAAGCCCGTTGAAAAGGACAAGGAAGATGAGTGATCCCGGTAAATACACTGATGTTGATGTTTACTGCAAAGCCACTGAATGCGGTATCGGTGACAAGCTTTACTGTTCCTCACTGATCGGAGATCTTCAGGAGGCTGCTGAAAGAAGTTCAAATACCGTAGGATACGGAACGACTTTTCTTAAAGAGAATTCCATCTGCTGGATAATTCTTAAGATGAGGCTTCATTTTACGGAGCTTCCGA
>CAJOJI010000090.1 GCA_905234715.1 uncultured Saccharofermentans sp.
TTGTGCTTTTCCTTCAGCAGATCAGCTTTCTCGCTTCCGAAAAAACTGACCGTGGTAAGAGGCTTGCACTCATCGTCCATCGGAACACCGAGTCCGCCGTAAGCGTCGAGCTTACCGTAGAACTGTTCTGATATCTTCTTGTCATAGTGCTTAGCCCATCCGCCGAGACCGAGCGCTACGCCGCTTAATAGCATGACCGTTCCGGTACCCGCAGCGTTCAATGCAGCACCGGCTTCTTCACCGCCGAAAGCATTACCCACTGATCTCGCTTCCTGACCAAGATGGTTTGTCATGTGAGATGCTTCGCGTGAAATATTGGAAATAGTCTCGGCAATTCCTTTCTTTTCCATAATCAGCCTCCAATCAATGAGTTACACTAAACACCACGTCCCGTAAACTCTTCGAGATTTCTGTCTTTTTTTGATTCGACAGAGGAGAGGGCTGCAAAGCCCTTATCCTTTGTCTCTGACGCCTTAGCAAAATCAAAAAGGCCTTCGAGACTTCTCTTTATACGGGACAGTTTTACAAATCTTCCATCCTTTAATCTGACATAATTCTTTCCGCAATACTTAATATCATGTTTGGCAAGGTTTTCTTTCAATGATTCGACATCTAAACTTGCCATTCTGCACTTAACAAGAATGTCTTCGAGCCCCGGATAGTCAACGGGAGGTCTTTCATTCTGTTTCGGTACGGTAAGGTCATATTTGTAGCAAATGAAATCTGCTATTTTTTTGAGTCTGTAATAATTCTTTTCGTTATGTGCAGCCTTGTGACCATCAACATAAGACACCGAGTTGACAAGTAAATGGCAGTGAAGAGTGTTGGTATTGGTGTGCACGGCCAAAAGCACCTGAAACTGACTGCCCCACATCTCTTCGGCGATCTCTCTTGCAACAGAGAGCACATTGACCGGATCAAGACCGTCAGTGTCGGGGAAGGAGACAAAACCGTGATAAGCAAGCACACCGTCCATCTTGTCAAATTTCTTCTTTACATCCATAAACTCACTGATAGCCGTCTTGGGATTACAGTTGATACCTTCTATCAACTTTGCATCTTCAAGCTCGACCATCTTGTCTGCAACAGGCACACCACGGGGCATTGCTACCTCGTCATAAGCGGTCTTGAGCGGGTTTATATCATAGGCAGCTACATTCGCCATATTGCTCTTGACCGGCCAGAGTTTCGTTACAGCCATATATTCCTTACCCCACAGTGCGCTCGACACGCACGAATTGTCTTATTACGAGGTCATGATCGACTTCGTTTATCTTGTCCTGTGCAACCATAACAGCAGCACCTTTGCACTCGCATCCTGCGGCAATGACCTTGCTTCCGCAGAAGATCATTCCTTCACATAACTCTTTGTTGTCCGATATGAATATCGACCTGTTCTTTCCGATGCAGACAGGCAGCAGAGAGAACTCTTCGCATCTGTAAACTTCTCTGTATCGTTTAAGTTCGGCAATATTCATCATTTCACCGGCACTGCAAGGACCGGCTTTTACAACGACAGGCCTCAAGCCTTCTCCGGCGATCCTGTCAACGATCCCGAAGTCTTTGTCATAAAGAGCTTTGTCTATTGCGACAACGATACGGAAATCCGATAACTTATTCAGAGCCGTAATGTAAGCGTCCGCCACGTCAGGATATTTCTTTTTCAAAGCAAAATCCGCAAGAGGATTTAACTTTGACGTATCAACACCGTTCTTGTCAGCCCATTTATTGTTTTCCAGCACGAAGCAACGCTTTCCGTAAACGATTACCGGGACATCATCAATGCGGGATAAAAAGCAGTTAGGCTGAGCCGTCGGAGCAAGCTCAGCAAAGCAATTTATTGCTCCTTCATTCTTATCGGCAAAGGCAATAAGATGATCCAAAAGAACGGCACCATTCTTGTTCGGAACAAAATGATCCACGAGATGTCCTCTCCAGGCAACACGGATCGCCTTAGCAAGAGCTGCAACATCACGATATGCACCTGAATAATGCTTGCCGGATGCTGCAAAGTATGCCTCGACACGGTCCGGTGTGACTTCAGACACATCTGTCACAACCCAAGGTGACATCATCTCTTCGGGCGTAAGTTCCCGTGACGGTTTATACCAATCATTAGCTGACATGAGAAGTGCCTCCTGCCGTATCAAAGTCTTATTTAATCTTACTTAGGTAGAAATGCGTCGATGTTTATACACTCAACACACTCGGTAATTGCTTCTTTTGCAGAACTGCCGGTTCTGATGGCATTACACCAACAATCCCATGCGGCAGCTGCAATCTCTGTGTTAAAGGCTGCATATTCTCCGTACTTATAAAGAAAAGCACCTTTAATCATGGCCCGTGCCTCATTATCTGTAAAATGTATCTGCATAATCAGATCCTCCTCAGTTTAATTGCAGGAGGCACAACTTGATTGTGCGCGATATAAGACACAGCAATTTGACACGCTGGTTACATTTTGAATCCATAAAAAAAGAGAAGAGCTTTCCAGAAGCTCCTCTCCTTACATGATTGTTTAGTATATTATAACACCAATTCCCGAAGTCAAATATCGGAGACAAAAATCACCTTATTCGGGAAGAAAGGGTATTTTTCGGAATATTTTGCAATATTACGCGGACAGTTTACTTCTTTCAGATACTCTATCAGCCAGCCTTTTGCTTATCTGAGCCATTCCCGACACCTCCTCCGAAGAACACCTGTGAGTGGTGAGCGCCGGTCGTAGCGGTCAGAGTTTCCATGAGTGATACTATGTCTCTTCTGATAAGCCAGGCTTCTTCCGATACAAAGTCTTCGGAGCCGTCCAAGATCTGTTCGAGGCGTGATAATGTGAGTGCAGTAAGAGACTTATACATTGCTGGCGGACAACCGGTATTAAAGACATAGGATTCCGGTGCAGCAGTGAGTTCACGATGAATGTTTCGCATACAAAGATCCTCCCTCAGAATTCAAGGAGCTTAGGATTCGCATACGCAAAGGCAACACCTAACGAGAGGTTGATGTCATAATCCATCTTCCCCCGTTTGGAAAGATGCCTGACAGCGTTCTTGCCGTTAGTCACGAACCAGTTAATGTTGACCTTGGACATGAACAGGGAAGTGTTGGTACACTTATTCCACTCATTAAGCGAATCCGCGTACTTTTTCATTATTTTCTTTGCCGATGGATCTCCGGCAGCCACGATAGGCTCGGAAGGTTCTTTCGGTGCAGAGATGGTATAGTCCTTAAATGCCGTACGGTACAGCGTCAGGATATGCTGCGGAGCCGCTATGCTCTGGTCGAGTAACACGGCACCATTAAAGAAACTGCGTGACTGGACAGCGTTATTCGACACGAGAACAACGGACGGAGACGCAGGCTCTTCAAGTTTTAATGATGTTCGCTTCTCTAACTTGCAATAGTTGTAATACAACTTGGAAGACACGGGAGCGAGTATCATTACCCGGGGACAATTCTCGTGCTTGCCGAGTACGAGGAATGGTCTATCTACATTCGAGTGCTTGTGATTAAAAGCATCAGAATATATCAGATTAAGATATTCGTTTTCGACAAAAACCAGATCGCCCGGAGCAATCTGTTTGTAAGCCATTGTTTAACTCCTTTTTTCGGAAAATAAAAACCCCGACAGGATTGCCGGGGCTGTAAATTCAAAATAGATGCCATAGCACGCTTGCCGATAGGAAATAATACAAGAGTGCCAGTATCCACACGATAGCGATGATAACTATTACAGAGCCTTTATTCTTGGTATTGTATAGCTTGACTCTGTGATTGGGATTAACGTGACGTGTCTCAACATCAGCGTGCCAACCGGGCGGGACTTCTCTGTCGAGTTCTTCTGCCGAAACGTCCTCATAGCCGGTCGTGTATTTGTCAGGCTTGATACCTGATTTAATGTTGTCACTATACTTAGTCAAAGGGTATAGCCAACATATACCTGATACGGATAGCGCATCAAAAAATATATGGATGAGCATACCGAAAGCAAGACCTGTTATCGGGTGCCAGAATATGCCTAAGATAAACAGGCATAGAACCGGCCAAATACTGTGTGTCCATGTCCTGTGACCGACCGGGATATAGATGATCTTTGAAATAAAAGACTCAGCATTATCACAATCGGGCAGTAACAGACCTAAAAAATATAACGCCGAAAAGATCGCGATTCCTGCTGCTCCGGATATATGAGGAGCATCAAAAAATGACGGATCCGACAGCGTGGCAGCGGCATTGCCAAGAGGGCCTGACGAATAAGCCAGGTTCTTTATCGTGGTGTCCGCTGCTAAAGCGACAGCGGCACCTGTTGCAAGGTGTCCTATCGCTTTCATTTCTCCGTATTATCCTCCGCAGGCTCTGAAGTTTTACCTTTCTTCTTTTTTCTGGGTTCCGGCTGAGGTATCTCTATGCCGTCGTGCTGAAGCAGAAGCTCCACTTCCTTTTTCACATATCCGACCTTGCGGTCAACTGCTGCGATACAGATAAGAACGATGAATATGCCTACAACAAGTAAAAGGCCCAATAATAGATTGGCTTGTGATAATCGAACGATGTAATTTAGCATTGTTTCCATAAAGAATGATCCTCCTTGATGATTCTATGCTTTAAGCGGTACGGCACGCGCAGTTGTTAATGAGTCTGCTTGCGAGTGCCTTGGCAGTTTCAGGTCTATAGTCATTGTGACTGACTATGACATCAGAGATATTCGGATGTCCGGCTTTGAACCGTGCAAACTCATTTTCATCACGTAAGACAGCTTCGAAGTCCGAAAACTGCTTGTATTCGGAACCTTGACGCTCCGTAAAGACACTTGCAGCTTTCATCCTGAGCTCTTCGTTATCAAGCGAGACTCTGTCTAAGGCTTTGTTATAACGATCCCTGATATCCGCATCGATATATACGATCGTGAAAACGATGTCAGGACAATTTCCGATAAGTTCATACATACCGTGCGGATCGATGATATAGACGTCGTTATCGATCATCTGCTGTTTCGTGGCAAAATACTCACAGCCCGCGATCTCTGTCGTGGCAATCTTGTCCTTGTAGTTACAAGACTCTTCCGGTTTGATGAATATATGAGTATCCTCGTCCGGTCTTCTCGGAGGTCTTGTTGTATAAGATAAGACCTGTTTAAGACCATGCTTGGATAGTTCTCTTGCCAGGTGATCCTTGCCGGAACCTGAGCGACCTATTATCAATATCATGTCGAATCCTCCTTTGTCCTAATTCGAGAGCACGGACAGGTAAGTGTTGACTATTATCAAGCCGGATATGACTGCTATGAGCAGGGCAAATGCCAGTCCTGAAAAGAGCCTCTTGGTAAAATTACTGACATTTCCATGAAAAGGATTAGCCGAACAGTAATAGACATGCTTTTCGTTTCTGTAATCCAAGAGTCTGAACTTCACAATCGTCGAAATAACAGAAGAGATTAACAGTCCTCCTGCAAAGACAACGATCACACGGAACAGCTCACTTGCCTGCCACAAATCATTCATATTATTTACTCCTCATCGTCTTCAGGAACGGGTGTAGGAGAGGGAATGGGTGTAGGTGTGGGAGCAGCCGTTGTCTCTGTCGGAGTCTCGGTTGTTTCAACAGTCTCTTCAGTAGTTTCAGCAGTCTCAAGGATAAAGTTTACTGAGATACCGTTTCCTGAAGCAGAACCGCCTTTTCCTTCCATCGTATCCTCGTCGGACACACCTGGTTCATCAGAATTCTTTACTGAATCCTTTGAAAAATCAAGCTCAGCACCTCTTTTGAAATAGTCAAACAAGAACTCAGGAGATGTCTTATCAAACGGGAGCTTGATGATGATGGTGCCGTCCGAAGCACTCTTTCCCGTAAAGAGAACCTCGTCAGCACTTATATAAGAAGCAACGGCTTCTTTTGAGATCTCGTAAGTACCCTCGTAATAAATATCACCCTCTGTCATATCACGGAAAACACCGGACGTGAGAGAGTCTGCCGTAGCCCATACAGCTGACTGCCAGTCTGCATAACCGATAGAGACAGCGTACTCATTCAAAGAAGCCTCGTCAGTTGCTACACCTGACGTAGCGAGCTGTGACTTGAGCAACGCGTCAGCATTGTCGTAGGCAAAATTATCGAGTGCAGTATCCAACGCCGAACGATCAAGTTCCAGAACAAACTCATCGTCTTTCATGACAAGATGGAACTCGGCGATAACTTCACCCGTGCAACGGAATCTGCTGCCAAGTGCCTCGGTAAAAGCGTCAGCTGCGGCATCGGTACAATCAAGCTCTGCATATCTGTCGATATCGAGCTTGCCGCTGCTATTCTTGCCCAGCAACGCAGGCAGACCGAACTTAACACCGGCATAAGCACCAACAATGATTAAGAGCGCAACGATTATCGCGATGATAACCTTTGGCGTCGCCTTAAAATTCTTAAACTTACTTGTTATTCCCATGGTAAAACTCCTTTACTCGAATTGTACTATATCTTCGCCAAAGAAATCCTCGGCTGTAAGGATACCGTCTTCATCTATCGTTGCATCGAACTCGATCTCATCGGCAGAAAACTCGAAATGATCGTCAACATAGGTAACAGTGCCCTCGTAATAATCATTTCCTTCAACTGTGACATCCTTGACAACGTATACGCCGCCCGACTCAATGTCGTCAGCAACATCGTACAGTTCATCTTTCAGGGCCCTGAGATCCAGTTCCATCGTGAAAGTGTTATCCTCGCCGATTTCCAGATAGACGGGCAGGGAAGACTCGAAGTATCCGATACCGAGATCGGTCCGGCTTCCCGAAACAGGAATGGCACCTTCATAGCTTCCCGAGATTACCGGCGCTTTAGATGTCTTGATACAACCTGACAGAGGCAACATCACTGACACTGATAGCAGAACGCTGATGGCTTTGTAGTTCATTTCTGTATCATCCTTTCTTTAGATTTATCTGTTATGTCCGAAAATGACCTCAGCCTCTTCGGATAATTCAATACCTTTAGGGACGACCTTTAAGTCATAGAATGTCTCGCCGCCCCAAGTGTGAGCATGTGACTCGGATATGGTTATCTCTCCCTTTTCTTCAAGTTTCTTAATCATGCGGTAGGAGGTATTTTCTCTCGCATCAAGCGTGAAAGGGAGTTTGAGGCTCTTAAGGAATTGAATATCAAACTTGCTCCCGAAATTCCTAAGGAAAGTTATTTTGCCTGTTTGGATTTGAAACTCTTGCCGGAGGAAAATTTTTCCGCGCAGGACGTTATCGAGAACGTCAATAAAAATCTTAATGTCGGATTGATTTTAGCTTGCGGCGTAGAAGATTTTGCAGATGACTTTGA
>CAJOJI010000091.1 GCA_905234715.1 uncultured Saccharofermentans sp.
GTATGGTTATTGGTGGTTGCGAACCTCTCTTTCTAACAAGCTTGGTCGTGTTGACTTAATCGGAGCGGACGGAGAACTGTACGTTGGTCCGGTTGATGATGTTGCAGACATAGTACCGGCTCTTAAAATCTCAAATATCAAATCTCTTGGACTCAAGATAGGAGATAAGGTTCAAGTTGCAGGCGAAACTTGGAGTATCATCTCCGATGACCTTGCCTGGTGTAGTCGCGCAATCGGTCTTTCTTATTTCAGAGAAGAAATAATGCCTCCCGATGATATTACATATTTTCCTGACATTAACGAATACGAGAAATCTGATGTCAAGAAAAAGCTTGACAAGTGGGCATTTGAAAAAGCCCTCGTTACTCGGGATAACATGGAACAATTTAACGTGAGCCAAGAAGATAAGGCTGCACAGGCATCTAAATTGAATCCTGAAACTGTTGACTTTGACATTGAGGAAATCACATTATTATCTGTTGAAGAGGCAGAATCGTTGTTGACTAAACATCCTAATTTGGTCGGTCATTCTGTGTGGTGGTTGCGGTCTGCCGGGAGCGATCCCTACAATGCTTGGGTTGTTTATTTTGACAGAGTCCAGGGAGGTGCTTATATAGATGGTGACAATGACGTTCGTCCCGTTTTACGCATCTCTAATCTGAAATCCTTAAACCTTTCTGAGGGCGATCAGATCGAAGTCGGTGGTGAGAGCTGGACTGTTATATCCGATAACCTTGCTCTGTGTGACCGCTTTGTCGGTAGCACTCAATTCAGACACTACTTAAGAGCTTCAACCGCAATGCTATACGAAAAGTCGGACGTTAAGAGATGGATTAACAAGTGGGCACTTGAAAAAGGCATCATGACACAGGAAAACATAGAAATGTTTCACGTAAGATAGAGGTATCAATAATTCTGAATAACACTCTATAAAGTAATGGAGGTCATCACTATGGGAAATGTAGATTATTCACTTGAAACTAACATCACGGTACAAAAAGACGACGTCTTTCCGACTTGTCTGGACCACTTGATCTTCCAGACCGCGGACGGTAATTATCTTGAGGTCGAGTCTCAGGGACGTGACGAGTTCACTTATAAAAACGGTGAACTTTCCGGACAATGGCAGGACCATGTCATGTATCGGTGCCTTGACGCAGGCCTTGACTATATTGGTGACGGAGAGTTTTCTGATATTGACCGTGATGATCGCTTTTATGGTCTGATTATGGATCCTGCTACAAAACTCGTCGGATTTCGAGTCGACGAAGAGAGCCTTACGGAGCATGGCTATCCCGATAACTTCGTGCCGGAGTGTAATGGTGCTAATGTTTGGATAACTTTCATTCACGAGAGAGGCAGCGGTGTTCATACTCCGCGTTTTACAGCTGACAAGCTCTTAACAGACGGAGCCCTTGAAGCTGCTATAAGGGAAACGCTTGGCAGAGGAGGTAACTGATATGACTATTCCTGAAAATCCGGAACTCGGCAAGATCACCAGACGGGATCAGCGCTATATAGTAAACGATGCCGTAAAGCATTGCCCGAAACATCAGGTCTTGGGCGGACTTTCCATTTGTACCGAGATGCAGCTTCCTTGCCTTCGAGCCATTCAGGCGGGCAAGTGTCCGCTTGGCCGCCGCAAAGTTTAAGGAGACCTTGTCATGAGTAAAAGAACTATGACAATGCTCGTTTTACTGGCTTTAGGTCTGACGCTTGTGGTATTCGGATGCGTAAAACTCATCTTCGGCTTCTAAGGAGGTTTTTACAATGTCTGATTTTGACAAACTCATTCTGACTGTGTTAAAAGAGCAAGGTCCGTTATCTGCCATGCAGATAGGTCAGGAAATGAAGGCACGCGGCTGCGACGCTGATACGGGCTGTAATGCCGTCTCTCTGCGTTTGATAGAACTTTCCAAGGAAAAGTTAGTCTCGGCTGTCGGAGACGCTCCTGACGCTTATACAGGACGCGTCGTAAAGATGTGGCGATGCACCGAGTTTTGCGAGCTGACTTTTATGGAGCAGCTGAAAAAAGATGATCTTACCGGAGTTACGGAAAGTTGATTATTTGTTTGTTATAGCGGGTTGCGAGTAATGATTGTGTCTGACACAATGTTGTTGTGACCGTCCCGAAAACTCCCGCTTATCCCTAATGCGAAAGGATATTCTTATGCCTGACTATTATGCAGAAGTTTTGTCAAAGGCGGACTCGTTTACAAAGAAGTTGTATGAGAGTTGTGCCCAATACGTTAACCTCAGTGCCCGTGATCCGTTTCACGATTATGCAGAGCAGATCATAAATGTCCTGTTCTTGTGGCTCTGGGACAACGGAAGCATCGATGCGGATACCGGTTTCAACATGATATGCAGCGCCATAAATGACGTTGCCGTGCATTTCTTTACTCTTGACACGGATAAGTGTTCCGAGATAACCAGGAACCGTTGGACAACGATTAGACAAGACGAGCTCCAGAGACTTGAATACAATCAGAAGGCGTATGTCTTAGACGATCTCCGTGTCGTGTTCGACCTGACTTGTGCGGGTATGTTTGCAGGAGCCGGATTTATATATTGAGTTGTCACAACTGTTTGTGTCAAATGTTGTTACAACACAAAATTCGTTGTGACTGTTTTGGTTGTGACGAACAAATTTTCTCAAAAACACCTCACAACTGTTGTGTTAAGAACATATTTTCGCGATAATAACCTTGTGTGCAAACCTCTGTTATTCAGGAGGTTGTTATGTCGGAACTCGTTGTTGACGCAAAGGCTTGGATGAAAGAGCCGATGACAGAAAAGCAGGCTGATTTTATACGCACCATGGAAGAATATCGCTTCGATGCGTTTCCGAAGTTTGAAGGTAGTACCAAGGGCGAGGCTAATAAGTACATTACAAGGTTCAGAAAGATGGCTTATGCTAATGCAGCTATGGCTGCAAGGTTCTGTTAATCCTATGTTTATTCCGAAGAATAGCGCAATTCCCCGAATAAGGTGATTTCCTGTTCTTTCTTGCATTTTCCATTATATAAGATAAACTATGATAAAGATTTAGCGCAGAGACAGAGATGATGTTTCTGCGTTTTTTATTGCCCTGTTTTGACGGGGCTTTTTTATTTGGAGGTGAATATGGTTTACGGAGTAATGCAGACTCACTACGGACACGAATACCGCTGGTTGTTTACGGGAGAAGAGATCCAGCGTCAGATGAGCGCACGCGGGCGTCAGCTTACACTGGATGATGAGACATGGGTATCTTTCTGGCCTATCGGCGGAAGCAACAGTTCAGATGCGGTAATCACCAGATTGGATTCCGATGATAAGATCAAGAACTTTCTGACAGAGCGTGCTGATAGTGAGTTAGATGATCCTACGTTGTGTGACATAGCGGAATTCTATGTAACGGTTGATGTCGAGGACGGTTCTTGCACACAAGAGTATCTGGACAAGTTTGGCCTGACACTAAAAGAATTGGAACAGACAGATGATAAGTTCGATCGCAGAAAGAACGCTGAAAAGATGATCTCTGACCTCAAGGCTTGTGGATATGAAGACTTTGACTATGAGAAGCCTTTTTACGGAGATAACAGCGATATGCGATACAGTGGACTTTGCTCTCTTTGGGAACAGTGCTGTAACAGAGGGAGGTCTTAAAATATGGCTTTTGTTTTTTATCACGGACAATTATTGAATGTTGATAAGGCTGACAGAATATATCTTATGCCGCCTGAAAAGGCTGCTGACCAAATCGAGCCGGGTGAGGCTTTAGGCAACTGTTGGTCGTTGGGGTTCGAATACGATGGCAAACCCGAACGTGTCGGTTTTTTTACTTCTCAAGATGTTGCTAAAACGGCCTTTAAGGAGTTTGGGGATTGGCTCAACAAGGGTGATACAAGGATTTTCAATATGGACCATTTGAGTGTTGAGCTTAATTCGGCACGCGGCAAAAGTTGATCGGGTTCGGAGGTGACTATGACAATGGAACGCAGAAATACTATATTCAATGTTAATTACGAAGAAAAGCAAAACGCAGCCTTCGAATCCGCCAAGGAGAAATACGTCGAACTAACTTGCATGATCGCCGGATTCCAGATGCCTGCTGATGTTGAACGATTGATTTCTCTTGCCCAAGAGATGTATAGAACATTCGATAATGCCCACTTTATGCTCAATAAGGGTAGTAAGGCTTTTTCTATTGATGCAAGTCTTTTTCACAAAGGTGAGGAGCCGAGCACAACACAACCATCTTACACATTGTATAACTGTATCTTGGTTGAGTACCAGAAGGGCGACTTAAACAGGCTCGCAGAAGATCTTACAATGGCTGCTTATACTTTGGAAGGCGGACAAAAATACACACATATTCCACATCTTATAACTGCCATACAGAATTCTATCGCTGAGCAGTTAGGGAGGTCTTGATTATGACCGATATAGAAATAAAGGTTTTACACCAGGTTGCGACATTTCCGGGTGAAGAGGATTTTGCCAGGAAATATCATGAAGTGTTGGAGGTGTACTTATGAGCAAGATCAACTTTTTCTTAAAGCCTTACAAGGATATCAAGAACGCGGAAGAAAGAATAGCATTATTGTTCCGTCGTTACGATGCTATGGTGCGTGTATCATCGGATTCGCCTGATGATTCCACTATGGGTTATGTCTCGGTAGTATCACCTGACATTGACGGAAATGACATTGCTACTTTAGCGGATTTTACAAACTCTCTTGGACGATTTGGCAGCGACATCAAGGCACAGGACGTTGACAGGTTTCCTTGTACTGAGTTACTGTCAAATATCAAGAGAAGTGCTGAGCGATGGGCAAATCTGAAATCTGAAGCTGCTGAAAAGTATGGTCCTACTTCCTATGAAGAAGGATTTGTTAACGAATGTTCCGATGCTTTATTGATGTTTCACGAAGAAATAAAGACGGCAGAAAGGCAGTCTCAGTTTAAGGCAACTGTCAAATATTATCTGGTTGAAGCGGTCAATGCGATTCGGAACAATACGGACACTGTCAAGTCAACATCGTGGTCGGCAGAGTATAAACAGGGCTATCTTGCAGGACAGGCGTATGCTGCCAAGATCTGCCTTGGCCTGGCTACATCTTCGAACGAGTTGCCTATGCAGATCTGGATGACTGGTGGTGACTCGTTCAAAAAAACAGAGAACGAGGTTGTAGAAGCCATTGTTTATCTTCAGAAAATAATGACTGAGAAGTATACACTTTCTCAGTTAATGGAACACAGTCTTGTTAACTCGGCAGAACAAGTTCATCCTGAGAACACACAAATACCCGAGGTAAATATCAGTGACAAGACACTGTTTGACGTTACTGTCAACGGAGTAAAACTGAGCACCGGGGACCTGGTAGAACTTCACAGTTATTATGAGGCTTGTTGTACCGCAGAGTACATTAGAGATAAATATAAGATTGGTGAAGAGGATGCTCTTGAGCTCGGTTATGAGATTCGTCGTCAGATGGATAAGTACGGTTACGAGGAGTTAGAGGCCATCAGTGTCGTTTTCGGAGAGAGAGGCATCGACATGGAAGGTCATTCTTATCCATAACAAGTTGTGTGCGTCAGGCACAAGTTTTGCGACAGTGTTGTGAAACTGATTTTGTTGCACTCCGTTTTGTGTCCGATGCACAATCACTGATCCTATATGCTCACAAAATCGTGGCACAAGTTGTGTGTGTTAGAAGTTGTATCTCTTTAACACCGCCTTGTAATTGCAATACTTTTGCGATTATGTTATGGTTGTGTCATAGTGTTGTGAAAGACACACATATATAGCGCAAAATAACACAATGATTTGTGAGTAAGGAGAGAGACAATGCTTTCATTTAGTGATTATGCAACACAACGAGGAGTGTCTTATGAGTGTGTCAGAAGACAGGTTGATAAGCACAAGGATGCTCTTGAAGGACACATCATGTCACAGTACAGGACCAGGTTCCTTGATGACTATGCCGTTGCTTACTTGGATGAGCACAGATCGTCTTCGTCAGCTGCCATAGTAAGTTCGCGAGAAGAGATACAGAGTAAGACGGAAAGAAATGAGCAGCTTGAGTCAGAGAACAAAGAACTCTTAAGAAAGATCGCACTGCTTCAGGACCAGCTCCTTAATTTACAAGAAGAGAACAAGGCCGGAATAGAGGCCCAGACGCAACTCAAAATGCTTACTGCCACTAAGGAAAGCCTTGAAAATAGAGACGCAGAGCTTACTGCCAAGGTCGCGGTGCTTGAAGTAAAAGCCTCCCGGGTTGAACAGCTCGAAGAGAAGCAGAGCGCCTTGGAGCAGGAAAAGACCGACTGGATCAGAGAGAAAGCCAGATTGGAAGCGGAAAAGAATTCGTTGGCCGAAGAAAAGGCCAGAATCCAAAATGAACTCGACAAGGAGAAGAATTCTTATGTTAGGTCCATATTCGGACTTTGGAAGAAAAAGCCCTTATAAATCAAGGGTTTCAGCCGATTTTAAGTGCCTTGTTGATGAAACAGGGCGCTTTTTATTTGGTTCAAATGATGCAGAGCAGGATACGAACGATCTCTGTTGTCGGGAATAAGGGTTATCTTGTCGCTTAATACGTGTTAAACGACAAGATAACGATACCTCTTTCAGAAAGGACCGATTTTTAACTATGAGCGGACACAAACAGGTTCAGATCAGATACCAGGACAAATGTAACGCGATGCTTGACACTTTGCCATCTTATGTCAGGTCGTACATCCGTGCGATCCATCACAGAAGTTCGCCGAGAACAAATTACGAATACACACTCGACATAAAAAAATTCTTGGATTATGTTTCTGACAGATTTTCTCTTGACGAGGTTGCTTTGTCCGATCTCGAAAAACTCCGCAAGGAGAACTTCGAAGATTATCTCGAATATCTGGAACACTACGAGTCGGACAAGGGTGAGATCTCCAATGACCGCCGTTCCCTGTCCCGAAAACTCTCTGCCCTTAAATCTTTCTTTAATTACTTATTCAAGAATGACCTGATCTCAACATACGAGGTCGGCAAGATACCGCAGCCGAAATGTCCCAAGAAGCCCATAATCAAGATGGATAAGGATGAGACTTCCTGCTTTTTGTCAGCTGTTCACGCTGATA
>CAJOJI010000092.1:0-7113 GCA_905234715.1 uncultured Saccharofermentans sp.
CAACGAAAACAACACCTCCGATCAAAGATTTTTCGCGACTGTCGGAACAGGCGTAAAAGCATACTGGGTAAGTGATTCAGGCATATACGAGAGCAGCATCGACGTTACGGGCGGTTCTGTCACAAACGACGGCGCCCTTTATCTCGACTTTGAATCTGACGGTGCGGCGTTAAACATCAATCTATGGGAAGATGCTGCGCAGATTTCCGAGCAGGAATACGATGAAGCCGTAGGAAAAGATGTCGGCAGTTCAAAGGTTTATATGGACCAGCTCCCTATTTTCGAAGTGACGACAACGAGCATCATGGAAGGCGAATGGAAACGCGACTGCGGACTTAAGGAAGGCAATCTCTCACCCGAGCTCACATGGCAGCCCGTTGAAGGCGCAACGAAGTATGCGGTAATAATGCTCGACGTATCCACAAACAACTGGCTCAGCTGGTATGTGATCACCGACAAGACGCATCTTGATGAAGGCGAATATACCGACCAGAGTGTTTACGTCGGCCCCTACCCTGCCGAGACTCACACATATGAACTCTATGTCGTTGCGCTTAAGGGCGACCCTCAGGAACTGAATTTCCCTATCGACACTTCGGGCGGAGACATCCACCAGAAGATGGATTTCCTCAATACCGCATCAGACGGAAGCACCGGCAATGTAATAGCATACGGCAACATCACGGCGCCCTACACATCGCCTGAGCTGTACTACGGGTACAGGTAAATGAGCATACTAATATAATAAGCGGCATATCCCACATTTGATAACAGGAAAGAAAGGAACATACTTTATGAAAAAAACATTGGCTTTGATACTCTGCGGAGCACTTATGCTTTCCATCGCAGGATGCGGAACAACAGCTGAACCGGCCGTCAGTTCCGATGCTGTCACACAGGCCCCTGCCGAAACTGCACCGGCCGTTGCCGATAACAGCGACGATAAGTTCGTAAGCGCTTATCCGGCTTTTACGGTTACCTCAGAGAGTCTTGACGGCAAGTATTGGGTCGAAGCATGTGCAAATACGGCAGATGGCGAGAACGCCTCTCCGCAGCTCTCCTGGGAGCCTGTCGAAGGCGCTACTGTCTATGCCATCTACATGGTCGATATGAACACAAATAATTTCCTGCACTGGAGATCATCAGACATAACCGAGACAAACCTTCCCCAGGGCTGGGCATCTTCTGCCGATTACGTCGGACCTTATCCGCCGCCGGGATCAACACATCAGTACAACATCTATGTTTTCGCGCTCAAGGCACCCGTCGAAAGAGTCAAGGGAGGCATCAATTCGCAGGCTGTAAAGCTCCAGGAATTCATGGACAGCCTTGATACGGATGCCGAAGGAAATACAGGCAATATCGTGGCAGTCGGCCGTATAATAGGTCATTACACCGCAAAGTAATATATTATGTGGCCGGGATAACTATTTGGAAAGGATAGATTAACGGCCATGAAAAAAACAAACATTGCATTAAAAGGCATTGCTGTAGCGCTCGTCTTTGCAGCGGGGGCAGCAATGCTTTCTTCTTGCTCACTTTCACGTTCAGGAAATTCACGTGACTCAAGAGACTCACGTGACGTGACAGACCGCGGTCAGAGAGAACCCGAAATTGTCATCAAACCCGTAAAGACGGAAAGTATAATCGAGAAATATCTCCCGGAGATAAAAGAATATGACAGCTTCGATATCGAAGAAGTCTATCCCGACTGGGGCGGATTCTCAATTGGTCCCACGGAATACAGATACAGAGGCATTGTTTACTTAACAGAAGAAGAAGCAGACAGACTCATGGCTGCTTACGAATGGGAAGAGACAGAAGAACCCGAATTTGAGTTCGGCGAAGTCGACGGTTCATCACTCGGCAAAGGCCCGTGGTATACATGCAATCAGTTCAAGAAGGACAACTTTATGACAGTCAATGTTTACTACGCAGTATTTGACGGCAGTGTCCTGGTGTTCGACTTCACGCAGACTTGATAATCCACATTAAGTGTACGGGTTGCCGGTTACTTCACATTCTTTCTTAATTTGTTTACAACACGGAAAACTACTATTTATTTGAAAAGATATAATCTAGTTATAGATTCAGGGTTCTGTATAAGGTGATAACAGATTATGGATACGGCGATCAACATGCAATCCGTCTATGTTACCGACTTGGTCGGCATAGCGATCCTTGTCATCATAATGGTGACGAGGGGCTGGAGTCTGCCGGGCCGTAAGCTCGAGAGCCGCATCATGATGGTGCTGCTCGCCGTCTCAATGTTCAACTGCGTTGCCGATATCTACGTCTTCCAGTGCGACGGCATTCCGGGTCCCGGCTACCGCGCCATCCTCATGGTCGGCGACACATACCTTTACATGTATAACCTTATCGTGGGTGTCGGAATCATCTACCTGATACTGCTTCATATCGACCGAAGGACCAGAGGTCTTCACATGCTCCTCTTCTGGATCCTCTGCGTAGTCGAGATGGCACTCCTCATCGTAAATCTTTTTGTGCCCATCGTATTCGAGATCGACGCCAACAACACCTACCACAGAGGCGACTATTACATCCTGTTCGTCATAATCGGTTTCGTGCTGATCTTCTACGGCTACAGTTACTACCTTATCAGCAAGCTCAAGAACCCGTCGCTTCGGTACTTCCCTGTCCTCGAGTTCCTGGCGCCGATCCTCATAGGCAACATAGTCCAGATGAAGATGTACGGCATCTCCTTACTGCCCATCAGCTTTGCAGTCGCTTTTGCAGCCATCGTAATCGCTCTCCAGAATGAGTGCATCTACATAGACAAACTCACCGGTGTCTACAACCGTTATGAGCTCGACAAGATCATAAAGCGCCGTCATCACAGACGCAACGAAAAGCTCATCGCCATGATGCTCGACTTAAACGACTTCAAATCCATCAACGACACTTACTCACACGAAGAAGGCGACAAGGCTCTCGTAGCTTTTGCGAAAGCACTAGTTGAAGCCATCGGTTCCGAAGGCCTCGTAATAAGATTTGCAGGCGACGAATTCATCATCCTCATCCCCATATTCAAACCTGCCGATATCGAAGATTACAAAGCGCGCATCCATAAAAGACTTGATGAATATAACGAGACATCCGGCAAGCCCTACAAGCTCTCCACAGCCATCGGCGGAAGGATCTTTGATCCTCATGCCGAAAACATGTCAGTTATCGTAAACGAGATCGACTCCATGATGTACAAAGACAAGCATGCGTACTACGCGGAGCACGACAGACGCGGAAGAAGAAAAGAAGATTCTTAAACTTCTGTATTATTCTCTCCTGATCCGCAAAAGCACTTTCTGCCTTTTCCACTCTTAGCGTTCAAAATGTTTGCAATGGCCGTGAGCGACATTCCGATCGCAAGGTAAGGCGTGACCTTATCCGTGACCATGGAAACGATGATAAATGCGATCGCAGCGATTCCCAAAAGCAGTCTTGCGATAAAAAGTATTGTTGATGTGTTCTTCATGTTCATATCCTCCTTGAGTTCCCGTCAACTTTTGATGGCATCAGGATAGATTCTGCCGGGAGGGTTTTAAAGGACACGAAGCGACCAAAAGCCCGTATTTACTGAATGGGACACGTAATGTCCCATTGATTTCCGCATTAGTCAGACACTATATATCTACCGTTCATATATCCAAAAACTACCGCTTGTGTCATTTCTGTTTATCCCGCAATCCCGGCGCTGTAATATCGGCTCAAATACAGCAAAGGAGATTGGAATATGGGATATGCAATTAAAACAGAAGGCCTGACAAAGACCTACAAGGACAAGGTAGCGGTTGACGGACTTACATTAAGCGTAAATGAGGGCGAGCTTATAGCTCTTCTCGGAGTTAACGGCGCCGGAAAGACGACAACGGTCAGGATGCTCACATGCCTGACAAACCCCACGGGCGGCAGGGCCGAGATCTTAGGACACGACGTGGTCAGCGAAAGAGACCTCGTAAAGAGCCTGGTCGGTGTGTCACCGCAGGATACGGCAGTCGCCGAAAACCTTACGGTAAGAGAGAATCTGGAGTTCATCGCAGCACTCTATCTGCCCAAAGATAAGATCAAGGCTGCAGTAGACCGCACGGTAAAGGTTTTCGGGCTCAAGGAATACGAGAATAAAAAGGCGAAGCTCCTTTCGGGCGGAAACAAGCGCAAGATCTCCATTGCGATGGCAACCATAGGTGAACCCAAGATACTTTTCCTGGATGAGCCGACGCTTGGTCTGGACGTACTTGCCAGAAGACAGCTGTGGCGCGAGATCGAAGAACTCAAAAAAGACACGACGATAATACTTACTACCCACTACATGGAAGAGGCTCAGGAGCTGGCAGACAGGATCGTCATAATGACCGAAGGCAAAGTCAGGGCGGTCGGAACACTGGAAGAACTTGAGGCCAGAACGGGCAAGAAGGGACTTGAAGAAGTTTTCGTAAGCATTGCGGAAGCTTAAGGAATGAGGTGAATCAGATGAATAAGACATTAGCATTTTCAAAAAGAAATCTGCTGGAGATGGCAAGAGATCCCTTAAGCTGGATCTTCTGCGTGGCATTCCCGCTGGTAATGCTGGTAATAATGACAATCGTAAATACAGCGATCCCCAAGGAGTCGGGCATGACGATCTTCAGGATCGATAACCTCGCAGGAGGCATCGCCGTTTTCGGACAGATGTTCGTCATGCTCTTTACTGCGATCGGTCTTGCAAAGGACCGCGAGAGCTCATTCCTCGTAAGGCTTTATTCCTCGCCCATGAAGAGCATCGACTTCCTTGCAGGCTATCTCCTGCCGATGATCGTAACCGCAGTCATTCAGCTCGCAGTATCATTTATCGCTGCTTTTGTGATCGCACTTATCACGGGTTATGAGATCAACATTTCAGGACTTCTGTTCTGCATGGTAATGGTCATTCCTTCAGCATTGATGTTCTCATCGATCGGCCTGCTGTTCGGCACATTGTTCAATGAGAAAGCAGCACCCGGCATCTGCTCTATCCTGATCTCAGTCGGCTCAATGCTCGGCGGCATCTGGTTCGATCTGGAAGGTGTAGGCGGTATCATGCAGAAGATCGCAAAGTGCATGCCTTTCTACTACGCAACCAAGCTGGCACGCGCTTCCATAGATCTCGATTTCAGCAAGGAATCATTCGTAATTCCGCTCATTGTTATGATAGGCTGCGCTCTTCTCATAACAGTACTTGCGGGTATGGTATTCGGCCACAGGATGAGAAGTGATCTGAAGTAAAAAATGCTATACTCGGATTATGAAGATCAGCACGGATATCGACAGCAAATATAAGGAGCTCGAGCTCAAAGTATGCAATGGAGACATGACCGGTAAGGTCAGGTCTGTGGTAAATGAGCTCCATGAGATATTCGACAGGAATCTTACCGGCACCGACGAGAAAGGCAACAAGAGAATGCTTCGCAGGAGCGAGATCTTCTCCGCCTATTCAGAGGGCCAGAAGGTAATGATACTTACGGTCGATGAACGCTTTGTCGTACCGCAGAAACTCTATGAACTCGAAAACGAGCTTCAGGAAGCCGACTTCGTAAGGATCTCCAAATCCGAGATAGTAAACATAAGAAAGATCAAGTCACTCGACTTGAGCATCACGGGAACGATCAGGCTCGTCCTGAAGAACGGTTACGAGACATACGTCTCACGCCGCAACGTCGCAAAAATTAAGGAACGCTTAACTAAGGTCAGGGAGGAAAACTCATGAAAGGGTTATTAAAACAGTACTTGACCAGAATGGGCATCAGTTTCTCGCTTTCAGCCCTCTCAGGCGTCCTGATCAACCTCATCATCGATGTGATCGTGAATGCCACCGGCACCGCCGGCTTCATCTCGATGTCGCCTCAGTATGTAGCGCTCTTCCCCACACCGGTAATCGCAGCTTACTGCAACGTGCTGATCTACGGACTCATCGGTGCAGTCTTCGCAGGTGCGGCCTTCATATATGAGATCGAACGTATCGGCTTTGTCATCCAGAGCCTCATCTACTTCCTGATCACTGCTTCTGCCAGCATGGGCATCACTGTCGTGCTGTGGCAATTGCACCGCTATCCTTCGGCATTCATTTGCACGATGGCAGGCTATCTTGCCACCCACATCATAATGATCACCATCGAATACAGGAAGGTAAAAGCGGATATCAAGGCGATCAACGAGATGGCGGAGTGAGAATCCTATCCTGTGATCCAATAGAAATGCACTATTCGTCCTCGTTTTTCAATTGAATAGTGCACATTTTTAAGATTTATGCACTATCTGACTCTTTTTTGAGACCTGATAGTGCATTTTTGAAAAATTATTAGCCGTCTAAACAAAACAAGGTGCCTCTTCTGAGACACCTTGCGCTGTTTTTACTGTATTAATAAATTACTTCTTGTTGTAAAGCTCTGTGATTTCCTTACATGTCTTGAGGAAGTCGATGTTGAGTTTTCTCAGGCGGTAAGACATGTGGCGGAGGATCGCGCTGATCTTCTCCGGATTGTCACGGAAGATGGAATCAAGATCTTCAACGCTGATCGTCTCAACGCGTGTGTTATCGGATTCAACGATAGCTGCAGCTCCTCTGGGTTCGTCTGAAATAATGCCCATCTCACCGAAGAATGTAACTGCTTCGTACTCGGCAACCTTCTCTTCTTCTCTTGTACGGTAGTTGATATACATGCCGACAGATCCCTTGTGGAGGATATACATGCTGCTGTCAACAGCACCTTCCTTGAAGACGATCATGCCCTTTCTGTAATCCTTATACTTGCCCTTGCCGTTGTCAGCGAGAGCTTCGGAAACAGTATTGAGCGAATCGGCACTGGGCTCATTGAGCTTATTCTTGTTGTTCTGATACATGTCGATATGCTTCTTGATCTTGGAGAACAGATTCTTGTTAGCCTTTGCGGCTTCAGATGCCTTGAGCTGCTCAAGAAGTGCCTTTGACTCGTTATAGTCATTAGCCATGTTCTGGATCCTGTTGCCAAGGTGTCTCATGAGCTCGATTATCCTGCCCGTATCTTCTGCAAGATAAGTATTCAATTCATATTCAGGGATCTCGATAACGGTTACGCTTCCCTTTGCGATTACGGTAGCGCT
>CAJOJI010000092.1:7139-12084 GCA_905234715.1 uncultured Saccharofermentans sp.
GGCTTCCATAACGCCTAACTTGATCTGATCTTCCTTGCCTGTACCGGCATATACATAGGCGCTGCCCTCAACGAGCTGGAAAAAACTCTTTCCTGTATCGCCTTCTTTAACTATCACTTCACCATTTTTGAAAGTCTTTTCAACTAAACCCATATATTGCAACTTCCTTTCTATATAGTTCCTGTGATTTGATCAGATCGTAAGTCCAATCCGTCATGAAGCAGATATGTATATTTTATCAGAAACATTAGAGAACTTCTCCTATTTTTCGCATTTGACAACACATTGTTAACCCCCCTGTTGTTTAAGCGTCGAAAGGCCCCTGATTACTGATTGTCCGCATCGACAGTGAAGCTTCTTTCTATATCTGATAGAGCAAAGCTGTTACTAAGATATAAAAGGATGTCACTTCAAATGACATCCTTTTTCTTTATTTATATACCTCCAAGGCGCGCTCGTAATAATTCCTGAGCCTCGCCTTAAGCGAAGCCGGTCTTAATACGACCGCATCCTCGCCGAATCTTTTGAAATAATCTTCAAGCTGGGCTTCAGGCCAGTCGAAATGATAGACATCACCTGCGATCTTCGAGATCGCCGGTCTGTTCTTAACTATCAGCTTGTACTTTCTTACACCTGCTTCCGTAAGCCTGATCACGGCGTGAATGTCGGGTGCCGCCGTATGAGGACTCCTGATGGCAATGGTGTTTAATCTCTCATAAACCTTCTCATCGACTTCAAATCCGTCTGATGTGACGAAGGAATTCCTGATTCTTGAGATCCTGAATGTCCTGGTCTTTTTCGATTTGGAATCGAGGCAGAGAAGATAGTTGCACTGCTCTTCCTTCGATGCGGCAATAAAATACGGCTCAACTAAAAATGTATATTCGTTGCTGGTGGATGAGAGCGATATCTTCTTCCGGCCGGAGATAGCTCTCCTTATGTCATCGTATGTCTCCCTGAAGATTATCTCTTCTCTTCTACTTCTCGGTATCGAAAGATAAGATGCAAACATGTCCTTCATGTAGCCGGAAAGCGACTTTTCCTGAAGAAGATTGTTCTCTATTATCCTGATAACGTTGTAGGATGCTCCACTCACCGTGAGCGTAATGACTGCTTTCTTTCCTGACTGATCCGGCACATTTCTTATATATGTGCTGATTATCTTATCTGCCAGAGCAGCCGCATCTACTGTTTTTATCGCTCTTACGGATGTGATGTCCTCCACAAGTCCGTTCAGCAGATCTTCGCTGTCTTTCCTGTATTGCTCGAAATAGTTGACGATCAGTTCCTTCAGAAAGCCGTTGAGGTTTACCGAACCATCCATCCTGGTAAATTCGAAGAGCTCCGCATCGTTAATAAGACGCGATCTTATGTCTTCAGAAAGGTAGATCTTGTATTTCTCGGTCATGGTATATCTCCATATTGGGGTTGCAATTTTAATAGGGTTATCAGTATTTATTGGTATTTCTCTAATTATATTGGGGTTATAAACGCCCGTCAACTTGCATCTTTAAGAACCCACTCCGGGAGGATAAGATATGGTTGCAACGGGCCGGAAGACACATGCAGCAAGAAAATGGCGGATTGGTTGATTTCAGGTTCGAATCCTGACGTTGTTCTTCGGAACAGTGTCTAGAAAGACCCGTCGCACAAAAGGTGCATACTGCAAAGACAATCAGATCTTTTTAGGGTAAAGAAAAATCCCGGGTAGCCCCGGGGGCACCTTGTTTAAGGAGGAAAAGAAAATGTTGAACTTTTTAAGAAAAGAAGCAAACAGAACAAGAACAGAAAACGGCGCTGCAGCTTTTGCAGGCACTGAATCTTTCTGCTTAGACCTCTTCGCAACAGCAGGCGCATTGAGATCTGCTGAAGATGAAGAGATAATCGCAAGATTCATCAAGGCGTTCGCCGAAGACAGAGACATAGCAATGAAGACTCTTTTCTTTGCACGTGACATCAGAGGCGGCTTGGGCGAGAGACGTTTCTTCAAGGTAATCCTTGAATACCTCGCTTCGGCTGAACCTGAAACAGTTGTTAAGAACATTGCAAACATTGCCGAATTCGGCAGATACGATGACATCTTAGTCCTCATGGGTACACCCTGTGAGAAGGCTGCGATGGAATACATCAAGGCAATGTTGGAATCAGACATGAAGGTACTTGAGGAAGGCAAGGCAGTGTCCTTACTTGCAAAGTGGCTCCCTTCAGTCAACACCAGCAACAAGGAAACTGTCAGAGCCGGCAAAAAGATCGCAAAGTTCTGCGGCATGTCCGAAGCAAAGTACAGAAAGACTTTGTCCGCTTTAAGAAAGCAGATAAAGATAATCGAGAACAACCTGAGAGAAAAGGACTACACTTTCGAATACGAGAAGCAGCCTTCAAAAGCTCTCTTCAAGTACAGAAAGGCCTTTGTCAGAAACGACAGGGACAGATATGGCGAATTCGTCAACAGAGCTATAGAGAACCCTTCAGTAATGAACACGGGTACTCTTACTCCTTATGACATAATCACTCCTGTGGTCGACTACTTCAACAGAAGAGAGTTCAGCGCAGAAGAAAGAAAAGCCATGGATGCAACCTGGAGAGCATTGGAAGACTTCACAGGTTCCGACAACGCACTCGTAGTAGTCGACGGTTCCGGTTCCATGTACTGCAGCGCAAGACCTATGCCTGCAGCTGTCGCTCAGTCTCTCGGCATCTACTTTGCAGAAAGAAACAAGGGCAAGTTCAGAAACAACTTCATCACATTCTCCACTAACCCTCAGCTCGTTGAGATCAAGGGTAAGGATATTGTCGAGAAAGTTCGTTACTGCATGAGCTTCAACGAATGCTCCAACACCAACCTCGAAAAGACATTCGACTTGATCCTCAACACAGCGGTCAAGAACAGAATGAAGCAGTCCGACATGCCTTCAAAACTCTACATCATCTCCGATATGGAGTTTGACTGGTGTGTTAGAGACGTCGACAAGACTCTTTTCGAGAATGCAAAAGAGAGATTTGCAGAAGCAGGCTACAGACTCCCTCAGGTAATCTTCTGGAATGTATGTTCCAGAAACCGCCAGCAGCCTGTCACAAAAAACGAGCAGGGCGTTGCCCTCGTCTCCGGCTGCTCACCTCAGATATTTGCAATGCTCAAGGAAGGCACACTTGAGCCTTACAAGTTCATGATGAGCGTCCTCATGTCAGAAAGATATGAAAAAGTCGCTGCGTGACAAAACAAGCAGGTTCCGTACGAAAGTGCGGGACCTGTTTTATTCTTCGGGCTTCGGCGGAGGTTCTCTGCCGTCACCGGGGCCATCGTTGCCTTCGCCCGGTTTATCGGGGCGTTCTCCTGACGGAGGATCTCCGGGTTTGTCACCCGGAGCACCGCCTTGATTTCCCTGTCCTTCAGATGAAGAAGTACTGAGAACTATTGCCTCACCTGCTGATGTACTTCCTGCAGAATAAGCTGTACCTCCGACATAGAGAGTATGTCCGTTAAGGTCTATTGCATCCGCATCACATGTAAGTGAAGTTACATAAGAATCTCCTGTAAGCACCCACTTGGAACCCGATTCGATCTCGACATAAACTTCGCCTTCGTTATCACCGTTGATCGTGCCTGTGTATGTCGTGCCGGATGTAAGATACATATTCAGCGCGGAAATATCGTCGACGGCTATATCGCCCTCAAGAGTCTGGTTTGTCAGATAAAGATTTACTTTACCACCGTTCTTTCCTTCAGAACCCCAGCCGGCAGCTTCAGCTCTGAGGAATATTCCTTCCGCATCCTGATTCACTATCTCAACATTTTCCAGAGTGATTGTTGCGACAGTATTATTAACGTAGAAGATATCTCCGTTTTTGTTCGTGATCGATCCGTCAGTCATGGTGAACTCTGCCATTCCGACACTCGCATCTCCAGACATCGACTGATAGATCATTACTGCTTTATATACACTCGATTTGTCGCTGTTCTTCTGGTTGTTATCGGCAATCAGATCCACATTATTAAGCGTTACCGAGTTTTTGCCTTCGACAACTATACCTTCAGAAACTGTTGATTCCAGAGTTGCATCGCTCACGGTAATATCTGCAGTGGAATATATCGCAGGTGATCCTTTGCCTTCCGTAACATAAGAGCCGCCCGTTACGTTAACCGTTCCGCCGCCTCTGTCAGACCTTATTGCAGCAGATGAATTGCCTGTCGTATGAATATTGAGATTCGTTGCATTCATCGTACCGCCGCCTGTGGTCATGATACCGCCGGAACAGTTGCCGCTTGTTATAATGACAGAATCGCTGATATTCACCGTTGTTCCTTCGCCATACGAGAACACCGCATTCGCATGCTTGCCGTCTGTATCGACCACGACATTGCTCAATGTCAGAGTTGCACCGTCCGTCGCAAACACTGCTGAATTATCACCGTAGAAATCAGCTTCGTCGCCGGAGTCGGAGTCACCTGTTTTCGTTACCTTAATATTGGAATAAGATGCCGTCTCTCCGCTTGCCTCTATCGCATGCTCGCTGTCAGCCGAACTGGTGATCTCTTCATTGATCGTTATATCAGCTTCAGTAATGAGAGCTTTTTGTGTTTCGGTAACTTCTGTTGTGCTCTCCGTCGTCTCTTCCGTTGTTGTGGCAACAGTTTCGGAAACGCTTTCAGAAGATGAAGAACTTGTATTTATATTTGCATTGCATGCAGCGAAAACGATTGCAAGAGATGCTGCAGTTGCCAATGCCGGAATCTTTATGAATTTACGCTTATTCATTTTGCATACCTCCTTCAGGTTGTATGACTAAACTATACAGGGGTTACTTAAAACCAACTTTAAACAATTTATCAAACAGAAGGACCCGCCAAAACAACGGGCCCTTCCTTCGAGAGATCTATCTGCAAGCTTGCAAGATTCATACTTATAAGATCACAAAAGATCTTCGATATAAAAATAATTAACTC
>CAJOJI010000093.1 GCA_905234715.1 uncultured Saccharofermentans sp.
ATATGGTGAAGGTCTTCCGCAAACTGCATGGATCTAATCCAAAAGACTCGTTTTCAGAGCTGACTGCCTGATCATCGGAGGAACGTCTCTGGCCGTTCAGCCGGCAGCTTCACTTGCATACGATTTCAGCGGCAAATATCTGATTGTTATCAACCGTGACAAGACATTTGCCGACAGGACGGCTGCGCTCGTTTTCCATGACAATATCGGCGAAGTAATGGATTCCATTAAGCTCGACGCCTGAATCATAATTTGAGATTGTTATAGTATTTGATTAATCGATTAAGGTTTTCTTCATTGAGATTTTTACAGTTGCAAACAAAATCGTATAACAATGGAGAGTCTTTCCTGGTTATAGTGATGTAATCAGAGTTTTTTTGATTGCTCTTTCCTGTAAGATAATCCACGGATGTATTGAAAGCAGCCGCAATTTCCTTAGCTACCTGAATTGATGGGGTTCTTAGACCTGCTTCATAACGCTGGTAAGCAGGTTGGCTTACTCCAATAAGTTTTGCAGCTTCTTGTTGAGTAATACCTAAGTCCTGTCGGCACATTTTGATTCTTTCAATAATTAATTCGATTTGCATACTATTCTCCAGATTGTAGAAGTGTTGCTTGATTATACCAATGGTATGCGATATAATCAAATATACCAACGGTATATAAGGAGGATTTTTATATGGGATTATGGACTGGTGCATTAGGACGAATAAAAATAGAACCTGAACCTGATGCTGAGTTGATAAAGGAATATTTGTTTTTTAGTGAATATTCATGTCCGGATAGTTTCAGAAAAGATGAAGTTTTTAGTAATCCATGGTTTTTTGATAAAGACTTGAATCTAATATCTTTTGCCGGAAAATTTCTTGAACCGCGTATTTGGTATTTCTTTCTTAAAGAGAACTTCTTTGAAAAGCGCGGATACAAATTAATTGGTGATCCTCAATTTGTTTATGAGGGCGAATTTGATTTACATGATTACGGCAATAACAGAACGGAAGAATGGTATAGAACCAAACCTATTCTTGAAGAACGATTTTTTAAACATGATTAATATTCTTTTTTACAAAGACAAATCTATATAGTTTTTCTCAGTTTTATAAGATGTTTCCTGAGATTTTCCACTCAGTGAGTGGATAATCTCAAGTCCTACTTTCGTGGACTCATTACAGGGTGCTTATACAAGTTCAGGATAATCAGGCCAGAGAATGGTATGCAAATGAAGCATATATATATTATTTGCAGCACCCAAATAAAGAATCTGGATGGCGGGAGAAATGAAAACTCTGCTCTGAAATTATGACTTAATGTATGACTAATAGATTTTTGGACATATGTGAATTACTATCTTTTTAATATATAATATGACCCGAATAATCTTTTTGATTTTCGGAGGAATTATTATGGGCAGACTTCTTTACGATGAGAACAACCTTCCTGAGATAAACTCTTTGAAGGCTGCTAACTACGATACTATAGATAAGAGCACTGTTGAGCCGGTTAAGCGCGTAGGCGTTCTTACGAGCGGCGGTGATGCGCCCGGAATGAATGCTGCGATCAGATCCGTTGTAAGAGCAGGTATCAATGCCGGCTTTGAGATGTACGGTGTAACCAGAGGCTATCACGGACTTTGGAAGGGCGAGATAAAGCAGCTCGACGGCAGATCTGTTTCAGAGACACTCCAGCGCGGCGGTACATTCCTCATGACAGCAAGATCCAAGTCCTTCATGACTGATCAGGGCGTTCTTAAGGGTGCGCGCATGATGGAAGCTTATGAGCTTGATGCACTTATCGTAATCGGCGGTGACGGTTCTTATAAGGGTGCAAGAGCTCTTGCAAGGATCGGTATGCCCGTTATCGGTATGCCGGGTACGATAGACAACGATATCGCTTCAACTGAATATACGATCGGTTACGATACGGCAATGAATACAGCAATGCAGTGCATCGATAAGTTAAGAGATACGGCTTCTTCACACGAGCGCTGCTCCGTTATCGAGGTAATGGGCAGAAACGCAGGCTGGATCGCACTTAACGTAGGCATTGCTACAGGTGCCGAGAGCATCCTCATTCCTGAGGTCCCTTACGACTTCAACAGAGACGTTTTGAGAGTTATTCTCGACGGAAGAAATACAGGCAAGAAGCATTACATCGTTATCGTAGCTGAGGGTGTCTGCAAAGCTGAAGAGATCGCAAAGCAGATCGAAGAAGCAACAGGCATTGAGGCACGTCCTACGATCCTCGGCCACCTCCAGAGAGGCGGTTCGCCGACATTAAGAGACAGAACGATTGCAAGCCTCATGGGTATCAAGGCCATCGACTGCCTCGTTGAGAAGAGATTTAACAGGCTTGTTTGCATGCAGCACGGTGAGATCACTGATGTTGATATCGAGACCGGTCTCGAGATGACAAAGACGATAACTCCCGAAGCTATTGCAAACGTTAAGAGACTTGGCTGATAGCCAGGGTAATACATAGGATAAAACAACCATGTACGAATATATGAGCTTTGAAGACAGCCTTGAGCGGAAGAAGATCCGCGGGCGTGTCTTGAATACGCTTGAATTTAATAAGATCAGGGAGACGGTAACTTCAAAGGCCAGAACAGCTTACGGACGTGAGCTCGTAGAGAACATGGCGCCGTGCTGCGACCTTGAATATGTCACTCAGGAACTCTCATGCACAAGGCAGGCAATGGATCACATAATGAGATTCGGCATGCTTCCTTTGAGCGGAATGAGAGATCTCCGCGAGTCGCTTTTGTATGCAAAGGCAGACGGCACTCTCACATGCGGACAGCTTCTGGAAGTTGCATCTTTTTTAAGGGCTTCCGACGAGATCAGGAAAGCCGTTACAAAGGCAAGATCCGCAGGCTCCCCGCTCGTTGACGAGACGGAGCCTGATATCTGCGGTTTTGTCGACAGCCTTGAAGTCTGCCCGAGCCTTCTTGAGAAGATCGAGATGTCCATCTTAGGCCAGGATGAAGTATCCGACAGGGCAAGCAAGGAACTGTCTTCGATCAGAAGAGAGCGTAAAAACGTAGCAGGCGGTATAAGGTCACTCTTAGACCGCGTTATTTCCAATCACGCAGACATGCTCCAGGAGAGTATCGTAACTTTAAGGGAAGGCAGATACTGCATTCCCGTTAAGGCTGATTTCAACGGCAGGATCGAAGGTATCGTTCACGGTGCTTCGTCTTCAGGCCAGACGCTCTTCATTGAGCCTATGAGTGTCGTTGAAGCAAACAATAAGATCGCAGAACTCAACTTTGCCGAGCAGGCTGAGATACAGAGGATACTTAAGAACTTTACCAATGAAGTCGTATCTGAAAGGCATCTTTTCGAAAACAACATCGAGATCGCATCAAGACTCGATTATATTTTCGCGAAGGCCGAATACGGCGTGGAGAACGATTCTTTCTGTCCCGTGCTCAATACTGAGGGCAGGATCGCTCTTAAGGGTGCAAGACATCCCCTGATCCCCAGAGAGAGCGTTGTGCCCGTAGATATCAATATCGGCGACAAATACGATTCCTTGATCGTAACAGGTCCTAATACGGGCGGTAAGACGGTATCCCTTAAGACTTGCGGACTTCTTGTTCTCATGACAATGTCGGGACTCCCGATCCCTGCAGAGAGCGGATCTGAAGTATGTGTTTTCGACAGGGTGCTTGCAGACATCGGTGACGAGCAGAGCATTGAAGAGAGCCTTTCCACATTCTCTGCGCACATGTCCAATATCGTATTCATCTTAAAGAATATCAGGGGCAAGTCTCTGGTGCTTTTAGATGAGCTCGGTTCGGGTACTGACCCTGCAGAGGGTGCGGCACTTGCGATATCCATTATCGAGGAGCTCAGGAAGAAGGGCTGCATCGTCATGGCGACGACGCACTACAGGGAGCTCAAGGGCTATGCCGAGATCACTGAAGGCGTAATGAATGCTTCATGCGAGTTCGATACTGAGACTCTGGCGCCTACATATAAGCTGATTACGGGAAGACCCGGTTCATCCAATGCTTTTGTCATCTCGAGCAAATTGGGACTTGCAAAGCATATCCTTGAAAATGCAAAGACAAGAATGTCTTCAGACGAGCTCAACTATGAAGCTCTCCTTGCAAAGGCTGAGGAGGAATCCAAGAGGGCAGAAGATCTTGCCAGGGAAAACGACAGGCTCAATGTTGAGCTTAAGGCCGAGAAGGCCCGCCTTGAAGAAGAGAACAACAAGCTCAAGCAGTCGAAGACAAAGATCTTAAATGACATGCGTGCTGAGCAGAAGAAGCTTCTCGAAGAGCAGGAAAAGGAATTAAGCGACGAACTCCGCGCACTCAGAAAGAGGTCCAAGGATATGGACAGGGCAGAGCGCGAGAAGGAACTTGATAAGATCAGAAGAAAGCTCAGAGCCGGCATCAACGATCTTGAAGAAGATGACGATGAAGCAGTTGAGTCTGTTGCATTAAGCGGAGAGCCAGTTAAGGAAGTCATCAAGGGCGAGTGCTACTATGTGCCGTCTTTGGGTCAGACGGGTATTGCAGAGTCCGACCTCTCCAAGAGCGGATCGGTCAACATCCTCTGCGGCAGCATGAAGATCGCAGTTAAGAAGAACCAACTGATGATGCCCACGAAGGCTCAGCGTGACGAGTTCATGAGGACCAGGAACGGCAGGGCGGCTTCAAAGGCAAAGGGCAGAACCGTTAAGAGCAGCGGCGAGGATCTTTCAAAGGTCAAGTTCGACAGCGCTTCATCGACGATGTCAGAACTCATGCTGATAGGTATGACGACTGCAGAAGCCGAGTCGAGCCTTAGCAGATATCTTGAAGACTGCGTGCTTGCGGGAATCAAGGATGCTAGAATAGTTCATGGTAAGGGAACGGGTGCTTTAAGGGCATGCGTTCAGGACATGCTTATAAAGGATGACCGTGTCGAATCCTTCCGCGCCGGTGCGCAGGGCGAGGGCGATGCGGGCGTAACGATCGTTAAGTTCAGATAAGCGGGGTATTGGATATGAGCGAGAATAACGTAATCCAGGAACAGAATACAGGTGCACCTGGAAATCCGGAAGCACCTAAGAAGATAAGGATAGGATTGGTCTTCCTTTCACTTGTGCCAATGGCGATACTGATGATGGTCCAGACCATGGCGCAGATCCCGTTCCTCATTCTTGCTGTCATTAATGCGATGGATGAGGCAAAGACGATGCCTGATCTTGACGTGTATACAGAGATGATGAACATCTTCTCCGACAAATATGCGATATACGCATATCTGATCTATGCGGTTATCGGACTGGTGATCTTTTCGCTCTGGTATTACAAGGGCTTTGTAAAGAAGAATCCCAAGGTTAAGCTGGGCGATGCTTTCACCGTCAAGTCGGTTATCTCGAGCATCCTCATAGTCGGAGCCCTTTATTTCTTCATTACGGCCTTCATGACGCTTGCCGAACTGTTGCTTCCGCAGGCGATGGAACTGTACAAGGAGATGGTAGAGGCAGCAGGCATCGTATCAGATCCAATTCTTACGATCGTCTATGCGATAATCTTAGGACCAATACTTGAAGAACTCGTTTTCAGAGGCGTAACATACGGACTTCTCGAGAAGGCAGGCCTTAAGCCCGGACTTATAATCCTTATCTCCAGCCTTCTTTTCGGTGCGATCCACCTTATCCTCGTACAGGTATTGTATGCGGCATTCTTCGGTATGTTCCTCGGATTCTTAAGATATAAGTACCGTTCGATCAAGATAACGATAGTTACTCATATCCTGTTTAATTTCACGGGTACATATATAAGTTCATTCATTGAACCGGTCATTTATATTCTCGGCGGTATTTCAATGTTTGTGCTTGTAGGTGCGATCCTGCTCATCAACAGCGATAAGAAGGCATTCAAGCCCGCCAAGTAATCAGAACTTCCCAACTTTTTAATGGCGGGTATGGTTTACTTTGTCAAATATTTGATATAATTATTTTGTATATCAAATCATAAGGGAGAGATTGTTTTGCTGAGCGAAGAAGAACAGATGTCAGAGGCCCTGGTCAGGATCTTTGAAAATGTTGTTTTGACAGAAGAGAAATCTCTTCAGGCAGGTTACTTCAAGGACCTGTCTATTGCAGAGATGCACACCCTTACGGCAATCGGACCCTACGACGCGCGTACAATGACTAACACGGCAGAAGACCTTGGTATTACCACGGGTACTCTGACTGTTGCCATCGACAGGCTCGTCAAGAAGGGATATGTCCACAGAGAACGTGATAAGCGCGACAAGCGCATAGTAAGGATCAGCCTTACACATACCGGTAAGCTTGCATGCAGAATGAACAGCAAGTTCCACAGAGTATTGGCTAAGCATATCCTTGCCGGATACGATGCGGACGACAGAAAACACCTGCTCGATCTCGTAAACGAGGTCGACCAGTATGTTGAGCAGCAGCTTAGAAGGTATGACAGCAGCGAGAATGTAAGAGCAACCGCAAGACAGGTTGCTAAAGATACCACTAAGGAGAAAAAACAAGATGGCTGACTCTGACAACCTGAGAGCGAAGGTTAAAGAGGACGTGATCCGCATCATGTCCGAGACGCTCGAGATATCTCCTGAAGAGATATCGTCTGAACTTCAGTTCAATACTGATCTGCCCTTTGATTCTCTGCAACTCTATGAGTTTGTAATCGACGTGGAGGAAACTTACAACATCCGTCTTCCCGATGAGCTTCTCGATGAAGTGAAGACCGTGGATGACATGATCGACGTGGTTGTAAAGCTTTCGGCGCAGAAATGATCTGAAGGTACATGAGAAAACTATTTATCGTAAACAGCAGAGCTGACTCTAAAGCTCTGGCACGCTTTAAGACGGCATATTCACAATACCCAGGCGAGCATGAAGGTGAATCGGAGGTTATCTATACCGAGTTCGCCGGCCATGCGAGCGAAGTCGCAGCCAAGGCGGCAACGCAGGATGACCTTCTGGTCATTGCGTGCGGCGGAGACGGCACGATTCACGAAGTCGCTAATGCTCTTGCCGAATCCAAAACTCCCATGGCGGTTATCCCTTTAGGAACCGGTAACGATTTCACCAGATCGATAATGGACGAGAACCACAGGAGCAACTGTGAGATCTGCGTCAAAGAGATCTTTGAGGACAGTTTTAAGGTCAAGAATTCTGATCTCGTAAAGGTCACATCATATGACGTAAACGGCAATAAGATCGATGCAAGCTCTGCATGGTGTCTTAACGTCGCATCCATAGGACTTGATACGGAAGTCCAGTTAAGAGCCAAGGGAAAGGTTTTGGCTCACCCGAATTCCGGACTTGTAAGAAGTACGGCTTATCTGACGTCGGCTCTTGAATGCATCTTCGGAAACAGAAAGTTCGATTTCAGATACAAGGCTTTAAGAGGCGACGGAAAGCCCGCCGAATCTGTTGATACATGCTTTACGCTCCTTGCCGTATGCAATGCTTCTTACTACGGAGACGGTTTCTGCCCGGCACCTCACGCGCTTATAGATGACGGACTCATCAACTGCTGTGCGATCGACGCGGTTAATCTCCCCAAAGCCCTTTTCCTGCTTACAAAATACAAGAACGGCAAGCATGAAGGCTATAAGGAAGTTGATACTTTCGTTACAACCAAGCTTACTGTTGAAGCCACCGGTTCAAGGGATCTGAACGGCAATTACGACGGAGAGGACTTCTCGGGCCACAAGGTGTCTTTCGAGTGTTATCCGGGAGCCATTAAGCTCGCTCTTTATATTTAATTAATTATGCTATAATCAAAAGTTATGGAAAGCATAATTAAGAAAAGCATCGAAAATTACAGAAAATACGGGGTCAGTGATAAGGCCATAGAGGCTGCGGTTAAGGCAGAAGAGGCTCTTGCTGACGTATACGCACGCATTGACGACATCGTCACATATAACGAACTCAAGGTCCTGGACGCATTCAGGAGCGAGAAGTTCTCAGATACGCACATGGGATCCACTTCCGGCTACGGCTACGATGACGCAGGCAGGGAGAAGATCGAGAATATCTTTGCAAAGGTGTTCGGAGCTGAGAAAGCCTATGTAAGATGGCAGATCAGCACAGGTTCCCAGGCTATTTCAGCGATGCTCTACGGCTGCTTAAGACCGGGAGACATCATGCTTTCCGTTACGGGCAGACCTTACGATACGCTTATGGCTACCATAGGCCTTTCATCAGGTGACAACAGCCTGTCTCTTAAGTCATACGGAATCGGATATGAGGAAGTTGAGCTCAAAGAGGACGGTACACCTGACCTTAACGCCATCTGGGCAGCAATAAAGCCTCAGACAAAGATGGTATTCATCCAGAAATCCAGAGGATATACAGGAAGAAGAGCCCTTCTTTGCGAAGACATCCAGAAGATTGCAGAGCTCGTTCATTCCGTAAGAGAAGACATTATCGTCGCAGTCGATAACTGCTACGGCGAATTCACTGAGAAGAGAGAACCTCTTGAGGTCGGCGCCGATGTTATCGCAGGATCCCTCATCAAGAATCCCGGCGGCGGAATCGCCAGAACAGGCGGATATATTGCAGGCAGAGCAGATCTCGTAGAAAATGCCGCAAGACATCTTACGACACCCGGTTTGGGAAGTGAAGTCGGCCCCACACTCGGCGCAAACCAGATGATTGCAAGAGGCCTTTTCACAGCGCCTGCATGCGTAGGCGAATGCCTTAAGGGAGCTGTTTTCGCAGCAGAGATCTTAGGCGCCGAAGGATATAAGACAAGCCCTTCTTCAACAGAAACAAGAGGAGATATCGTACAGACTGTCGAATTCGGAGATCCGGATAAGATGACAAAGTTCTGCACGGCCATCCAGTCCTGCTCTCCCGTTGATTCTTTTGTTACACCCGTGCCGTGGGACATGCCCGGTTATGACGACCAGGTCATCATGGCTGCAGGTGCTTTTGTACAGGGCGCTACTACGGAACTTTCATGTGACGGCCCCATGAAGCCGCCTTACATTGCATATATGCAGGGAAGCCTTGCCAAAGAACAGGCTAAGCTTGCGTGCATGCTCGCTATCGGGAGCTGACAGATATGGCAGACGGCAAACAGTGGTACAACAATCCGGAAAACGGACAGCCTAAAAAGCCTGCGGGAAAACCTGCCGGCAGCGCAGGCAAGTCCGGAAAACCCGGCATGAAGCCGTCCGGAAACAGACCCGTTTCCAAGCAAGGCAAGCCTATGGGAAAGAATCCACAGGCTGCTAAATATGGTTCAAAGCCCGCAAGCGGCGGAAAGCCTTCTGCAAAAGGCACCGGCAGACCTGTATCCAAGATGCAGCAGAAGCATAAGGGCGCTCCGGTAAATGAAGATAATTCAAGCAAGAGCATCATTCCCCAGATGAATCCGGTCAAGACCGGAGCTGAAAAGAAGAATGCTCAGAGCAAGTCTTTCTCGAAGAATGTAAAGCACGGCGCAAAGCCCGCTTCAAAGCCTCAGGCAAAAAGACCTATGACCGCTGCTGAGAAGGCAAGAGCCAAGGAACTGGCAAGGGCCAGAGAGCAGCAGAAGATCCTTGAGCAGGCAAAGCGCAAGGAAGAGGCTAAGATCAGGGAACAGGAAAAGATCGAGAAGAACGAGTATAAGCGTAAGAACCCTTCACAGAAGAGTGCCGAAGGACGTGCCATCAGAAACGGCATCCTTGGTGCTGTTGCGGTTGCATCAGCGCTTTTCGTCCTTGTTTTCGTTGTTCACCACTTATACGACTATATCGCAGAGAAGCCTAACTTCTCATTCGTTACGACAGGTTCGGTAGAGCATACGATCGGCGCCAGAGCGCTCGTCGTAAGAGATGAAGATGTTATCGAGTCCGTTAACGGCGGAGAGCTCGTAACGCAGATCACAGAGGGTTCCAGAGTCGCAAAGGGACAGGAACTCGCGATCGTTGTTCCCGAGGACATGAAGTCCACCGTACAGGACTTAAGAAACGTCCAGTCACAGATATCAGACGTTCAGCAGGAGATCATCATGTCAGGCAGCGTTGCCGAAGCAGATGTCATCTACAGGAACTATAACAAGAATCTTTCTTCAATCTTAGACTCTGTAAGATACGATTCCATGAGCGGCAACCTGACAAACATGTCATCTTACAGTTCATCCGTAAACGTTATCCTTGATGAGCGTGAAGACGAGATGAGTAAGATCAATTTCGACGACGAGAGAATATCAGTCTTAAGAAATGACGAAGCCGTATATGAGGCGCAGGTCGAGAAATATGCGTCCGTCGTTACGGCGCACAGACCGGGTATCGTATCCTTCAGACTTGACGGCAAAGAGGATGTCCTCGATTACGAGCAGTTCCTCACGATGCCCATGACTGAGGTTAAGAACCATATCAACAATTCCGTCGGTGCGATCTCATCTGACCTTACGGTTGAGGAAAAGACGCCTGTCGTCAGGATCGCACAGAACGAGAGCCAGTATCTTGCGGTATACCTTTCATTGAACGATGCCGGCGTATCAGACTTCGCTGTCGGAACTTTGCATGACATCAACATCCGTACGGAAGGTGTTGCCATAGATAACTGCAAGGTTGTCCGCTGCGAGAGCGACTCTTCGGGAATGCTCATTACATTCGAGACATCAAGATGCGTTGAAGCGCTCCTTGACTTAAGAACAGTCGATATCGAGATCGTTATTACTGAGACTGACGGTATGAGAGTATCCGTACCGAGCCTTGTAAACGAGTCTTATGCGCCCAAGGGCAATCCCTGCTACTGCGTATATCTCGCACCCGGATCAAACGTAGGACCTGACACATTCACTCAGGATGCGATCTTTAACGTAACGATTATTCCTAATGCCGTTACGGACGAGGAAGGCAATGCAGTCGAAATGCAGAATACGTCTGTCGGAGGCTGTACGGTAGTTTATACGGAAGCTCTGGAAGACGGCGGATATCTCGTCGCATTCTCGACGCCGAACGATTTTGCAAATCTCAAGAAGCTCAACAGGCTCTATCCTGAAGGCTACATGGCATCCTTTGTCGATACGGCAACTGGTCTCGGCATGACTGCTGAAAAGATCGTGGTAACCGACTTCTCCGGTATCGCATCCGTTTATACGAACAACCAGGGCTTCGTTGAAGAAATCAGGGTTATCGTTCTCGATAACGACAGAGAGTTTGCCATCATCGACCAGGTCGGTAAATCATCCGTACCTAATCTTAATACTGTAATCATTACTAACCCTAAAACCGTTAAGCCGGGAGATAAAGTTGACTGATATGGAATACGATTTCACGGAAGATCTTAAGAAGAGAATTTCAGATAATATTCAGGCCGTAAGAGAATCGATAGATGAAGCTGTGGCTGCCTCAGGAAGAGAGAAGGGCAGTGTAACCCTCGTAGGTGTCACGAAGGTGTTCCCTGTGGAGTATGCCGAGTCTGCAGCCGTAAGCGGTCTTATTGATTTGGGTGAGAACCGTGTTCAGGAACTTGTTCCCAAGGTTGAGAGGTTTTCGAGCCTGGGGCTTGATGTCAACTGGCATCTTATAGGTACATTACAAAAGAATAAAGTAAAGTACATTATAGGAAAGACGCATCTTATCCACTCCGTAAACAGCGTTGAACTTGCTGAGGAGATCTCGAAAAGGTCGGCGGGTAACAATGTTACTTCGAGGATTTTGTTACAGGCAAATGTATCAGGCGAAGAGAGCAAGCACGGCTTTGCTCCGCATGAGTTAAAGCCTGCAATAGACAAGATCATGGAAATGCCTTCTATTGAGATCTGCGGCCTTATGACAATGGCTCCCATCGAGACATATGAAGGCCAGGCAAGGGAAGTATTCGCTAAGACAAGAGTAATATTCGAAGACCTTAAGTCATATACGGGTCTTGATAGCTGGAATGTACTGTCCATGGGCATGAGCCAGGACTATAAAAGCGCTATTTACGAGGGTTCCACGCATATCAGAATCGGTACTGCAATATTCGGAAACCGCGCTGAATATAAGCCTTTGTAACATTGTTCGATCAAAAAACGTTAATTTTTGTTACATTTTGTAATAAAACCCCGTTTAAAGTTACCTTCTTGTGTCATATCGCCCAAAACTATTGAGGCGAAAATCAAAATTCGTTAATATCCGAAGTATCTTATATGAATGTCCTTGGTCGGGCGAATTTTTAAGGAGGAAAATACAAATGGGCAGTTTTAACGTTAAGAATTTCTTCGGCAGCATGTTCACACCTGTAGAAGATGAGATGGAAGAAAACTATTACGGTGAGGAAGAAGGCTACATCGAAGAGGATGCATATGAGCAGGAGCCTATTGCAGAAGAGTCTTACGTAGAGGAGCCTCGCACTTTCGTTCAGGAGCCCGCAGTTACAACACCTGTAATGCAGCAGAACGCAACAGTCATCATGCTTACACCTTATGACATCAGAACAAGCCAGATCGTTTGCGATCATATCCGTGAAGGTCACATCGTAATCTGCAACCTCACAAACACAGATAAGAATCAGAGAGTTGTTGACTACATTTCCGGCGGTGTTTATGCATTAGGCGGAAGAGTTGAGCCTACACCTGTTAAGACAACATTCGTCTGCACACCTAAGTCTGTTAACCTCGTAGTTGAGAATCAGGATGCAGAGCAGATGGGTACAAAGGTTTCAGCACTCTAATCCAAACTGAATAAAACAAATCAAGATGCTGTCTCAAGCGTTATCGCACGGGACAGCGTTTTAGTACCATAGAAAGTGTAATTGTTAGAGAGTAATTAACTCCGACAGTTGCACTTTTCTTATAATATGGGGAGTAATTTGGATCAAGCATCCGCCACACAAACTGTCAGCCAATCCCCTTATTATAAGCATTCGATTAAGCAGGTAGGGATCAGCTCCCGCGTAACCAACTAAACTGAATTGTAATAAGTGCGGCTTGGAACAATTACTAATCTCAGATTTAGGAGGTATCACGTGATCAGCGTAGGAATCGATGTTTCAAAAGGAAAGAGCATGGTTTGTATTCTTAAGCCGAACGAAGACTATGTATGCAAACCTTTTGAACTGCTTCACTGTAAAGAAGATCTGGAGTTATTAGACGAACTCCTTAAGAAATTGGATGGTGGAATTTACAACCTTCCGATTTTAACCTTTCTCGTCGAGAAGGGTTATTTTGTCTCGGTTATTAATCCTTGTGTAATGAAGAAGTATGCCAGGAACATCAATTTCAGGAATGTTAAGACAGACAAGAGAGACTCTGTAACCATTGCTAATTACGGTATAGAAAAATGGTTCAAACTGCAGAGATATGAATGTTCAGAATCGGTATACGCAGAATTGAAACTTTTGGGCAGACGGTATCGCAGTTATATGGAAATGCATGTAAAAGCCCTATTAGAACTCACACATGTATTGGACTATGTTATGCCGGGAATAAAGAATCTGTTCAACAGTTGGACCGAGTCCAACAACAGAGATAAGCTTTGTGATTTTGTTGAGAGGTTCTGGCATTACGACCTGATAACGGCAATGAGCTGCGAAGAGTTTGTTAAGGCATATAACGATTGGGCGGAAGAAAAGAAATACCATCAGAGCAATTCC
>CAJOJI010000094.1 GCA_905234715.1 uncultured Saccharofermentans sp.
TATGGATAATTTCACCAGTCTCGGGATTGAACTTGCCGGACTGCCACATCTCGAGCTGGCCGCCCCAGAGTCCGCCGTTGTAGCACCAGATCTTGCCGTCGTCATCAAGAAGGACTGCAGGGTCGATGCTGTAGCTGCCCTCGATGAAGTTTTCCTGAGCCTTGAAAGGACCTACGGGAGAATCAGACTCGGCAACACCGATTCTGAAGATCTCATTCTTGTCCTTAGCCGGGAAAACAAGATAGTACTTGCCGTTTGTATAAATAGCATCAGGTGCCCAGAGCTGTCTTCCAACCCACGGAATGTCCTCTTCTCTGAGAGCTACACCGTTATCTACGCAATCGCTGTCCAGGGAATCCATGGAAAGGATGTGGTAGTCCTTCATGACATACTGCTCGCCGTCGTCATCCTCAGGGAGATCGTTGTCCTCATCGTGAGAAGGATAAATATAGATCTTGCCGTTAAATACGTGTGCAGAAGGATCTGCCGTATAGATATTGGTAACAAGGTCTTTTCTCTCGTTCTTTTTCATAGGCACCTCTTTATAAATGTCATAGTAGTCTTTTGATAGTACCTTTATTCAAGGGGTTTGTAAATAAAATATGTTGCTATCTTGGTTGTCGTTTCTTGCGATTTCTAATCAGGCACTCTTTTTCGCATTGTATTCAAGGAGCTTCTGAGTGTATTCCTTAGCACGCCTGCGCATAATGAGCACATCGATCAGGAGCGCGGTGAAATAGCAGACGAGCACGATTGCAACGAACGCGATCCAGAAAGCCGTAAAGCCTTTGCCTGTGAAGATCTTCATCCAGTAGAACGCCAATATCTCGACCGGTACGAACATCACAAAGAATATGGTCAGGTCAAAGACGAATCCCCTCTTCTTCATGAACTTCGAAAAGAATGCGAAAACAAAACTGAACGAACCCCACGCGCAGAGCAAAAGCAGCTTTAACAGGAATGCGACGCTTATTACGGCATCCTTCCCGAGCATAGCTCCGACAAGCGCCGAACACAGCACCAGCCACGAATATGAGAATGCCAGTGCGTTTCTGAAATATATAAGCATTTTCTTTATGTCTTCCATAACATTAACCGTCCAATCCGATCAGTTCCTTGAGGGCTTTCACGTTGCGTCTCGAGATCACGATGACCTCACCGTTCGTGAGCGTCGCAAGGATATTGCGCGTAACTTCCGGCTTTAACTTGGTGATCTTATTGAGGTTCACGATAACTGATTTCGAGCACCTGAAAAACGTCTTCTCATCGAGCAGTTCCTCAAGCTCGTAAAGTCTCTTTTCCGTCTGAAGAACGTGTCCTTTTGTATACAGGAAAGTCTTCTTGTCCACTGATTCGATATAAAGGATCTCATCGATCTGCACGTTATATGTGCTGCCGTTCTCGGAAGCTGTCAGGCGCTCATCGAAACGGCTGATATACCTTTCAAGTCTTTCAGTCTCAGATGTCACTTCACGGCAGTGGATCTCCACCGCCGTGCCTGATTCTGACTTTCATTAATGTCTCCTGATTATCCCGGATTCAAGAACATTATAATGCATCCTCAGTTTTTTGAGCACGCTCAACTTTCCTGCATTCGATAAGGAGAAGAACTGACATTATGATCTGGCATACGATCATGAAAAGTCCCATCCATACCTCACCTGCAAAGATCGAGATTATCATCGAACCGAATGTAGTAACGAGCGACATGACGAGATATGTCTTGCTGTCATAGAGCCATGAGAACGGCAGGAGATGTGCTCCGAATACCATCGCGAAAAGCATCAGCATCGCATCCGGCTTCTGGTTAAATGCCCACATTACGATAAGCAGATAGAGCATCTGGTTCGCAGTGTTGATAAAGCCTAATTTGTTGAACGGATTATTCCTGTTCTTGAACACATGTGCTCCGATGATTTTTGAGAAGATCAGCACACACGGAAGCAGCATTCCCGGGCAATAGAATGTGTAAAGATTCTTCGTCATGATATCAACAGGAAGCATTCTTGTGATCGTGACCAGAGTCCAGATAACGACCGATGCCATCATGAACGGCGCACCCTTTTTCTGAAGGATCATTGCCTCTGTCTTCATGGCCTTATAATCGTTGCCGTAGCTTTCTGTTTTCTTTGTGATCTTGGTATTTGTAATGTCTGTCATTGTCTTGTACCTCCCTGGTTTTGAGGTCATTATATCGGCCCTGATAATGCGCTCAATGGGTTCGCGACCAAGCGGTACATTAGTGGTAACCAAGCGGTAAAAAACTGTGGCAAAAAATACGCACGGCATACAGTAAAACATCTCATTTACTGTACGGAATGCGTACTTCGATGCAATAATCCGTAAATCATACAGTAATCCGTTCCATTTACTGTACGAAATGCGTATTTCGACGCAATAATCCGTAAATCGTACAGTAATCCGAGCGGTTTACTGTACGTTTCAGGTACTTTAGTGAAGAATCGCAATCAGCCTGTCGTCGCTGGTCAAGAGCTTCTTCGCGAGCTCCCTGTACTTCTCCTCGTGAAGATATGTGTGACGGTGGGGCTTGATTGAAGGCGCCATGTCGATAGCCTTGCTGAAGTCGTCGACCTTGAGATCTAATGTTGCGCAGTAATCCCAGAAGCCTGTCTTTGTGAAGACGTTGTCGACTCTCTTCCAGCGGTGGTCACAGATCTTGCACATGATATATGTTGCGATACCGACCTGGATGCCGTGGAGCTGCGGACGCTCAAGGAATGAATCCAACGCGTGTGAGATGAGGTGTTCACTGCCGCTCGTAGGAGCGCTTGAACCGGCAATCTCATTTGCAACACCGCTCATTGCGAGCGAGTCGAGAAGTTCTTTCAGGAAGAGGTCTTCCTCTATCGATTCAAAAGGTGTTCTAACGAAGGAATTTGCAGCCTTCTTGGCGACCATGAATGCGAAGTCGTTTACTTCGTCAAAACCCATGTCTTCCTCATGCTGCCAGTCGTATGTTGAAGAGATCTTTGCGACCATATCGCCCACGCCTGAATAGAGGAACTTAACAGGTGCGCTCTTGATGACATCAGTATCAACGAGGATGCCGTAAGCCATCTTTGCGGGAAGTGATTTGCGGTGTCCGTCGACGATCAGTGAAGCGGAAGAACTTGAGAATCCGTCAGATGAAGAACTGGTCGGAACGCTGATGAAAGGGATCCTCAAAATGTATCCGATATACTTGGCGGCATCGATTACCTTGCCGCCGCCCATGCCAATAACGGCCTGTGTTTTATTGGGGAGCTCAAAAGCGAGATCTGTGATGTCGTTAAAGTCGACCGTATCCATCTCCTGATGGTGCAATACCTTAACGCCTGCCTCTTCAAAAGACTTGAAAACGATTGTGCCAAACATGTCGGTAAGGCCGTTTCCGAAAAGGATCGTGACCTGTGTGATGCCGGCATCCTTCAGGTATTCGCCGATGTGTGCGGTAACACCGCGCTCGATCTTGAGGATTGAAGGGATTGCGATCTCGTCTTTGGGCATAACATTTACCTCGCTTTCAGATTAACCGATTACTTCGGGAACAACTTTTGTAAGCTCGTCAAAACTCATTATGAAAGGCACTTCGGCATTGATCTCGCCGAATCCGTATTTAGCGTGGATGAAAGGAAGACCGGCCTTTGTGGTGGCATCGTAGTCGCTCTGGATGTCGCCAACGTAGCATGCGGCGGTAAGGCCGTTGCGCTCAGCGAGGAGCTTTATATTCTCATCCTTCTGGAGAAGATTGTTGCCGTAGCATTCGATGTCTTCGACAAGGTCTTCCTCATGGCCGTAAGGAATCTGATAGTAACCCAGGAAAGACTCGATGTAGCCCTCTTGGCAGTTGCTTACTATATAGATATGGTATCCCATCTCTTTGAGCTTTGCCCACGTCTCAAGAACACCATCGTACAAAACGCCGCCGTTCTCCCTGAGATACTGATTCTCGTAATTCTCGCATGAATACCTGACCTTATCGCGCTCGGGGCCCTTGGGAATATAGAAGAACAGCGTGTCTGCTATTACGTCCATCGGCTTTCCCATGACGCTCTGAATGTCTTCTCTTGTTACGGTCTTATCTGTATATCCTGCTTCGCGGACTTTGACGGTCCATGCCTTTGCAACATTTGCGGAAGAATCCCAGACCGTGCCGTCCATATCGAAAATAACGCCTTTTTTCATATTTACTCCATAGGTATGTTTTAATGTCATTTATTATACCAATCCCCGAAAACCATTCCCGGCAAATCTATATTATTTACGCGCGGTTAATAAAGTCTTAAAACAACAATATCAAATTCGCGTTATAATTTTTACTATAGTGAACTTAAAGGCGCGTTTACGGAAATGATCGAGATCTTCAAAGACATACAGCTTGAACTGATGCTTGTATTAAGCGGCGTATCGGCAGCCGTTGCTTTTTTCCTGTCTTTGTCCAAGAGCATTGATAAAGAACGCAAGACTTTCCTGATCCTGGCAAATGCCGGCTCGGTTATGCTCCTTATCTCAGACAGAGCCGCCTACATGTACAGGGGAGATCCGTCAGTGCTCGGTTACTGGATGGTAAGAGTCAGCAATTTCCTTGTATTTGCCATGGTGCTCCTGATCTTATGGTCATTTAACCACTATGTAAGAGACATCTATGTCGACGAGACGGGACTTGAGAAGATTCCCTTCAGGCTTAAGCTTGTTGATTATCTTTGCATTACGGGAGTAGTGCTTCTTATAATCTCTCAGTTTACGGGCCTCTATTACACATTCGATGCTTCTAACTTCTACCACCGCTCACCGGGATACGTCATCGGCATGCTGATCCCGATGGTAGTCCTCATGATGCAGCTTTCAGTTGCAATCCAGTTTCACAAGCATTTCCGCACGGGACTTTTCGTATCGCTGATCCTGTTTACCACCATGCCGATCGTCGCAGGCATTCTTCAGTTGTTCTGCTACGGACTGTCGCTGATCAACCTGACGACAGGATTCCTGTGTTCAATGCTTTACCTTTTCGCATTGAAGGATATGAACAAGACAGTTGAAAAAGCGCGCAAACTCGAGATCGATTACCTGAAGAAAGAGACCGCCGGAACAAAGAGACTTTTCGCACAGACCGCAGAAGCTCTTGCGAGCGCGATCGATGCCAAGGACAAATATACCAAGGGTCACTCCTCACGAGTTGCCGAGTATTCGAAAAAGATTGCCGAGCAGGTGGGAAAGAATCCTCAGGAATGCGAAGAGATCTACTATGCAGCACTCCTTCACGACGTAGGTAAGATCGGTATCTCAAGATCAATCCTCAACAAGAACGGCAAGCTTACGAATGAAGAATACGAAGTTATCAAGGAGCATCCGGATATCGGTGCGCAGATCCTCTCGAGCATCAGCGAATCTCCTTACCTCAGCATCGGCGCAAGATCGCATCACGAGAGATACGACGGCAGAGGTTATCCGCAGGGCCTTAAGGGCGATGACATTCCTGAGATCGCAAGGATCATTGCAGTTGCGGATGCATATGACGCCATGACATCCAGCAGAAGTTACCGTGAGACAATCCCGCAGCAGGTCGTAAGAGAAGAATTTGTTAAGGGACTCGGCACACAGTTCGACCCCGTGTTCGGAAAGATCATGATCCACATGATCGATCTCGACGAAGAATACCAGATGAAGGAAAAAGAAGAAGTCAAGGAACTTGCAGGCAGGAACGAACTCACCTGCGACGAATACAGATCTGCAATATCTGAAGGAATCGTCGTCACCAAGGAGATGACGAACATCAAGTTTACGAGCACGCCCGTTCCTGGTTATCCTGCCGAGAACTCCATGCCTTCCATCATTCTTTTCGACTCTTTGGATGCAAGGATCCACAGGACAGAAAAGAACATTGCAAGGCTCATGTATTTTGAATACGGCGAGATTAGATTCGACGGCAACGTCGTCCGTAAGGGCGCGCGCAAGATGCAGCCCAAGGTAGAGGTCATCAATCCCGACCACGATCATCTTGAAGGAATCTCTTATAACATCGAAGCAGTGAAGGTTAAAGACCATCTCTTAATCAAGATCCGTTCTGATCTGCAGACCATCGAAGTAATTGTCGCGCTTCCCGACAGCGCGAGATGGGCATACATCGGACTTACCGGAGAGCATTGCCACATATCTGATGTCAGCATCGACAGAAGCGATGAGAGCGTTCCCGACGATTACATTCCGAGGATCGCGGAAGAGATCAGCTACATCGATGTTCCCGCGGGCGACATTCCGAACATCCAGTGCGACGGATACAGATCGGCAACTACTGACGGCATACTTCTGAAAAATGAGCTGACGATCGATTTCCATACTATGAGTCTTCCCACTGCAAGACTCGTATGGCACTGCCCTTACTTCAGCATCTTCTCCTCCGACAACGGCAAGATACAAGGTCCTGATTTCCGCGAATACGGACTGGTAAGACTTGACGGAGAGAACTGGGATTCCGATGATTTCGGAACAAATAAGATAGTGGTCGTAAAGACCGAAGAATTCAAGAACTGGGATACATGGAAAATGCTGAACAAGAATGGTTTTGACTGCACTGTCACATTGCAGCGCAAAGGCGAGACAGTCACACTCACAACCATCAACTGCGGCATTGAGATCACCAACATAACCACGATGTACGATCCTTCCAAGGAGGTATACATCTCTCTGACCGGTGACCAGTGCGCGATCACAAACATCAGGATAAAGGAATCTTAAGTGTCACTAATCGATAAGCTTTTCGAAAAGAAAAGCTGGGAAAGATTTTACGAATACAAGTCTGCGCTTCGCTGCTCGAAGCGTTTTGTTAAAGAGCTCCGCGAATTCATCGATTCGGAAACCTACCTCAAATATGCTGCCGAGATAAAGTCGTGCAAGGGCCTTCCCCTGCCCTCCAAATCAGTAATAAGCAAGATGAGCAGCCAGAAGAAGCGCACGGTCTACAAATACCCGTATAACTTCAACATGATACTGAAGCTTTTAACTTACATGACGCTTCGGAAATACGATCACATCTACTGCTCAAACCTTTATTCGTTCCGTCCGGGCATCTGCGCAAAGGATGCCATCATGAGCATCTGCAGGACAAGAAACCTTCATTCGCTTTACTCATACAAGATCGATGTCAGCGATTATTTCAACTCGATACCTGTAGAAAGAATATGCAGCATCCTTGATGACACCATCACTGATGACGTTGATCTTTTGAACTTTATGAAGGCACTTCTGTGCGAGAAAAACGTTATCTCTAACGATGAGTTGATCTGCGAAAAGAAAGGCATAATGGCCGGCACGCCGATCGCATCATTTTACGCAAATCTTTATCTGAAAGATCTTGATGAATGGTTCAAAGACAGAGGCATCCTCTATGCGAGATATTCAGACGACATAATCGTGTTTGCACAGACTGAAGATGAGATCGAACACTACAAGAGCGTGATTCTCGACCACCTGAAAGAAAAGGGGCTCACGGTAAATCCTGCAAAGGAAGTATTCTCAAGACCTGAGGACGGATTCTGTTTCCTCGGAATAGAAGTAAAGAACGGAGAGATAGACATCGCGCCCGCATCGGTCGTAAAGCTCAAGCAGAAGATGCGCCGCAAGGCACGCGCCCTCGACAGATGGAGACACAGGAACAATATCGAAGGCACAAAAGCGGCCGCTGCTTTCATCCGTATATTCAATCACAAGCTTCTGGAAGTTAACGAAGATTCCGACCTCACATGGAGCCTCTGGTTCTTCCCTGTTATCACGACTCCCAAGAGCCTTCACGAGATCGATCAGTATGCACAGGAACTTCTGCGCTACCTAATCAGCGGCACCCATACCAAATCGCGCTATAACGTGCGCTACGAGGACCTCAAGGCATTGGGTTACAGAAGTCTTGTAAATGAGTATTACAAGCACGTACAGGGCGATTAAGAGCGTTTTAAGGCCATATTAGTATCTGGTATGCACAGTGACTGGTTGCCAGACCAGTCTTCATTCGTGAAATTAGCGAATTGATAATAGGTATCTCTATTTTTATAATTCTCTGGTTTGTAATTAAGAATAAAGATCAGAGGATGTATTTATGAAGGAATTCAAACCGAAGCTGTTCTCCGTAATGAAGAACTATTCAGGCGCTCAGCTTGTTAAGGACATCGTTGCGGGAATCATCGTTGCGATAATCGCACTTCCCTTATCAATTGCACTCGCTATCGCATCAGGCGTTGGTCCTGAAGCGGGTATTTACACAGCGATAGTTGCAGGATTCATCGTATCCTTCCTTGGCGGAAGCAGAGTCCAGATCGCAGGTCCTACGGCAGCATTTGCAACCATCGTTGCAGGCATCGTAATGAAGGACGGCACAGAAGGTCTCATCATCGCTACGATCATGGCGGGCATCCTCCTCATAATCATGGGTCTTTGCAGATTCGGAAACCTTCTTAAATATATTCCCGACCCGATCACGACAGGATTTACAGCAGGTATCGCCATTACACTCTTCATCGGTCAGGTTAAGGACTTTATGAGCACGGCGAAAAGCCCATCGAGACCGGCGAGAAGATCATGGCACTCGCAAAGAACATCACCACACTCAACTGGCAGGCAGTCATGATCGGCGCAATCGCACTTATCATCCTCATCGTATGGCCTTTGTTCTTCAAGAAGATCCCCGGATCTTTTATCGCAGTTGTCGTTACAGCAGCTCTCGTTGAATTCTTCCACCTTGATGTTAATACGATCGGAAAGCAGTTTGCGGAGATCCCTGCAGGCCTTCCGCCCGTCACCATCAGCCTTTCAATGTTCTCTTTCGAAAATATCAGAGCGCAGCTTTCCAATGCCGTAACGATCGCACTTCTCGCAGGTATTGAGTCATTGCTCTCTGCAGTCGTAGCAGACTCTATGATTGGTTCCAAACACCGTCCCAACATGGAACTTGTCGCACAGGGTTTGGGCAACATGGCTTCTGCCTGCTTCGGCGGTATCCCTGCCACAGGTGCAATCGCAAGAACAGCTGCAAACATCAAGAACGGAGGACGCACACCTATCGCCGGAATGGTTCACTCGGTAATGCTCCTTATCGTTGTTATTTTCCTTATGCCTTTGGCAAAGCTCATCCCCATGCCCTGCATTGCCGCTATCCTTTTCCAGGTCGCATACAACATGAGCGGATGGAGAAGATTCGTTAAGCTCATCAAGAGCTCACCCAAGAGCGACATCATGGTTCTCGTGATCACATTTGCACTTACGGTTATCTTCGACCTTGTAGTTGCAATCGAAGTCGGTGTTGTTCTCGCAGCAATCCTTTTCATGTACAGAATGAGCGAAGTTACACAGGTTGAAGGCTGGAAGGATTTCGATCCCGAGAACGATCCTGATTCCATCGATCTCCGTGTCCTCCCTGAGCACACACTCATATATGAGATCTCCGGTCCTATGTTCTTCGCATCAGCAGGAAAGATCCTTCAGATCTCACCTAAGGAAGATACAAAAGCTCTCGTATTGAGAATGAGAAGCGTAAGCACTATCGATGCAACAGCAATGCGCAATCTCGAAATTCTTTTCGAGGACTGCCGGAACAGAGGCGTGCAGCTCATAATGTCACACGTCAACGAACAGCCCATGAAGGTTATCCACAAGGCAGGATTCGATCAGAAACTCGGTGAGGACAACTTCTGCGCGCACATCGACGACGCACTCGCAAGAGCCCAGAAGATAGTAAAAGCTTAAACGTTATATCGACCAGCCTTTTTCCAGCGCATCGTTAAGTCTTCTGTAGACTTCTTCCTGCGCTGCGTCAATAAAGCCGTCTATGTTGAGCTGGTAATATTCGGCCTGATACTTTTTCCATGTCGAGTCGAAATTCTTGCTCATTACAAGCTCGGGAAGCCACTTGTGTTTGCACTCACCCATTGCCTCCCAAACTCTGCCTTCCATCGTATCCTGAGTGATATTATTCGACCACGTATACAAAGGTGACCACGGCATGCGTTCCGCATAAACAGAGCCGATGAATTCAACATAGTTATCCACGCCGTAAGCATCTAAGCATCTGGCAACTGCTTCGGGCAAGGCAGCCTTGAATTCAGAAGGCTGTTCTTCAGGTCTCATGCGGTTGATTCCGTCGCGGCTCATTCCGTGCCAGTTAGGCAGATAAGAATATTCGCACGAATGCTTTACCTTAAAGCCGCTGTCACTCCAGTTTGCACGCATATCGGGAGTTCTGTAGAAAAGGCCCGTGCTGTCGACATAGTAATCGACGCCTTCTATTCCCCAGAATCTCAGATCGTGTAAATCCTGTGAAAGAAGATCATCCATGAACCTGAATGCAAGGTCAGGATCAAGGCAGCCGATCGTAACTGCAACTCCTCCGGAGTAATCATTTTCATATCCGTATGTATGCCACTGCTGGGTCATGCCTTCTTCGGCAACAAGGCCGAGCGGAACATAATCACATCCGAGATCAGAAAGAGTGTACATGCTGCCGTCAGGTGCGGATTGATATGCCGCAAACAAACCGTTGATGTTGTATGCAAAATCCCAATACTGATCGCACATTCCAAGCACTCTTCCCGAGGCAAGCTTAACGATATACTCATCGTAATTCTGCGTTGCAAAATCGGCATCGATCACGCCCTTGTTGTATTCCTCATTGAGCTTCTTGAAATAATTCTTTGCGGTATCAGTCATGTTGTAATCGACCACCACGGGATCGTAAGGACCGTCGTCGATATTAACGATCGCACATCCGTCATTCGGATAACCGTCAAGATACATCGGAGCGCTTTCAATACAGTAATATCTCCAGTTGTCGCAGAGAGTCGTGTACGGAATAACATCCTGACCGTCGGGCATCACAGGATTTGCCTGTGCATATTTTTCGAGAACATCGAAATACTGATCAAGCGTTTCTATCTCCGGATATCCGGCCCATTCGAGTACGCGCACCTGAATCCAGAATGCGGCACCGTTATGCGTTGTCTCTGTGTACTTTTCATTGTAGTTATTGAAAACATCGGCCCAGTAAATATGGCCGTCATCCTGACGGAACATGTCCCACTCCGCATCGGAATAGAGCGCCTTAAGATTCGGGTACATTTCAAGGTAAGGATCCCACGCAACGAGGATTCCGTTCTCGTAAAGCTTATAAGATTCATCGCCTGCATAAACGAAATCAGGATACTGTCCGGATGCGATAATTGTATCTATGGCTTCAGTCTGTGTGATAGCAGGAAGATAAGTCTCCGTAACGCGCACGCCGGTCTTCTCGGCTATGAGTTCTTGTATCTCGTTATCGTAAGTCTTTTCGGAGCCTGCAAAAGCTATAAACATCGACATGTCAGTGATGCCGTCATTTGAAGGTTTAGTGGGTGCGGGCGTATCGGTAGGCTTTGCCGGCTCTGAAGGGTCGGTCGGCTCGGGAAAGATTACAGGATCCGTCACCTCAGTCGATCTGTGTTCAGGCTTAGATTCCTCATCACTGTATTGACGTGCCGAATGAGTCTTACCTGAACTGCATGAACATAAAGAAAGCAGCATCGCGAATGCCATCACGCCTGCTGCTGTTCTGGTAAATCTTTTCATATACGCGTTCCTTCCCCGTTTTCTTTTTAGGTTAGCACGCATATTAAAATTGATATAGGGGACAAACTCTAACGTTTATACCGCCAAATCAATTTTATCTTCCGGTCTGTTCGACGAGTTTTTCTCCTGCCGGTTCATTGGGATTAACATCTTCGGCATGAATATATCCCATGCTGAAGCTTTCCCTCTCTTCCTTCTTAAGCTTGTCGCGGCTCCTGTCGTAATCGATGCCGGTCGTATAGCACGCAGCATCGGCAATGCTGTTTCCGATATCGTTTGACTTCGCAAGAAGCGTTGCAAAGATCCAGCAGGCAAGACCGAATCCCAATCCTATTGAAAGTACTAATGCAAGAAATCCCATACCTTACTCCTGTCTCTTCTTTACGAAGTTGAATATCGAATTTGCCTGTGTGAGGTTGATGCTCTTGATTACTTTTCTGATTTTCGTGATGCCGAGCGTGAAAAGACCGATCGCGCAGGCGATCAGGAAGGCAATGAACTTTCCGTTCCCGTCTGAAGATGAAGAACTCGAACTTCTTGAAGAGGTAAACAACGCTTCAAGTATCGGCTTTAAGACAATGAAAGATACAACAGTCAGAGCGATGCCCGTAATGACGAGCAGCGTAAAGAACAGCACCTTGTTCCACGGCACACCGCACACGACTTTTCCCGTCTGTCCGTTAACCAGGATCGTGTTGTGCTGCCCCTTGTGATAGTAGGTTACAAACCACGCGGGGAACATCGCATATCTTAAGTTGTTGTAGTCGATGCTTGTAAGATAATTTGAAGAAACGACTTTCTTACTCGAAGCACCCTTAACGCTGTTTATGACCTGCTGCTCGAAATAATCTTTTGCACGCTGTGTTGCAGCACCTCTGAGGTCGCCGTAAGTAATGTCAGAAACATTCGAATAGAATCCCAAAAGATAATCCTCATCGAACGCTTTCATTTCTTTGTAATTGTACGGCTCTAGTCTTGAGCTGCTCTCATCGGAAAGCATTTTCGAAGCGTCGAGAGGAAGCGCATTAATCTTCATTCTGCCTGCTCTTCCGTAGAATACAGTTCTCGAATGTTTGCCGCTTCCGACAATGCCGCTGACAACAACCGATTCCTTGTGATTGCAGTCAATGACCCAGTAAGGGATATAGATACCGCGCACATTTTCAGCCTTGAAATGCTTAATGTCTCTCGGAATGAACATACCCTTCTTAAAGCGTTTGCGGACCGCTTCGACAGCCTCATCCTTGCTTATCTTGAACGGAATAATGTACTTAGGTCTCTTCTGCTTTGAGATCCTGTTAAACACTACCGTAGAACCGCCACAGTAAATGCACTTTGTCGATGCCTCCGAACCGTTGATAATGACCTCACCGCCGCAGCTGTGGCATGTGTAGACATAACAGTCCATGAGTTCTGCAGAATCGGTTCCGTAGATATCGTTCATCGATTCTGCTTTCTGGTCCCACATCGGTATCTTTTCGGATACGTCAAATTCTTCGGGTTTGAATTCACTTCCGCAGTGACCGCATACGAGCATCTGCTTTTGCGGATCGAAAACAAGCTGACCCGCACAGTTCTTACATTGAGTAATCATCTATCCTTTTCCCCCTTAAATTTCCCACTAGATGAGATTATAACATAAGCCTGACGACCCTGTATTCTTTGAAACGTATGAGGTGAAAGCCATCACTAGTAAGCTTTGCTGAATCCACTCATCGAAAACTTTTAGCCCCACACAAAGAGAGGAGGAATCCCATACGAGAATTCCTCCCCACAAACTCAATCTATACCCTATTACTATGTCGTTTATTATTCGGCTACAAGCATGTTATATGCTTCGATCTTCTTGATCCTTCTCGTCTGCAAAAGTGCGAGGAAGAAAGATACTGCCGTAAGTCCTGCTGCGATCATTACAACACCGGGAACGGGGATCGCGAAATCGCACTTCATAAGACCGAACGCACGCATGAATACTGAGATATATGGATTTGCCACGTTGTACGATACGATCGAGAAAACGATTGCTGATGCGATTACCGAAGGCATGAAGCTTAATGCAGTCTGGAGCATGAGGCTTCCTGATGTGTAACCCAATGCCTTGTAGATTCCGTAGTCCTTGCGCTTGTGATATACGAGCGACTTGATGAGAAGGAACAAGATCAATGCGATTACTACAACTGAAATGGAGCACATAATGATGAGCATCATTGCAGAAATTCCCTGGAATGTTGTCATGGCTCCGCCGATCATCTTGTAGAAGTTCATCGTGCTGATGATGTGATTGTCATACTTGTCCTCACACTCCTCAAGGATACGGTTTACTTCATCAATATTCTCATCTACGCTGTCAGACTCTTCTGTGAGATCAAACCAATACCAGCCGGGAATATTGTCGATATCCATGATGTGGTCTGCTGCCTTGTAAGAGAAGATCGCTTCACGGCCTCCGTTATTCGTAGTCTGGATAAAGCCCGTGATGAGATAATTGTATGAATTATCACCGTAGTCGATCTTGATCTCGTCACCGATATCAAAGCCGTATGCCTTTGCAAAAGAGCCGCTTACCGCAATCTCATTATCGAACTCGGGAAGTCTTCCCTTGTAGCAGAGATTGGTGTTATTCATTTTCGAGAGATCTTTAACGATATAGCAGAACAGACTCTCCTCATCGTTATAGTAAACGTTCATGTTGATGATCTCTCTGATGTTCTTTATGTCAGACCTGTTCTCGAGATAATCAAGGACTTCTTCCCTTGTATCATAATCAGAAGTAACAACACCTGCACAGATCTCTGTTGCAAGGATATCAAGCTTCGGCTTGCGGCTGAAATTCTCGTAAAGGAGAAGAGAGATCACGCAGCAGAAGATCATGAATCCGAGCACAAAGAATGTGATCACGTTCTGCTTCATGTTGCCGAAGAAAGTCTTCATTGCAAGGCTTGCATTAAGGCCCAAAGAAGTCTTTGTGAGGTCAACATGATTCTTCTTGAAATTGTGTGATTCAACACCTTCTCTGAGTGCAACGATCGGAAGGATTTTTGATACCTTAGCTGCACAGATAACTGTGACGATAAGAGTAAACAAGATTATGTATGCTACCGGGATCAATGTTGCCGGAAGATTGAAGGATGCAGCATAAGGAACACCCATCTGTCCGATAATGATCGAAGCGAAAGCCGGCATTACCAGATATGCAAGAACGATACCGATGATGCTTGCTATAGCGGCAATGATCGAGAACCAGATTACAAGAGAATTCTTGATATCTTTTCCTGTATAGCCGATTGCCTTAAGAGCACCTAATGTCTTCATGTTCTCTCTGATGTAGTTGCTGATGCTGTTAGCGAGCATCATGGCTACTGCAGCAATAATGAGTGATGTTGCAACCAGGAAAGAAACTGCGATGATAAGTCCTATGAATGTTCTGTTGCTGATGACACCGTCGATATCATAGCCTTCGATAACTGCAAAGGGATTGACCTTGAGCAGTTCGTTGTATGCCTTGATCCTGAATTCGCCGTTCTTCACACCTTCCTTAAGGTCAAAGATCACGTTGATATTCTCATAGTCTTCGTGAGTGTCATTCCAGAGTTCTTCATAACTGTCGTTATCGATTACGAGTGCGAACAGCGCAGTATTGTTGCAGCCGCCATATACGACATTTGTAAAACCTCTAACCTTGTAGCTGTATGTCTTGCCTGAATTTGTGATCTCAAATGTATCACCGGTATTAAATCCGCCGGAAGTATTAAACTGGTAAGGAAGATATACATAGTTTTCAGTGATCCTTTCGAAAGCGGAATCATCACAGATATCTACTGATATTACAACTTCACCATTACCGAACTTTATCGGATGATTTGTAAGCTTAAGATCGTGATAAGCATAGTAACTGTCTGTATCTTTTTCGAAAAGTTCTGCGATCTTTTCATCAGTAAATCCGTCAACGTTTCCGGCAATGCTGATGTATCCGTCACCGCCGTTAAGTCTTTCTGCTTCTCTGCTTACAGAAGGATAGCAATCCATAAATATGAGAAGTGATATACCGATCAGACATGTAGCGATAACCATCAGGAAGAACAGTCCGATCGACGTACCTCTGTTTTTTCTGAGGTTCGATTTTGTAAGTAATAATGCCTTGTTCATGATTACCACCCCATCGTTGCAAGGAAATCATTGAGCTTCTGATGACGCTCTTTATCACCTGTTACATACTTGCCGAGGTTGCACTCGCCTGCGATCTCACCGTCTTTAACGTAAAGGATCCTGTTGCCTCTTCTTGCACTTGAGATATCGTGTGTGACCATTACGATCGACTGGCCCTTCTCATTGAACTTTGTAAGTGTATCAAGTACTGCCTTACCTGTCTGTGAGTTAAGAGCTCCTGTAGGCTCGTCAGCGAAAACAAGTTTCGGATCGTTGATCAATGCTCTTGCGATACCGACTCTCTGTGCCTCACCGCCTGAGATCTGTGTGGGAAACTTATTCCAAAGTGCCTCATCGATGTTAACTGCCTTAAGGATCTCACCTGCTTTGTTAATAAGTGTCTTCTTATCTTTATAGATCAGAAGTCCTGCTGCCATGATGTTATCCAAAACACTCATTGACTCAACGAGGTATACCTGCTGGAAAACGAATCCGCAGTGGCTTCTTCTGAAGAGTGCGAGTTCATCTGTATTCATCTTTGTGATCTCTGTTCCGCAGAATGAAACTGAACCTAAAGTCGGCTTATCCATTCCGGAAAGAGAATAGAGAAGAGTTGACTTACCTGCGCCTGATGCGCCCATGATGATCGTGAAGTCACCTTCATATATTTCGAGATTAACGTTTCTTAATACGTGCTGCTGTACTCCGCCATTGGAGAATGTCTTGCAAAGCTTGCTTGTTTCAATAATGTTTTTCATGTCTTACGACCTCCTTATGGCATAAGAATACTTTTTCAACCCTTAAATGCCTTTAAGAGAATCTTAAATAGTTCTTAAATCGTTAATTGGAAAAGAGTTTTGTTTGTTCTTGATTATATAAAACAAAGAGCATAAAAAACAAGAGAAGGGTAAGACCGGCACTGGAATGTATCGGACACTGCCCTTCTTCTAATTGAATAAAAGGGGCAGGACCGGCAGTGGATATATGCCGGACACCGCTCCTTTTAGTTTTTATTCTTGTCAGCTGAGATTAAATGAAAGAATCTGTATTCTCCACATAATCCTTGCTGAGTTCTTCGCCGTTCATCCTGACAATGAACTTGACCATGTCATCAACGCCAAACACTTCAGAACCATTGATTGCGATCAGGATGTCATGAGGGAATACGGAATCAAAGAACTTCTCTTCGCGAAGCTTTTCGACCGCATTTACGATGCACTCATAAACCTCATTCATTGCCATGCCGGAAGCATAACCTTCGTTGAGGAAAGTAAGTGTCTTCTCGAAACAATCCGGATCGGGAACTATATACATCTCAACTTCACAGAATCTGTAATACCAGGGATCAGGATCGTCCTCATCCTTCATACGTCTTTCCTGATTCTCTTCAGTATTTACAAAGACCGTGAAAGAATAATCGTCACCAAAGCCTGTGGTATTGTCTGCATCAATGGAAATGACAGTAATATTCTCATCGCCGTATTCTTTTACCAGCGCGGGAATACCTTCCTTAAGCGCTTCCTTTACCAGTTCGGTTAATTCATCTTTGTAATGCATCGAAAATGACCTCCCTTTTATTAGCACATATCATGCTGAGTATGGAATTATTTTATCAAACTCTTCCTTTTGATTCTCCTTCAAGATGCTGATATCGATATCATTCTGTATATCCAGGAAATACTTATCGGTCAGTCCGAAATACTTGGCCAGTCTCAAAGAAGTATCTGCCGTAATCTTTCTTTTCCCGTGAAGTATCTCTAAGACTCTGGATGTCGGAACACTAATATCCTTTGCTAATCTGTAGGCAGTAATCTTATAAGGAATTAGGAACTCTTCATTTAGTATCTTACCTGCAGATGGTAATTCAATTTTATCTTTCATTTGATTCACCAATACATATCTCATATTAATTGTTTGGGCCGTTTCAGTAATTGAAACAGCCCGTAACAAATCAATCAGTTGTCATCAGAAATCATGCAGTTTTATCACCTGCAAGTTCTCTTACTTTTTCTAAAGAAAGTGCGGAATACTTCGAAATATCCTCAAGAGACAATTTGCCATCATCAATCATCTTTTTGGCATTCTCAATCCTGTCTCTCATTACGGCTTCCGCTCTCATATCATCCATTGCTTTGCACATAGTCTCGACCCCTTTCTCAGTTTCCTTGTAAAATCTTACTCTGTCCGACAATTCCTTGTAATTCATATCCTTTGCATCTGTGCAAAAGAAATCACTCATAAGTCTTCCAAGTGCCGTATCAGAATGTTTTAACGCACCATTTACGTATATAATATGTTCTCCATCATTAAATGGCAAGAAATCACATTCATCCAAACGTCTCTCAACATGATAGATTGGAAAACCTTTTCCCATAACATCATTTTCGGTAATGAAGATAACAAAACTCTCATTTAACTCGTTATATCCTTCACCAGACTTCAGCATATCTGCATCCATCATACTCGAATGATATCTTGCCCTTTTCCTGTCCGCGCCAAAATCTGCACGCTGTACTTCGACATTATATCTGGCTCCTTGCTTATCAATAGCATAAATATCAAGCCAAACATCACGTCCTTGAAGGTTCTTCATTACCTTTTGTGCCCTTACCTCAGTTACAGTCAGATCGTTCCTGTTGAGAATGATATTCAGGATCAGCTGCGCACCTTCAATGTAATTGTCAAAACAGGCAGTCATGAAATCATCATCGATAAGACGCAATCCTCTCAGTCTTTGTAGATCCTGCTGGTGAAATTCTTCGTCGTAATCCATATAGTTCCTCGTATTATTAGATTTGTAGTTTTTATAGACCCTCATCAAGGTCCTATAATGCTCACAGACGCTGTGGATTAGTCTATGGCCTCCTAACGCTTTGACGTTTTAAGAAAGGCAATAACCACAGCCGTTTGTTTAAGCGGTAATTA
>CAJOJI010000095.1 GCA_905234715.1 uncultured Saccharofermentans sp.
TCACAAGGAAGGATTTGCTGAGAACATCTATCTCGATCCCGCTACACGTACAAAGATCGAGGAGACAGGCGGAGCTAATATCATCCTCACAGACGGTCAGGGCACACTCGTTGTACCTAAGTCCGATTCCATCCTGCCTTCAATCACAAGAAGATCTCTTGTTTATGTTGCAGAGCACTATTGCGGCATGAAGATCGAGGAAAGAGAAGTTTACCTCGACGAGATCATGAGCGGTAAGTTCACAGAGGGTGGTCTCTGTGGTACAGCTGCAGTTATCTCACCTCTCGGTTCCATCAACGATCACGGCAAGGAATTCAAGTTCGCTTCCGGCATGGAGGAGATGGGCCCTGTAATGACAAAGCTCAGAGAAACACTCACAGGCATCCAGATGGGTACAGTTGAAGCACCTGAGGGATGGATCATGGAGATCAAGCTTTAATAGCTCATTCGAAAAGGATTATGAAGAGGACGTCTTAAACGGCGTCCTCTTTTATATTGAGCGCTTCCTTTAAAACCGCATAACTGAATAAACCGACTCCGTCAGGAGCGTTAGGGTGGAAGTCATTGCACATGTATTTGTCAGAACCCTCTTCGGCTATTACCGATTGAATTACGGGATCAGGATTAATGTATATGTAGTCTGTATCCGCGCACCATTCTTCAAGAGCGTTCCTGAACTCGTCACCGCGCTTTACAAAAGATATGTCGAGATCAATAAAAGACCAGGGAGCAATGAAGTAGATCTTCGCTCCGGGAGAACGGGAGTTAATGATGTCTCCAAGCTGACTGCATCTGCTGATGAAGTCCTCAGATGTATGGGCTGAGTCCTCGTCGCTAGGGAAGAGTATGTCGTTGATTCCGATGGCTATAACATATATGTCAGCCTCAGGGATGTTGCCGCCCTCGTCGATAAGGTTTTTAACTGCCCATCCGCCGTGCGAAAGTTCTTTAATGTCACCCTTGATATAAGGAATGAGCGGCTGATACCAGTGAATGCCTTCAGTTAATGAACCATATGTAATGCTGTCGCCTAGAAAACAAAAAGACTTTCCGCTCTGCATATCTCTAAACAATTCTGAATCTTTAAGTTCATCGGTCATTCCGCCGTAGACCGGGTAACTGCGGTTATCTACCTGGTGCTTGTGAACAGCGGGATAAATAACATATACAGCCAAAGCACCGATAACAAGCGCAGCAATGATAACCGATAAAACGACCGGTGCCTTACTGTTCTTTGTTTTGCCGTTTTCAGTTTTCATGACTATTATTCTCAGAGTTATTTCAAAGCTTTCAGAACGTCCATCGGAGCTGCGGCCATATCAAACTCATCCATTCTTCCGCATGGCTGTCCGACGCCGTCCCTGAGATACCATGTGGCCTGCAAAGGCTTCATGCCGGCAGTTATGGCTGCAGAAAGCTCATTGCTTCCTCCGTCGCCAACATAAAGGCATTCTTCAGGTTTTACATTCAGCTTTCCGGCGCATAATTCATATATTCTGATGTCAGGCTTTTTCAGTTTGACGTCGCAGGACATACATATTGCATCGAAAAGATCATAGAGATCAGATTTGATTATCGCGTCCTTTTCTTCAAGATAACAGTTGGTGATAAGACCAGTCTTAATGCCTTTATCTTTCAGCGCCTTAAGCATCGGGATTATATCAGGGTGCTTGTGACTGAATACCTCAGCAGAACACGTATACCTGTTGAGGATTATCCTGTCGTACAGTTCACGGTCGTAGATATTATTTTCACGTAAGATCTTTTCGATTATCTCTTCAAAAGAAATATTGCCGAGTGTCCTGTCGTCATCAGACGGGTCCCATATCTCTCTGAATGTTTCTTCAGGGATATTCATGTCCGCCGCAATCTGCTTACCCTTGTAGACTCTGCTGTTAAACAAGGTGATAAGAGTCTCATACATGTCGAATATAACGGCTTTGATCATATAGGTCCCCATAAACAATTAATCTGTCGAGATGATTATATATCAAAAAGGGTGCCTCATATATCAATGAGACACCCTTATCAGAAACTGTTAAATACTGAAGATTACAGCAGATGAGCTCTTAAGTCTTCACCGGACATGGGTGAGAGGAGTGCGGGAGCAATATCGAAAACTGTCTTGCAGCCGTAATCACCCTTCTGTGAGAGACGGTAGATTGCACGTGCATAAGCAGTGAGGACTGAACCTGTGAACTCAGGGTTGGAATCGAGCTTTAATGAGTACTCGATAACGTGCTTGTTCTCGCCGTTAACGCCAGTTTTGCCTGTGCGGAATACGAAGCCGCCGTGGTTGATCCTTGAGTGGTCTCTTACAAATTCCTCTTCGGAAATGAAGTGTACTGTTGTGTCGTAATCTGCGAAGTAGTTGGGCATTTCCTTGATCGTCTTCTCGATGAGAGCGAGGTCAGCGCCTTCTTCAGCAACTACGAAGCACTCTCTTGTGTGCTTCTGGCGTGTTGTGAGCTCAGGCTCTGAACCTGATCTTACTGCCTCGAGAGCTGCATCAACAGGGATGGTGTACTGCTTGCCGTTCTTTACGCCGGGAACTCTTCTGATAGCATCAGAGTGGCCCTGTGATACGCCCTTGCCCCAGAATGTGTAATCCTTACCTTCGGGAAGGATGCAGCTGCCGTAAAGACGGTTGATGGAGAACATTCCGGGATCCCAGCCGCCGGAGATGAGTGCCGTGTGATTGGAACCTGCAGCAGCCTTATCAACATTTGCGAAATGCTCAGGGATCTTGGCATGAGTATCGAAGCTGTCGATTACGTTGAACATTGAAGCGTATTCAGGTGTCTGTGTGGGAAGGTCAGTAGCGGAACCGCCGCAGATGACGAGAACGTCGATCTTGTCTTTCCACTCTGCTGCTTCGAAAGAAGGGACTACTGCAACGCCTTCTGTGAGTGTCTTGACTGTGGAAGGGTCTCTTCTTGTAAATACGGCTTTAAGCTCCATGTCAGGGTTCTGACGGATAGAGAGCTCAACGCCCTTAGCGAGGTTGCCGTAACCTAAAATACCGATTCTGATTGCCATTGGTGAATCCTCCTTATGTTTAAAGTAACAAGCCTGTTACTTATGTGTTTCTATCAAAAATGAATTATAACAAAAAAAGTAAGGTTGTATTATAATTCTGCTATGCCAAACATAAAGTATCTCATCAGGCGTGTAACACGCATGGATTATAAGGCGATGAACGCCAAGATAAAGGATATCCACGAAAAGAGCGGTAAGTCCCGTGTGTGGATATTTTTCGATATGGTCCACTGCGGAAGAAAGTTTGGCGCCGGATATATGGATTACTGGCTTTACGAGATGTATAACCTCACGGATGCCGAGAGAGATACTTATATTACCAGAGGCCGTAACTACGATCTGGTTAAGAGATATAACGATCCCGCTTATACCGACCTTATCGACAACAAGATCGAATTCAATAAGCGTTTCGGCGAGTTTCTGGGCCGTAAGTGGATCGAGATAAGAAAAGACAACAAGCAGGAAGTAATTGATTTTATAAACGATCACGATTTCCTCATGGCAAAGGCAGATCTGGGTTCATGCGGCAAGACTGTCGAGAAGGTCGACTGCAAGGCTGAATCTGCTGAAGCAATTTATGAGAGACTCGTTAATCAGGAACGCCCTCATTTCTTTGAGGAGATGATCGTCCAGCATCCTGCTGTAAGCGCAATCTATCCTTATGCGATCAATACAGTAAGACTAGTTACAATCCAGAGAGACGGACAGGTCCATGTTGCGAGCGCCTGCTGCAGATTCGGCAACTACGGCCACAGCGTAGATAATTTCAATAGCGGCGGCATGACTGCCCCCGTTGATGAGAAGACAGGTGAGATCACTGATTTCCCTATCGATAAGACTAAGGTCCTTTACGAGAAGCACCCCATGACAGGTGCCGTATTTAAGGGCTTTGTTTTCCCTATGTGGGATAAGGTGCTTGAGATGTGCACCAAGGCTGCCATGGTCGTTCCGCAGGTCGGTTTTATCGGCTGGGACGTATGCATTACGCCTGACGGCCCTGTTATCGTTGAAGGAAACGATTATCCCGGCCACGACCTTTACCAGCTTCCCGAACATACCCACGATAAGAAGGGTATCTGGCCCAAGTATCAGTTTTAATTTTTCCTATTGATTTCTGCAGACAGAAGAGTAAAATTCCGATTGTCAACTAAAAACGAAATCAGGTTTACAATGACTGAAACAAGCGTAAAAACAAATACTTCAAGATCACAGGCAGCCAAAAACAGGGCATTTATCTATGACCTTGTGCTCATTTCCGTATCGGCTGCACTGATAACTGTCTGTTCGTGGATCAATATCCCCATAGGTCCTGTGCCGTTTACTCTTCAAACGCTGGGAATCCTTGCCGTTATGCTTACGACAGGAGGGAGAAGGGGCACTCTTTCAATACTGGTATATCTTTTGATGGGATTATGCGGACTTCCCGTTTTCGCAGGGTTCAAGGGAGGACTTACTTCATTTGCGGGCCCTACGGGCGGATTCCTTATCGGATTCTTATTTGCCGGCCTTGTTTACTGGCTTTTGGAAAAGGTCTTATTCAAAAGACTCATGACCTCAGCAGTGAAGACGTGGATCTTCGGAGCCGTTAATTCAGTAATTTTCGAAGTCGTTATGTATGTTATAGGCGTTATCTGGTTCATGACGGTCTATGCCGCACAGACAGGACCTGTCGGTCTGGCAACGGTCATGACATGGTGTGTTCTGCCGTTTATCATTCCTGATATCGTAAAGCTTATAGTTGCCGTAATTATCGGCGAGCGTGCGGGGAAATTGGTCAAGAATTAAGACTGGGTTAAGAATGGTCTCCTTTTAATTTGTTATAATGTTGTATGTTTCGGAAGGAATAACCGGACAGATTATGAGAATAAGGAGACCTATAAGTGGCAGAGAATACTGATTTCATTATTAAAGTTAATGAAGTTACCAAAGACTACGGCAAGTTTCAGGCTCTGAAATCCATGAGCTTTACCGTTCCCAAGGGTTCGATCTACGGACTTGTAGGAAGGAACGGCGCCGGTAAGACTACGATAATGAGAGTCATATCCGGACTTCAGAAGCCGACATCAGGAACCGTTGAATATGGCTTTGATCACAAGAAACTCGGCAATGTCGGTGCATTGGTCGAGCTTCCTTCAATCTATTCAAATCAGACAGCCAGAGAGAATCTGGTATATCAGTACATCAATCTCGGTCTTAAGATCGACGGATCAATCGAGGAAAACCTTCAGTTTGTAGGACTCGGAAATACCGGAAGTAAAAAGGCCGGCAAGTTCTCGCTCGGTATGAGACAGCGTTTGGGCATTGCGATGGCAATGAGCGGCAATCCTGAAGTCCTTATCCTTGATGAACCTATCAACGGTCTTGATCCGCAGGGAATCATTCAGATAAGAGATCTGCTCATTAAGTTAAATAAGGAGAGGGGTGTAACGATAATCATATCGAGCCACATCCTTTCCGAGCTCTCAAAGCTTGCCACTGATTTTGCTTTCGTTGAAGGCGGCAGGGTCGTAAAAGAGATAAAGGCCGAGGCTCTTGAAGATGCCGGAGGCCTTGTTACGGAATTCTATTCGGCAAATCCTGATAAACTGGTGCCTGTGCTTAATGCAAAGGGACTTACTGCGACATATGACAGTTCAACGGGTGTTGTTTATGCAAAGGGCTACTTCAACCTTACAAATGTTGTTCTTGCGGCTAATGAAGCAGGAGCAAACATTGCACGCGTAGTTCCCAGAGAGACTGACCTTGAGACTTACTTTGTAAAGCTTGTCGGAGGTGAGTCCAATGTTTAAACTTCTCGGATTTGAATTCAGACGTATTTTTAAGAGTATCTTCTTCTGGATAATTGCCGGATTCAGCGTTATCTGGCCTGTTCTGACGGCATTACTCTATCGCGCGATACTGTCATTAGACTTAAGCGACGGCATCAGGTTTAAGGAATTGGAACTCGGAACTGAAGATGTCAGATATTTCACATGGATGATCGCAGTTGCATTTATTACTGAACTCCCTAAGTTCATCGCGCTGTTTACCTGTCTGCATATAGGCAGGGATTATTCTGACGGTATCATAAGAAATAAGATAATCTCAGGCCACTCAAGGATCGCAATCTATGGTTCTTATATAGTTACGCAGATGGCTGCCACTGTATGTCTTTGCGTGATCTATATTGCTTCGGCTTTGTTCGGAGTTGCCGTATCAGGTATCGGAGTCGATCTGAACGGAGGAGAGATGTTTGCCAGATTCGCGACTGCGATAGTCGTTTTCCTTGTAATGACCGTATCCTTTACAGTTCTTGCCGTTATCTTCAGAAGACGAGCGCTGCCTTTGATCCTCTGTATACTTATTGCTCTCTCATCAAATGCAGTTGCATCCGTAATCGGTTATTTCAACACGCCCGGTAAGGCATGTGACGGGTATCTTGAGGTAAGAAACGAGAATTACGAGGAATTAGTCGAATTAGGTTACCTTGATGATGATACGGCTGATGAACTCATCGAAAAGAAGGATAAAGACGCTTATATGGGTATTGGCTGGAAGATATTCCATCCTGTCTATGTAGTCTCTCCGTTCGGATTTGAAGGAGACTACCAGGCCGGCGGTGTCACAAGCCTTATAAGTAACAGCATTGAGTATCAGAAAGAACTTGATTTCTCAACTCATTTCATTACCCAGTCGTTCATGCTGGGTTACGCCTCAGCAGTACAGAAAGATCGATTCGATGCAGATATCCTACGATGAACTTAACTGGATATATATCGGCAAGTCGGTTGCCTGGATGACGGTAATCGCAGCCTATGGTTTTGTAGTCTTTAGAAAGAAGAATATGTTCTGATGTTTTATCTTGATCACCGTTTAACAATCATAATCGGCGCTTACGGAAGCGGTAAATCCGAGATCGCTGTAAATATGTCTCTTGCCCAGCGAAAAGCACTGCCGGACAAGAAGCTTCTCATTGCAGATCTCGATATCGTAAATCCTTTCTACCGTTCATCAGACTGCGGAGCGGTTCTTGAAGAAGCAGGCGTAAGGCTGATCACGCCTTTGTATGCCGGTTCCAACGTTGATGCACCGGTTCTTACTCCTGAAATGTACGTTATATTCGATGATGAATCCTATCAGGGCATTTTCGATATCGGAGGAGAAGATATGGGCGCCATCGTTCTCGGTTCAATCAAAAAGAGGATCGAGAATACAGATACTGCTATTTATATGGCAGTTAACACGTTAAGACCGTTTACTTCAGATGCTGAGCAGATCGCGATAATGACAAATGAACTTACTGCTGCGTCAGGTTTTAAGATCGACGGTTATCTCAACAACACGAATCTTCTCGAAGAGACTACCGCAGATATCCTTGCTGAAGGCGAGAATAAGATCCTTGAAGCTTCAAAGATAACGGGCATTCCGCTTATCGCAAACTGCGTAATGGGAAATGTCGATGTTCCGGAAGGTCTCCTTAAGACAGGCGAGCTTTTCAGAATGGAAAGAAAGA
>CAJOJI010000096.1 GCA_905234715.1 uncultured Saccharofermentans sp.
CTTCGTTTGCCGACATCAGCGCTTTCGAGATAATCTGCGAGACGGAAGAAACGAGGGCGGGATACAACCCGGAATTGTCTTACGGAAGCCATATCTTCCAGGATCTTGTTGAGGCTGAGATACTCTATACTGCGGTGTTTAACAATGTTAAAACGGTCCATTTCCACCCGGAGAAGCTCTCATCTTCGCCTGATGTAGCCGGTGAGTTCGTAGAGGAGACAGACCTGTCTGACATAGTCCATGTTTTCGATGTTTCGGGGAGAAAATGCAGGGTATATAACGACATAGCTAACGAACATCTGCTCATCACCTGTTAAGAAGATGCCGGGCAAAACCGACTCCGTTATCGATATTTTGAAAAAATAGAGTATACTCTGTATGCAATTCTTTTATCAGGAGAGTTGTTTAGAATTTCGAGGATGGACAGGGCGTTATGGTACTCGCTTACTATGTTTCAATGTGTGTATTGTCGCTTATATGCTGCACAATATACTATTTCATTAAGCGCAGATACTTTTCTTTCCGGTATTCGATAATCTTCATACTGGCGCTGCTGTCGCAATTCTGCTATGTCCTTCTCGCGCTCTCGTGTGATGTCAGGGAAGCACTGGTCATTTATAAATTCCTCTATATAGGAGGATGCTATCTGCCTTTGGCAGGCTTTTTCATGATCTTATCCGTATGCAAGATCGAGCTTCCGAAATGGGTCAGATACCTCATGATCTTATTTACTTCGGGAATCTATTGCCTTGTCCTGACGGCGGGATACAGCCCGATCTTCTACAAGAGTGTTGACATTGAATTCAGAAACGGCGCTACGGTTCTTATAAAAGAATACGGTCCGCTTCATATCCTGTTCTATATCGAGATCGGAATATTCCTTGTATTAACTTTCTTTGCCCTGATATACGGTTGGATCGAAAAGCCCAATGTCTCAAGAAAGAATCTTGTTGTCGGTGCGTTTTTACAGATGATATCGATCTTTGCTTTCTTTGTCGGACGCATTTTCACAAAAGATATCGAGTGGATGGCACTGGCGGATCTTCTCATCGAGATCGGATTCCTGTTTGTAATGAACAATTTGGGCCTTTACAAGGTCGATGTCATGGTCAGCAGTTCTATTCTTGCTGACGGAGGATTCGGTTATATCTCACTTGATTTTAAAAAGCGCTTTTTAAGCGCAACTGATGTTGCAAGAAAGTTCTTCCCGGAGATTGCAAATAACCACGCAGACCGTTACATCGAAGATGAGGATCTGAGAAAAGTCTTCGAAGAATGGGTGAACGATTTTAAGAAAAAACAGACACCCCAGAATCACATTTACAAGAAGGATGATTCAGTATACATGATCCATGTAAGCTATCTCTATGACGGTAAGAAAAAGCGCGGATATCTTCTTGAGATTACGGACGATACGAAAAACCAGCCCGAACTTGAAGTGGCACGAAACTGATACTTTAATCAAACCACTGTTTTTCGAAGTCTTCTACGGGAACAGGCTTTGAGAAATAATAACCCTGATAGAGTTTGCATCCCATCGCATAAAGCTTCTCAAACTGCTTGGCCGTCTCAACGCCTTCGGTAAGCGTATCTATACCGAGATCTTCTGCCATGTTGATGATGTTCTTGATGATTATTCCGGCCTTCATGTTGCGCTCGGAATCTTTAAGGAACTGCATGTCGATCTTGACTACGTCGATGTTCATGTCCTTAAGCAGGTTAAGTGAAGAGAAGCCGCTTCCGAAGTCGTCCATCTCAACTACGAAACCATATGCGCGCAGATCGTCGACTGTCTTAAGTATGTCGACAGAATCGTTCATCATGACGGTCTCAGTGATCTCGACTCTGAGCTTGATAGGGTCGATACCGAACTCTTCTACGAGGCTCTTAAGTGTAGCAATGACGTCCATGTAATAGAAATCTTTGGGAGAGATGTTGATCGAGATAAAGCTGTTGATTCCTCTTTCTTTCCAGTTTGCAAGGATCTCGCAGGCGCATCTCCATACATGCTTGTCGACTGATGCGATAAGGCCGTTTCTCTCAAATACCGGAATGAACTTGCCGGGGTTCATGAAGCCTTCTTCAGGATGTATCCATCTTACAAGTGCTTCGGCTCCTGCGAGCATGCCGCGCGAATCAACGATGGGCTGCAGATAGGGTCTTATCTGTCTTGTCTCGATGGCGTTCTTTACCTGGTTGGAAATGAGCTGGTTATGAATGATCTCATTTCTTAATTTGTCGTCGTAATAGACTATCAGGTCCTGATAGTTGTTGCTTATCATCGTCGTTGCAAGACGTGCGCTGTCGAAGAACAGTGAAACATCGATCTCATCCTCAGGGGTGATATCGTAAATGCCGATGTGAATGAGAATGTGATGCTCGAGGTTCTCGTCTTTTACCGTATAGTTTTCGAGCCTCTTTGCAAGTCCCTCTTCATTGAAGTTGGATTTGTCGATCAGGACACCGAACGAATCCATGGAGAGTCTTCCGTAAAGGCATTTGTCGGTGACATTTCTCTGAATGAATTTTGCGATATCCTTAATGGTAAGATCGCTGAAGTTTTTGCCGAATACGTCATTAACGACTTTGAGATTTGAGATCTCAATATAAGCGACCATATAATCAGTTTCATGGTCACTCTGGAGTCTGTTGCTGATGTTCTCGTACAGGTATTCCTTAGTGTAGAAATCCGTAAGTGAATCGTGGGTGGATCTGTACATCTCGCGCTTTATTTCGTGCTGCTCTTCGGTGATGTCACGGATGCTCAGGTAAGAACCTGTTACATGACCTTTTTCATCTACAGTAGAACGCATGGCGAGATGTGTGTATTGGGTCTCATCGCCTGTGCCGAGAGTAACTCTTTTGTACCATCCGCTGCTGTTGAAATCAATATCATCTCCAAACAGATATTTGAGGTTATCCTTTATGTTATCGTAATTGTCTTTGGAGACTCCGATGAGTTCTCTTCCGGGCTCATTGGCCCATATGCATTTGCCATTCTCATCGAAGAAAAATAATGCATCGGGCATCTCTGATGCCATTCCGGCAAGCATCCTGTCCAGAAGTTTCATAGGTCTGTAATGGAGCGAGAAGAAATATACGAGCAGACCAAACAGACCGAATCCGATCATTGAAGTATCCATCGGGTGTCTTGAGAAGATGTAATAAGTTTCTACTGCGCCTGTGGCAAGAATAGAGAAAAACATTACAGCGTATTTTTCTCTGTATACATATGATGATTTGATCGTCTTGACCGCAAAAACTATAAGTATTGAAACAAATAATCCGTAGCAGACTATTCTGTGAAAAGTTTGTCCGGTATAGGGGACGAGTCTGAAATATGGTCTGTTCTCAACTAAGATTTTCTCGATGCTGAATGTGAAGTGAAATATCGGATTGAGAATGTACTGTGTAAAATCAGCTCCCAAAAGAACTGCTATAAGTACACGCAGAATTGTTTTCGGCTTGCCCATCTTACAATAAACAAGAGTGAAATGCCAAATTGAATATACAGCTATGTCCATGCCGAGGAAATAGATGTAACATCCTGAAGTTGCATATGTTTTGTCTGATGTAGCGATAAGGATCAGATTTCCGAGGACAGGAATAATAAGGCCTGCCAAAACGAAAGAAACGGCATTTCCGATTGGCTTCTTGGATTTCTTGGCAAAAAACATGCATACAAGAAGCGCAATTATCAGTATTGCGAAGACCACTGATAAAACTAACCTCATAAATGACCGCCCTTTCATTTAAGAATAAATATATTTTAACATGGCAAAGAAATATACTCATTCACACGCACGTTACTTCTTATTAATAATCTATAGCTTTTATATTAAATAATAGGCCGTAAAGCCCTTATTTTGCAGGGGTTCAGTCTGCGGAGCTCTTTCCCGGGTGATGTTACGGAGAGTGTGAAATATATGTGTCGTTTTGTGATATCGGTTAAACACATCAACAAAATAAACGGGAATTTCTTATCTATAACTGTTGAATCTTCTCAAATTACCCATTGCTAACTGATATCCCATTGACACTCAAGTTGCGATATGCTAAATTCACAATGTAATTCCCATGGGGGAGTAGCAAGCGCCTTTGGCGTAGCAAGTCAACATCCTGGCCTCGTGCCTGGCTTGTTTTAAATTGCGAGACTCATGTATAGCTTAACTATACATGTGTTATGGATCGCAAAATATAATATTGATTTATAGCCCAAGTATAGTCCCGCTGTACTTGGGTCTTTTGTTGTTAAAGGCTTTAGGGAATTGAAAATCTATAAAGTCAGGAGAAACAACAATGGAAGAGAACTTTCTGGAGATCAAAGATCTCAAAAAGAGTTTTGGCACGGGTGAAGCGAAGCAGGATGTATTAAGGGGCATGAACTTCACCGTTAAGAAGGGCGAGTTCTGTGTTCTTCTCGGACCTTCAGGTTCAGGCAAGTCCACACTGCTCAACATCATCGGAGGCATCGATACGCCTGATTCGGGTTTTGTAAGCATTAAAGGGGACAAGCTCGAAGACATGGATGAGAAGCAGCTTACGATCTACAGAAGAAAGCACTTAGGTTACGTTTTCCAGATGTATAACCTCATCCCGAATCTCAATGTAAAAGAGAATATCGAAGTAGGCGCATATCTGTCAGACAAGCCGCTTGACGTAGAAGAAGTAATCACCACATTAGGTCTGCAGGATCACAAATACAAGTACCCCAATCAGTTGTCCGGAGGACAGCAGCAGAGAGTTTCAATCGGAAGAGCTGTTGTCAAGAATCCGGACATTTTAATGTGCGACGAGCCTACAGGTGCACTTGACTATAAGACGAGTAAAGAGATCCTCTCACTTATCGAAGACTGCAACAGCAAGTACGGCAGCACGATAATAATGGTTACCCACAACGAAGCGATCAAGTACATGGCAGATCACGTCATCAAGTTAAGAGACGGTGTCGTACGCCATAACGATCTGAACGATAAGAAGATCCCGGCTTCCGAGCTCGAGTGGTAAGGAGGAGGGCCTTATGAGAAATCCGTTGATAAAGCGAATTCCAAAAGAACTCGCTTCTGACTGGCACAAATATCTGGTAATCATTCTCTTCATGGTTGGCATGATCGGTGTCATCTCCGGTATGTATGTTGGCCGTGAGAGCATGGTCTACTCGATAAATAAAGGAAAGACAGAACTTAATCTTGAAGATGGCTGCTTTGAGTTATCGCACCGCGCTTCTCCCGAACTTCTCGAAAACATCAGCTCCGGCGAGATGGCTGACGTAAGACAGTACTTCATCGATGAGGGCATGAAAGAAGCCGATAAGGAAGTTGCTGATGCAATCGAAAAAGAATTAAATGAACAGGTCACAAAAGCAATAGAAGACGGTGTCCGCGCACAGTGCGTGGCTATGGGTGTAACGGATGAAGACATGATCCAGAGCTATGTTGATGCAGCTATGGAAGAAAACTTCGAAGAAGCTCTTAAAGAAGCACGCAACTCAGATGAGTTCAAAGAAGCAGTAGATGAAGCATATGCTGAAGCTCACGATGCTGTTATCGAAGCAGTCGACGAAGAGTGGAACGACATTGCTGAAGAATACAAACTTAATGACGATAACTTCAAACCCACAACAGTTAAGATCTACGAACACTTCTACCGCAATGAGTCAGAAGACAACAATAACGACGGCGTTGAAGATGCAACTGTAAGGATCTTCAAAAGCGACTCTGAGATTGACCTCGCATCGTTTGTAGAAGGCCGCGCGCCTGAGAATAAGAACGAGATCGCAATTGACAGAAACCACGCCGATACTGTCGGTATTAAGTTAGGCGATAAGATCACCGTAGGCGGCCGGGAATATGAGGTTGTAGGACTTCTTTCTTACGTTAATTATCTTACGATGCACGAATCAAATACGGACCTCATGTTTGACGCGTTCGGATTCGACGTTGCGATGCTTACACCTGAAGCGTTCAATGAACTTACTTCAAGACTTCACTACAACTATTCGTTCCTGTACGACGTTAAGCCTGAAGACAAAGTTGCCCAGGCAGACTATTCGGAGAGATTTCTTAAAGCTCTTATCACGCAGACTCTTGTTGACGATAACGAGATCAAAGATTACCTTCCGACTTACTTAAGCCAGGCAAGAAACTTCGCGCCTTCCGATATCGAAGGCGACTCTGTGGGCACGGCGATCTTCTGCTACATTCTTATCGCAGTAATTGCGTTTATTTTCGCTATCACGATCAGCAGCACAATTGATAAAGAAGCATCCGTAATCGGCACTCTGCGTGCATCCGGATACAGCAAAGGAGAGCTTATCGTTCACTATATGTCCATGCCGGTTATCGTAACTCTGGCAGGCGCTGCGATCGGTAATGCTCTCGGATATACAGGATCCCGGCAATATGGGGACTATGCTCCGCACCGCTGATGCTGCGGGGCTCGTCAAGACGACAGTAATTCCGTTGCTCTTGATGTTCCTCATCAATCTTTTCGTAATCGTGAAGAAGCTCCAGCTGAGCCCTCTGAAATTCTTAAGACACGACCTTGCAAAATCAAAGCACACAAAGGCCAGAAGACTTCCTGCCTGGTCATTCCTTGGCCGTTTCAGATTAAGAGTTTTGTTCCAGAACATGCCGAACTACGCTGTCCTGATCTTCGGTGTTATCCTTTCAGAACTGATGCTCTGCTTCGGATTCGGTATTGTCGATTCTCTCGAAAACTACGGTGAGAGGGCACCTGAAATGGTGTTCGCTGAATACCAGTACATGCTCATGGGATATAAGGACGAAGACGGAAATGTGATCGTTACTGATGAGGAAAGCGCTGAGAGATTCAGCTGCACAAACCTCCTGTATCCCAAAGAGAAGTCTTCAATGCGTGAAGGCATGGGAAGCGGCGGCGACGAAGGCGTAACCGTATACGGCATTTCTGACGGCAGTGCATATGTTGATCTTGCTTCGGATATTTCTGAAGGTCATGTATACATCTCTAGCGCTTTCGGAAACAAGTTCTACATCAAGAACGGTGATGTCATTACGCTTCATGAGGAATACGAGAATAAGTCATATGAATTCACTGTCGATGGCATCGTAGATTATGAAGGCGGCATTGCCGTATTCATGGACAATGAAAGCTTTAACAAAACATTCGATAAGAAGGACGAAGAGTTCTCCGGATACTTCTCCAGAAACGAGATTACAGACATCGACGCTCAGGACATTGCGACAGTCATTACCGCTGAAGACATCTCAAAGGTCACAACACAGCTGATGCACTCTGTCGGTGAATTCATGAATATATTCAAGTATGCGATGATCGTCCTTGCCGCAGCTCTTATCTATCTGCTTGCTAAGATCATTATTGAACGTAACGAGCATTCGATATCAATGGTTAAGATCTTAGGCTTCAAGAATGGCGAGATCGGATCTCTTTACATCGTTCCGACTGCTATCGTGGTAACCTTTTTTACCGTTATCAGCCTTGGCATCGGCTACTTCATGATGATCTGGATCTTCCATCAGTTCCTCATGCAGATGGACGGATATTTCGCTTTCTACATGAGACCTGTATCAATGGTATTGTCGGTGGTATATCTGCTCTTGGGTTATGCCTTCGTATCAGTGATCGACTTTATCAGGATCAAGAAGATTCCGATGGATGTAGCCCTCAAGAACGCTGATTAAACTCCTGTTTTTGAAAGTTTTTGTTGAAAAGCAACACATTGTAAGAGATGTGTTGCTTAATCAACAAATCCCTTAAACATTGATCATAGTCTGCCCGTGTTTTGGATGGTTTAATTAGGCCAGGTAAAACAAAAACACAAACAAACCAAAACTAAAACAAAACACATCAGGGAGGACACAAAAATGAAAAAGGAACTTAAGTCAAAGAAGGGTATGACACTCGTAGAGATCATCACAGTAATCGCAATCATCGTTATCATCGCATCTGCTGCATATTACGGTTACATCAAGATCTTCAAGCAGCTCGGACTTGACGAGTATTTCGTAGAACAGTCTGATTCAGACCTCTAAATAACACGTAAAAATAGACATAAAGATCCCGGAGTCATGTGCTCCGGGATTTTTATTGTTATAATATTTCAGTTGGAATAAGAAGATTTTCAGGGGATAAGATCAGTTAAATGAAAGAATTCACCACAGAAGACGCATTATATTATTATTCGATGCTGTCCTTAGGTCATAAGGATGAGTTTGACTCGTTTATTATTTCCGCGGTAAATGAAGGCGCCGACAGAAATTCGTTTGTTTACCAACTCTATCTTGAACTTGACAGCGAGCGCGGATTATCCGAACTGTTAAGCGATGAGCTCAACCACTATTTTGAGAATAAGAAAAAAGACTTCTATGCAGATGACAGATTTAAAGCAAATTGCCGTATAACGGCTTTCTATAAAAAGCAGTACGATAACAAAACCATGTCTTCTAAAACTATTGCAGGAGAATTGGGAAAGATCTCTGATATCACTTCCTGTGAAGCGTTCAAACATATATCTGAGAGTTTTTCCGGTACAGATTCTCCGGCTCTCGAAAAGGCCTTTGCAGAATTTCTGAACACCGGAAGATTCGTGTATGGACAGTTTAATGAAGATCTTGCTGATGACAGATACGATCCGTATAAGAATCTGAAACAGGGAAGAGTAAAGAATGCTTCAATGGGTATCATCGATGACATGATGAATTTGCATTTTGGAAACGAGGTAAAACTCATTAAGTGTGCGGGACCTGTCCAGATGTGTGTATTTAATATGGAATATCTCTATCTGCCTGATGAAAGCAAGATAACCTTTGACTGCGAACGCGGAATACTCTGCCCATATATCGACTGCAAAGACGGAAAAAGGATCTGGCCGCTCAACATATATCCCGGTGAGAATTACTGCCACGATGTTTATGACGTCAATGAAGTAAAGAAGATTGTAAGGCTCACTGCACAGACGATAAAGGAAGATAACTGATGAATAAACATGTAATCGTTCAATCTTACGATGAATCCTGGAAGACAGATTTTATTGCGATAAGGGATGAGCTGGATGCTGCCTTGAAAGATCTTGCTCTCAGAATAGAACATGTCGGCAGCACGTCTGTTGAAGGCCTTTCTGCAAAACCCATAATCGACATCGATGTTGTTATCAGCGACAGATCTGTTCTGCCTGAGGTTGTATCGGCTCTCGGGAGCATAGGTTATTCACATGAGGGCGATCTTGGCATACCGGGAAGGGAAGCTTTTAAATACGAAGGCAAAGATCACTTAAGGAAACATCACCTGTATGTTTGCGCTCAGGATTCGGAGGAACTTAAAAGACATCTTGCCTTTCGAGACTACCTCAGAAGCCACCCTGAAGCTGCTTCTGAATACGGCAGGATAAAAGAAGAGGGAGCAGCGTTATATCCCTATGACATTGACAGGTATATAGAGCATAAGTCGCCTTTTATTGAAAATGTTTATAAACAATTGGAGCTATCTAACGGCCGGGTATTATCCGATTTTTGCTGATGATGTATACTGTTTATGACCTGCCTATTCCAGGCGCTGATTTTGAGCGGCAGATCACGAAAAACGTTGAAAACAGTGGGTTGCAACCGCCGGTTGACAAATTTCAAGGCGTAGTTGGTGGCTTTGTAAAGGCCAAAAAAGCTATCCTCAAGCCATCAAACCTTGGAGGTAAAACGAATGACAATTGCAGACAGAATACAGAGCCTTAGAAAACAACGCGGCATGTCTCAGGAAGAGCTGGCGGATGCTGTCGGAGTATCCAGACAGGCAGTCTCAAAGTGGGAAAGCGAACAGGCAACCCCTGATCTTGATAAGGTAGTTATTATGAGCGATATCTTTGAAGTAACGACTGATTATCTTCTTAAAGGTATCGAGCCCGTCAGTACTCCCGACCATAAGACCATGGCAGATGTGATCGACCAGAAGGTCCTTACCAAAAAGAACGGCACGCGTGCCAAGACCATCCTTAAGTGGGTGCTCATAGGAGCTGGCGCAGTAATTACGATCGATCTGATCTCGATGATAATCTACTTCATCGTTAACGGATTCCCCGCATAATCCGGAGGTGACAAATGAATACATTAAAAGCTTTGGGTGGCGCGGTACTCGCCATCGTGGTATTAGTCGCCTCAAGTATCCTTTCTTCAGTGATCTCCAGCCTGCCGATGATGTTCAACGTCCCGATGTATATATGTGTTGTCCTTTGGGGAATACTTCATCTCTTTATCGCACTTCTGACGGTAAAGCTCATATACGGTAAGGGATTCAAATTAAAGCCGGAAGAGATCGGCATGTCTAAGATTTCCGTTAAGCCCCTGTACATCATTCTTGCGGTTGTACTGCCTCTTGTGGTTTGCGGAAGTTTCTTCCTCTTCGTAAAGGGTGAATTCGTATCAGGCGCTTTGGATCAGGATGCAAAACTTACCGTGATCGCATCAACCGTTTATAACTGCATCGCGGCTCCTGTGGTAGAGGAGATTCTTTTCAGAGGCGTGATGTTCGGCATCCTTAAGAAGAGATGGAATACGGCTGTAGCAGTAATAGTCCCGTCTGTGCTTTTTGCAGCAATGCACATTACCGAGATGGAACAGTTCTCTGCAGGTGACTGCATCCGCCTTCTCATCACGGGAACTGCGGTAGGTATTCTGTTTTCGCTGATTGCCGTAAGAACAGGCTCTGTATGGAACGGCGTCGTAGTCCACATTGTGTGGAATGTCTTCATGGCAGGCGGCCTTCTTACAATAGCGCCTTCACTTTCGGAAGAGTCATTAGTTACTTATGTAACCGGATCGCAGTCGGGTCTCGTAACCGGCGGAGCATTCGGTGCGGAGTCATCAGTAATAGCTCTTTTTGGATATGTTGTGGCAGCACTGCTTGTTGCCTTTGCGTTTAAAGCTTCCGCTAAGCATTATCGAAACGCCACTGTTTGACACGGCTTTCAATAGTGAATACGAAAAGGGGTGCCTCGTCGAGACACCCCTAAAATTTGTTAATCAGCCTTTTTCTTTACCGGGATCCAGATTGCACTCCTGTAGTCTGCGGATGCTGGATCACCATCAGCGTACCACTCGACGTTTGCGTT
>CAJOJI010000097.1 GCA_905234715.1 uncultured Saccharofermentans sp.
ATATCGACGGCGAGTGGTACCTCTTCTATCATGATGCAAAGAGATGCGGCGGCTGCTCACACAAGAGAAGCGTTAAGTTCACAAAGCTCAACATCGCAGAAGACGGCACTATCGAGACGATCCATCCTTACGATCACGAGTAAGATCAAACAAAAGCAAAAATATACGGGCATCTCAAGACGAGGTGCCCGTTTTTATTGGCAAAATTAAAGCAGAAAGAGAAATCATTAAATCCAAGTTCTAACTTGGATGTACAAGATCGTACACGGACCGGCTGCCTGCGAAGCCCATAATGATCCGTGCCGGACCCGCCACAGGCGCTAAGCGTTCTCTTTCTGCTACGGTAGATTATACACACGGAGTTATGTAAATCAAATTTGATATGCCCGATATCGTGATATAATCTCTTTTGGAATTAAAAGGGGAGAATTGCACATGAAGACTTACCGCCCGGATTACTGTCAGAACTTCAAATGCAAAGCAGGTGACTGTGTTCACACATGCTGCGCAGGCTGGGTGATCGGCATCGACAAAGATTCGCTAAAAAGATTCAAGGCTGATCCTGATATTGCCTGTAAGATCAAAGACGGCTGTTTTGTTCTCGAAGAAGACGGCAGGTGTCCGTTCTTAAGGGATGACAACCTCTGCGAGATGATCATTAAGCACGGCGAGGACTATCTCTGCGACATCTGCAGGGAGCACCCGAGATTCTATAACGATTTTGAAGATCATATTGAAGCGGGAATCGGTCTTGTCTGCGAGGAAGCCTGCCGAATCGTTCTTGAAGGTGAATGTGGTTTTGAGCTTATCGCTGATGACGGCTCGAAAATGGAACTTCCTTCATACATCAAGGCTGTTTTCGACAGCTCAAAGCCTTTGACCGATAGGCTTAATGAGTTAAGCGGCGGTAGAAGGGCAGCGTCAAAGCTCAGGGCTGAGATCTTTGACGGAATGGAAGTCATGGATCCCAAGTGGAGCACTCTTTTAAGCAAGATAATCGACGACCCGGTCGAAAATACTGACGAGGACAAGGCCATTCTCGAGAATGAGAATGAGTTTACTAACTTCGCAGCTTACCTTTTGTACCGCTATAAGGGCGCGGGAAGATTTGCCGCAGAGGCCTGCTATCTTATCGCCGACCTGGTGATTAAGGGGTGCAGGATACAGGAAGTTGCCAGAGTGTTCTCGTGTGAGGTCGAGTACTCGGACATTAACATCGATGAGGCTCTGGAGACGTTCAATTAAGAATAAAATACGCAGTGTAACAATGTTACATTTGCTTTAAATAAGGATAATACGGAGGTTTTTATGGTTAACGACTTTAATCAGATGGAATGGGTAGCCAACCCCGCTTTCAAGGGCGGAGAAGGCGTCTTTTATAACAAGACATATACTGACGGCGTCAATAAGATGATGCACGGCAAGCTTCCTTCGGGAGCTTCGATCGGTTACCACAAGCACGAGGGCAACTGTGAGATGATATTCATCGTCGAAGGCGAGGGAAAGGTCCTTTTCGACGACACGGAATATCCGGTTAAGCCCGGCGAGGTCCATTACTGTCCTGAAGGACACTCACATTCACTGATAAACAACGGGACAAATGATCTCGTTTTCTACGCTGTAGTACCTAAGCAATAAGGAATAAAGGGAGGAATAAGGGAAATGCCACATTCATCAGGAGGCGGTTCGCACGGAGGCGGATCACACGGCGGAGGTTCATATGGAAGCTCAGGCCCCCGCGTATCAAGGTCTTACTATCCGGGCGCGAGACGCTATCTAAGACATCACAGGAACTCAGGACTGGACGAATACGTCTATGCAAGCAGTATGCCGCGCAGGGCAAATCTGTCTTCGATAATCATACTTATCATCTTTTTCGCCATCTTTGCGCTTGGCATAGGTGCGTCCATTTTTAACGACAGACCTAAAAGACTCAACGGTCTTTACGATAATCCGGCAGTCCATGACGATATCGATGTCATAAAAGACGACGAAGCGCTCACTCAGACGCTTAAGGATTACTATGTCCTGACAGGAATCTGCCCGGTCGTTTACACTGTTTACGATGAGCAGTGGAGCAGCAGAAATCCCAACCTTGACGTAATTTACGAAGATCTCGAGACATATACTTACTTCAAGTATGTCGATAACTTCGAAGACGAGAAGCATTTCGTAATCGTTTATTCTGTTCCGATGGAGGGACAGGAACTCTATGAGCAGGGTAAGATCGATGTTCCCGACTACTCTTGGGAAGCCGTTCAGGGTGATGATACTGATCCCATCATTACCGAATCCATGTTCAAAAAATTCAGCGATATCGTCCAGGTTAATCTCGAAAAGGGTAGAGATCCGGGCAAAGCTTTCGAGGCGGCATTCGAGTATGCTTTCGAAAATGCAGAAAGTAAGCTGAATCCGTCTGTAGGCAGCCGGATCGCCAATTCATTGTCTTCGATGTTCCCGCTCCTGTTCGTTGCAGGAATCTTCATTCCCATGATCGTCATCTCGATCAAGAACTACAAAAAGGACAGGGATGTCGAATACACGGAAGTCCCGCTTGACGGTTCGGAGGGTGTATCAGGCACCGGTGTCGGAGGCCCTTCTGTCAGCGGTTACGCTGCTAACAGCTCAGGATATTCGAGATCATTCAGCGAGACTACAAGCACCATGTCTAAAGCAGGTTCCGTTTTCTCGATCATCTTCATGATCCCGTTCCTGATAACCGGTGTTGGCATAACTGTTGTAGGTCTTGCAACTATCAAAAATGCTGACAGCAACATCGGAATCTTCTTCATCGGTTTCGGTATTCTGTGGAGCGCCTTGTCTTTCTATATGTTCTTTAAGACCATTAAGAATCTCGTCAAATCGAAGAATAAAGCAGATGTAACACCTCTTACCGCAGAGTATCCCAAGGCCGAATACCCCAAGGCAGAGTATCCGAATGCCGAATATCCTTCTGCACCTGCCCAGCCTCAGGCTCCCCAGGCGGAATTCGATCCTCAGTTCTTCCAAACCGCGAAAAGCAATATCGAAGATGACGATGAGGAATATAAGCGCATGAAGAGAAGGGGATTCGAGTAATTCTTCGTTGAAAAAATTAATTAGAACTAATGAATAAGGGATTGTCTATTAAGGCAATCCCTTTTAAGTATCACATTATCCTTCGTACTGCCTGAAGATGTCGGCGTATCGGAGGTTCGGTTTGATGTAAACGGGTTCGGCATAGTCTGTCGCGAGCATTATCTCGTTGACCATGACGTATGTGCCGTCAATTTCGATCCAGACGTATGCGAGAGTTCTCTCGTACTGGTCGAACTGTGCTTCATCGTATTCGAGATAGACCACATCAACATCGTCCAGAAGCTCTTTCATGAACTTGGAAGCCTGGCGTCCTTCTTCGGTGTTCTTGCTCTCGTCTTCGTGAACCGATTCGGGAGCGTTGATGCCTGTAAGGCGGACTCTTAATCTGTTGCCGTCAGGGTCGTGGACGATTATCGTGTCGCCGTCGACCACGCGCTCGAGATCGCATTCGATGAGGACCTCCGGGTCAGCTTCAATGGTAACGCCGTAAGGGCGCTCTGCATCGCCTGATGATACTTCGATCTGCTCTTCGATCTGAACGGTGTTTTCCGTGATTACCGCCGTTGTCTGATTGACCGTCTGCACGGGCTCGTCAATGACACAGCCGGTCAGGGGGACGGCCAGGATCGTTAAGCCGAGTATGGCGGTAGGAATTAAGCGCCTGAAAAGACCGGTTTTAGGGCTTTTCGGGAGCATTGAATCGTTATGATTGTCGGGCTTTATTACATTTTTCATGAAAGTATTCTAATCCATAATTTTTGCTGTGCAAAGTGCGGATAATCTGTGATAAAATTCTACGCAGTAAATATATATTAGGGCAATAAGAAAGGGGCAAGACTATGCCAAAGAGAGAAGATATCAACAAGATCCTTATTATCGGTTCAGGTCCTATCATCATCGGCCAGGCTTGCGAGTTCGACTATTCAGGAACTCAGGCGTGCAAAGCTTTAAGAAAGCTCGGTTACGAGATCGTCCTGGTCAACTCCAATCCTGCAACCATCATGACAGACCCTGATGTCGCAGACAGAACCTACATCGAACCGCTCAATGTTAAGCGTCTTGAGCAGATAATCGCAAAAGAGCGTCCTGATGCGCTTCTCCCTAACTTAGGCGGACAGTCAGGCCTCAACCTCTGTTCAGAGCTCTCCAAGGCAGGCATTCTCGAAAAGTATAACGTTCAGGTAATCGGCGTTCAGGTAGATGCCATCGAGAGAGGCGAGGACAGAATCGAGTTCAAGGAAACAATGACTTCCCTCGGCATCGAGATGCCCAGATCACACGAAGCTTACTCCGTTGAAGAGGCAATCAAGATCGCAGACGATCTCGGTTATCCTGTAGTTATCAGACCTGCTTACACAATGGGCGGCGCAGGCGGCGGACTCGTTTACAACATCGACGAGCTCAAGACAGTTGTCGAGAGAGGCCTTGCTGCTTCCATGATCCATCAGGTACTCGTTGAAGAGTCCATCAGCGGATGGGAAGAACTCGAGCTCGAGGTAGTAAGAGACGCTAAGAACAACGTCATCACAGTCTGCTTCATCGAGAACATCGACCCTATCGGCGTTCACACAGGTGACTCTTTCTGCTCAGCTCCTATGCTTACGATCTCTGAAGATGTTCAGAAGATCCTTCAGGATTATTCATACAGGATCGTTAAGGCTATCGAAGTTATCGGCGGATGCAACTGCCAGTTTGCTCACGATCCCAAGACAGGAAGAATCGTTGTTATCGAGATCAACCCGAGAACATCAAGATCTTCAGCTCTTGCTTCAAAGGCAACAGGTTTCCCGATCGCTCTCGTATCCGCAATGCTCGCATGCGGTCTCACTTTGGATGAGATCCCCTGCGGTAAGTACGGCACACTCGACAAGTACTATCCGGACGGCGACTATGTCGTAATCAAGTTCGCAAGATGGGCTTTCGAAAAGTTCCACGGCGCTCAGGACAAGCTCGGTACTCAGATGAGAGCCGTAGGTGAGGTAATGAGCATCGGTAAGACATACAAGGAAGCTTTCCAGAAGGCTATCAGATCTTTGGAGAAGGACAGATACGGTCTGGGCTTCGCAAAGGATTTCAACAAGCTCACAAAGGAAGAGCTTATGCTCAAGCTTACACAGCCTTCTTCCGAGCGTCAGTTCATTATGTATGAGGCACTCCGTAAGGGCGCTACTGTAGAAGAACTCTACGAGCTCACAAAGATCAAGCACTGGTTCATCGAGCAGATGAAAGAGCTCGTTGAAGAAGAGGAAGAACTCCTCAAGGGTGCAGGCAGAATTCCCGATGAAGCAGTTCTCCGTCAGGCTAAGCTCGACGGTTTCTCCGACAAGTATCTCTCACAGCTCCTCGGCGTATCTGAAGATCTCATCCGCCGTGCGCGTTATGAATATGGAATCAAGGAAGCATGGGAAGGCGTTCACGTATCCGGAACACAGGATGCCGCTTACTACTATTCTTCCTATCACATTGAGGACAAGTCACCCGTTTCTTCCAACAAGAAGATCATGATCCTGGGCGGCGGTCCTAACAGAATCGGCCAGGGTATCGAGTTCGACTACTGCTGCGTACATGCTGCACTTGCGTTAAAGAAGCTCGGCTTCGAGTCCATCATCGTTAACTGCAACCCTGAGACAGTTTCCACAGACTACGATACTTCCGACAAGCTCTATTTCGAGCCTCTTACTTTGGAAGACGTTCTCGCGATCCACGAGAAGGAAAAGCCTCTCGGCGTTATCGCACAGTTCGGCGGCCAGACACCTCTGAACCTTGCTGCAAGCCTCAAGGCAAACGGCGTTAATATTCTTGGTACAACACCTGAGACTATCGACCTTGCAGAAGACAGAGATCACTTCCGTGCAATGATGAACCGCCTGGGCATCCCGATGCCTGAAGCAGGTATGGCTATCAATGCTGACGAAGCAATCAAGATCGCAAACAAGATCGGCTATCCTGTAATGGTTCGTCCTTCTTACGTTCTTGGCGGAAGAGGAATGGAAGTCGTTCACGACGACGAGATGATGAGAGTCTACATGAATGCTGCAGTAGGCGTTACACCTGACAGACCGATCCTCATCGACCGTTTCCTGCACCACGCAACAGAGTGCGAAGCAGATGCTATCTCCGACGGTACAAACTGCTACGTTCCTGCAGTTATGGAGCACATCGAGCTTGCAGGTATCCACTCCGGTGACTCCGCATGCATCCTGCCTTCAAAGAATCTTTCACCCGAGATCGTTGAGACGATCAAGGAGTACACAAGAAAGATCGCAGTTGAAATGCACGTTGTAGGTCT
>CAJOJI010000098.1 GCA_905234715.1 uncultured Saccharofermentans sp.
AATATCCTCTTCGGGTTCGGTATATTCGTCCAGGCCGAGCATCTCGATGAGTCTGTTAACCGTGTAGATTTTATCGAGTTCGTCGACCAGACCGGAATTGATTCCGTAGTTTACGAGTTCTGTTATGAGATAGTTGTAGTCAGTCATGAGACACCTCTTTAGATTACCTTGATGCCGCCGTATTTTCTGATCTTGAGGATACGGCATGAGCCTTCACCGAAGATCTTATCCATTGCCTGTCTGTATTTATCAGTATTCTCATTCTTTACGAATGCCTGAATCGTTCCTGCAAATCCGCCGCCGTGAACGCGTGAGCATTCGTCGTCTTCAAGGACTGCGTCTGACACTGCAAGAGCGATGGAAACGTTCTGCGTTTTCACATCGGAAGATGTGTATACATTCTGCAGATATTTGAAGGATGAATTGCCGGATGCTCTTATTACTTTCAGGAACTTCTGAAGGTCGTTTTCTTTGAGTGCATTAACGCCTTCGGTGACACGTGCATCCTCTTCGACAAAGTGTATTGCGCGGAGTACTGCTCTGTCGCCTGCCTTGGCACGGAGTTCAGTTATGTTGTCGAGAATATCATCAAGAGTTACAGGTCTTAAAACGTCGTGGCCGAGGAGCTTTGCTATCTCTTTCATTTCAGAAGGAACTGCAGCGTATTCATGTGTAAGGTCACTGTGAGAACCCTTGGTGTCGGTGATGCAGAGGCTGTAGCCTGTCTTGGCAAAATCAAAGTCGATCTTTTCTATTACAGGATCTGCAGGATCTTTGAAATCGATATGTACCATGTTGCCGACCGAGCATGCCATCTGGTCCATAAGACCGCAGGGCTTGCCGAAGAATTCATTCTCTGCAATCTGGCCTGCTTTAGCGATCGTGACCGGATCGATCTCCATGTTGTTATATAGACCAGCTATTATCGTTCCGATCAATGTCTCGAACGCAGCAGAGGATGAAAGTCCTGCGCCGATGAGTACGTCACTTGTGATGTAAGCATCGAATCCGCCTGTGACATAACCTTCAACTTTGAGTGAGCTGATGACACCTTTGATGAGAGCAGCGGTCGTTTCTTTTTCTTCTTCCTTTTTAGTGAGGCCGTCGATGGTGATGAGAGGCGCATCGCCTGAAACAACTCTGACGGTATCACCTGATGTTTTCTTTACTATTGCTATCGCATCGAGATTAATGGATGCGGCCAGGACTTTGCCGTGCTGGTGGTCGGTGTGGTTGCCGCATATCTCGGTCCTGCCCGGAGCGGAGTAGATCTCCAGACCTTCTCTTGTGTTGAAGTTCTTAACGAAACTTTCTATGGCAGCCTCGTATCTTTTGAGCTGTCCTGCGTCGTTATCAATGTATATGTCTTTAAAGTTTATAAGAGAAAGGTCCATGCTTGATCCTCCTTTTCTACATAAATGATACATGCCAAAAACGGAAATATCACATGCGCAAATCACACAAACGGCGGAAACTATTTTTGGTAATTCAGTTTCCACACCTCATATATAGAACCTGATAAGATATGCACAAAGGAAACTCTATTTGCGAAAACAGTTTCCGACGGAGGAACCCGAAATGGACGATCTGCAGAATAAGATTCTTGTAAATACTATCAAGGTATTCAATAAGAAAGGCTTGAAGCTCACGATGGACGATATCGCAGAGCAGATGGGTATTTCCAAGAAGACTATATATAAGTGTTTTGAAAGCAAAGAAGATATATTCGATAAGATCGTTGATTACATTTTCGACGGCATCAAGGCACGCGAAAAGGAGATCCTTGCTGAAGAAGGACTCACGGTGGAAGAGAGAACAAGAAAGCTCTTAAGCGCATTCCCCGAAAGTTTTACAGCAATCGATTTTGCTAAGCTCGGCGACCTCAAAGACAAGTATCCGAAGATCTATAAGAAGATGACAAGAAGGCTCGAGTCCGGCTGGGAACCCACGATGGAACTCTTAGAGCAGGGAAGAAAAGAAGGCATTTACAGGGAAGATGCGGACTTCACGATTTTCAAGATAATGATGGACGCATCGATAGCAAGTCTTTTCGAAGACGGCACGCTCAAGAAGACAAAGATCAAGTACGTTGACTGCCTGAATCAGATAGTGGATATCCTGCTTTTGGGCATTAAGGCTTAAGGAGAATAAGATGGCCAGATCAGAATCCGTTTACGGAAACATACAGAAAGCTTCGACGGTCAGAAAAGCCGAGAAGTCAAAGCAGAAGTATATAAAGAAGTTCGGCGACGATACTAATGCAAACTATTCTGCGGAAGTTGTCGGCAACGATTACATCGGCGATATCTTAGGCGTTAAGAATATCGAGATCGGAAAGAGCGAAGCCGGCACAAGCAAAGGCTTTGACGTTGATAACGGCCTTATCGTAGGAAATATCAGAATGGGATTCGGCCACTACAGGATCTCTATGGCGATGGCAAGTGCTGCAAATGCGATGGGCCTTACTCCTTACTGGATGGATCTTAATTCATATCCCGAGACAACATGCACTAAAGTTATTTCTGCTCAGAATGACCTGTATTCAAAGGGTTCACGCATCTCACAGAAGAGCAGACTCTTTAATAAGTTTGTCTGGGAGCCGATCAATTACACAGGTTTTAAGCAGCTGTCCTACAATGCGCCCGACCAGAAAAACGCAGAGTTAATGGCAGCCGTTTATAAAAACGTGCCCAAGGAAATACCGGTTATCGGAACTCATGTATGGCCTGCCCAGGCTGCAGTTCATGCAGGAATGAAGTATGTCGTAAATGCAGTTCCGGATAACTGGCCGATGGCACTTCACTTTTCAGAGGGAGCAATCCACACTATACAGACTCACTACGCATACTTAGGTTACCGCACAATGAACGGCATGGCAGGAAACGATGTGCTCAAGGCGATGCCTGAAGATTCGATCGTTTACACAGGCCATTACATCGACGATGAACTCGTTAGAAATATCGAGATCGATAATCAGAGAAGACTTGCAAGAAAGGCATCCGGAAAGCCCATAAGATTTCTTCTTACGATAGGCGGTGCAGGAGCGCAGAAGGAGATCTTCGCTGCGATCGTAAACGAACTCATGCCTGATATAAAGAAGGGCAAGGTTGCGCTCTATATCAATATCGGCGATTACATGAATGTATGGAAAGATCTTCAGAAACTCGCGCCCGGAATGACCGATGTTACCAAGACTCATTTCAACAACTGGGAAGAGACAAAGAAGTTCTGCGAAGATGCTCTTGAAGGCGATGTCGAAGGAATAAATATCTTCTGCCACGAGAATATCTTTGAAGCAGTTTACGCAACAAATCTTCTCATGAGATCGTGCGACGTTCTTGTTACAAAGCCTTCCGAACTTGCTTACTATCCTGTGCCGAAGTTATTCATCAAGAGGATCGGCGGACACGAGCAGTGGGGTGCGATCCACTCGGCAGAAGTAGGAGACGGCACGCTGGAGTGCAGGGACATTCCGCACACGCTACAGATGATAAGACTTTTCGTTGAAGACGGCGTCACGTTAAAGAATATGTGTGATGCGATAGACATTAATAAAAAGATCGGTTTATACGACGGAGCGTACAACGCAGTAAAGCTCGCTCTGGAACTTAAGAAGGGAGGGTATGCAAAATGAGACTTACAATGAAGGAAAAGGTCGCTTACGGTCTTGGTGCCGTCGGCAAGGACATGGTCTACATGCTCTCCGCAAGCTATGTCCTTTACTACTATCAGGACATCCTCGGAGTATCTGCAATTGCGATGGGAATCATTCTCATGATCGCGCGTGTATTCGATGCGTTTAATGATCCGATAATGGGTGTCATCGTTGCGAAAACGAAGACCAAGTGGGGCAAGTTCCGTCCCTGGCTCATGATAGGTACTATTACGAATGCGATTATACTTATCGTCATGTTCTCCGCACCGCCGTCACTTGACGGAGGCGGACTCGTTGCGTACGCAGCTGTCATCTACATCCTCTGGGGTATCACATACACCATGATGGACATTCCATACTGGTCCATGATCCCCGCATTCACGGAAGGAGGTAAGGAACGTGAAGGACTTACCACTCTCGCAAGATCTGCTGCAGGCGTAGGTTCCGCTGTTGTATCTATTCTCACAGTTATGTGCGTTGCTGCCTTGGGTAATGCGTTCTCAAAGGGCGAGGCAAAGATGGTTACAAAAGAATTCAATTCTATTGATGCAACCGTTTACATCATGGAGAGAGATTCTGATAACAACCCCACAGGCGAAGTCTTTGAATTTCCGGGCTGCACACTTAATGTCAGCATTACGGGAACAGAGAAGATCTTCGAAGGCATCATCGATGTTAGCGATTCCAATGCTGAGATCTCAGGCGAGATCTTCGGCAGGGACATCTCCAATTATGGAGTCGAGTATGTCATGGGTGACTATGCTGACGAAGACCAGACAGAAGTTGTAGAGACATCCCCCATTCTTGTCATCGGAGTTCCCTCAGATGAGTTCATGGATTTCGCTGCAATGTCTTCCGTAAATGTTGACCTTACGATGAAGTCAAATCTCGAAGTTGAGAGAGTCGGTTTCAAATATTTCTCGATCATCATCGGCGTGCTCTTCGTAGTCTTCATCACGATCACATGCCTCTTTGTAAAAGAGAAGTCCACAGTCGACTTGAAGACGCCTTCCGTAAAGCAGATGTTCAAGGCTCTTTTGCAGAACGACCAGGCAATGACGATCGTTATCACTATCGTTCTCGTAAACTCTGCAACATACATCACTTCGAACCTTTTGATCTACTTCTTCAAGTACGATCTTGGAGGCTCAAACTGGACAGGAAACTACACACTGTTCAACATGTTCTCGGGCGGCATCCAGATCTTCGCCATGATGATCTTCTTCCCGCTTTTGAGAAAGGCATTCAACACACTGAAGATCTTCTATATCTGCGTTTTCGCTGCGATCGGAGGATACGTAATACTGCTCGTCATGGCGCTTGCCGGACTTAAGAGCGTATATCCTTTCTTCGTTCCCGGATTCTTCATCATGGCTGCAGTAGGCATGCTCAACGTAGTCGTTACAATCTTCCTTGCGAACACCGTAGATTACGGCCACCTCAAGAACAACAGAAGAGATGAGTCGGTCATCTTCTCGATGCAGACATTCGTCGTTAAGCTCGCATCAGGCATCGCAGCGCTCGTTGCGTCTATCTGCCTCTCTATCTTCAACATTAAGGAGAGCTCTGAAGCAGCAGTTACTTATTCTTCGATACTCGAAAAGATCGGCAACTACAAAAACCACGTAGTCGATACGATCAGCTCGGGCTCCATCGTAGGATTAAGACTCGTAATGACGCTCGCACCAATTATTGTTCTCGTAATTGCTCTCCTTATCTTCAAGAGCAAGTATATACTTACAGATAAGAAGCTCAGTGAGATCGCAAAGGAGCTCAAAGCAAGGGAGGCATAACATGATCACCGTATCAGAAGACGGCAAGTTATTTGTCCTTAACACTTCGAAAACGACCTACGCTTTCCGCGTGATGGAAACAGGCCATCTTGAGCACCTGTATTACGGGCGCAAGATCCACCTTGATTCCGACGACGGCATCAGGGAGCTTACCGAGTTTGCGCCCGGCAACACTAACGTTTATAACGCTGAGAACGGCAGTGTCTCAATGGAAGATATAAGGCTGGAGATAAGTGCTCCCGGCAAGGGTGACGTCAGGGAACCTTCCGTCGAACTCATTAACAGAGACGGCAGTAGAACGTCAGACTTCGCATTCAAGAGTTACGCTTTGGAGAAGGGTAAAGAACGCGAAGCTGACATCCCCGGCTCATACGGTGAGAATGCAGACGTTCTCAAAGTTACTCTTGAAGACAAAGAAAATTCTCTTACACTCGTTCTCGTTTATTCGGTATTCGAAGAATGCGATGTAATAACGAGATACTGCGAGCTTACAAATAACGGCGAAGGTGATGCCGTTATCGAGCGTCTCATGAGCACTCATCTCGACTTCGATCCGGGTGATTATTCATTCATAACTTTTAACGGCGCATGGGCGCGCGAGATGAATAAGAACGTCCAGAAAGTCGGCGGCGTAAAGCTCGTCAATTCTTCATGCGGAGGCTCGTCTTCCAATCACGCAAATCCGTTCGTCATGTTAGGACGCGGCGCATTTGACCGAGGTCTACGGAATCAATCTTGTTTACAGCGGAAACCACTATACCTGTGTCGAGAAAAATCCCTTCGGGAAAGTACGTCTCGTCACCGGTATCAATCCTCAGGGATTTACATGGAAACTGGCGAAAGGAGAGTCCTTCAGAAGCCCTGAAGCCGTCATGACGTATTCAGCTTCGGGCTGCAACACGATGAGCCACGGCATGCACGACTTTGTCAGCAGCCACATAGTAAGCGGCGAGTGGAAGGACCGTCTTCGGCCTGTCCTCCTGAATTCATGGGAGGCATCCTATTTTGATATAAGCGAGAGCAAGCTCCTAAGACTTGCACGCCGTGCAAAGAAAGCCGGCGTCGAGTTATTTGTTATGGACGACGGCTGGTTCAAAGGCCGTAAAGATGACACGTCGTCTTTGGGCGACTGGACTCCCGATTCGAAAAAGCTTCCTCACGGTATAAAAGACATCTGCGATAAGATCAGGAAACTTGGGTTAGAGTTCGGTATCTGGGTAGAACCTGAGATGGTAAATGAGAATTCCGACCTGTACCGCGCGCATCCCGACTGGGCAATGAAAATCCCGGGCAAAGCACATTCCACGGGACGCAACCAGATGCTGTTAGACCTTACACGCACGGAAGTACAGGACTACATAATCGATGCAATGTCATCGGTATTCTCATCTGCCGATATCTCATATGTTAAATGGGATTACAACCGAAACTTCACGGATGTGTTTTCATCTTCTCTTCCTGCCGACAGACAGGGCGAAGTTGCGCACAGATACATACTCGGACTGTACCGCGTGATGAATACTTTAACGCAGAAGTTCCCTCACATTCTTTTTGAAGGATGCGCTTCCGGCGGCAACAGATTCGACCTTGGTATCCTTTCTTACTTCCCTCAGATATGGGCATCCGACGATACCGACGCATACCAGAGAGCCATCATCCAGAACGGATATTCCTACGGCTATCCGCAGTCATGTTATACATGTCATGTCTCTGATGTTCCCAACCATCAGACACTCAGAAAAACTCCGCTCGATACGCGCTTTAACGTCGCTCTCTTCGGCAACACAGGATACGAATGCAACCTCTGTGATTTGCCGAAAGAAGAATTCGAAGAGATCAAAAGACAGATCGAATACATCAAGACAAACAGAAAGCTCATGCAGTACGGACGCCTGTGGCGCGTAAATTCATTTGACGAAGGAAAGATCCTTTCATGGACCATTTCCGCCAAGGACGGCAGCGAAGCAATGTCGCTCATAATGCAGAGTCTTGCTACGCCTAACGACAGCCACGATGTCCTCTATGTGCGCGGCCTTATCGACGATGTTAAATATCACATCGAAGTCCGTGAGAACACATACGATCTGAGGGGCTTCGGAGGTCTTGTAAACTATGTTGCGCCCTTCCACGTTAAACAGGACGGATTCATTCACAGAGTGATTGCTAAATTCTACAAGATGCCTTCCGAAAAAGAGTCACACGAGATGTATGGCGACGCCATGATGTACGCCGGCGTCCACATCAAGCCGCGCTTCGCTTCATTAGGCTACAATGAGAACACCAGATATTATCCTGACTTTGGTTCACGCATCTATAAGATAGGGAAGGCGGGTTAATCAGCTAACACAAACAAAAAACGGGGCACCTCACTTGAATGTGTGAGATGCCCCGTTTGCTTTTGACAATTGGAGTTTAGTTGGTTTATCTGATCACAAGACGCCGAGCTCTTTTAACTTGGCAATTG
>CAJOJI010000099.1 GCA_905234715.1 uncultured Saccharofermentans sp.
AAGGAGAATGGGAAGTTAGCAATCGAATCATGCAGAGGTCGAGAAGGCCGAATAGGAGATTGGAAGCATCACCCAACAGAAGCTGTCTTGCTGAAGAAACTTACGGAGGTAAGAAGATGAGTAAGACAGAAGAAAGAAAACGGTTGTGCGTAGGCGTAGATCTGCACAAGACACAGTTCACGGTAAGCGCATTGACCGAAGACGGAGAAGTAGTTCTCCAGGAAGAGTACCGAACAACTCCTGACGGATATTCCGAATTTATAGAGGAGATGCATCGATACGAGGAAGAAGACGGATGTTCCATAGAGTTGGCGGTAGAGACTACCGGTAACGCAAGGTTCTTCAAGAATCAAATGGAAAAAGAATTCTTTGATGTGACAGTGGTCAACACGAATAAGTTCAAAGTGATCACATACAGCACGAAGAAGACAGATGCAAACGATGCGTTGACGTTGGCAATGTACTTGCAAAAGGAAATGTTACCTGAAGCGCACCTATGCAGCCAGACCAGTGAAGAGATCCGCAGGATGCTTAAGACAAGAAGGATACTTGTACAAAGCTCCGTAAAGATCAAGAATCAGATCCACGGGATGCTTCTTGGCTACGGAATTGAGACGAATGCAGCTCAGTTTCAGAGCAAAAGAAAAAGGCAGGACCTGATAAACGATCTCGCGGATCACGACTACTCAGAATTCACTGCCTCATCACTAGAAGTGATGCTTAATATCTTAGATGGTATGGAAGCACAAATCAAGGATGTTGAGGCACAAATTGAGAAGATGGTCGAAGACAATGAAGATGTTAAGTTGTTAAAGACGATACCGGGAGTGGGAAAGATCGGAGCGGCAACGATAGCATCTTACACAGAAGATCTTGAACGATTCGATGGAGACTTCAAGAGATTTGCAGCTTATATCGGGATAGTGCCAAGCGTACACAATTCGAATGAGACTGTACATCTGGGACATATAACAAAGCATGGCCCACAGGAGTTAAGAACGGCATTTGTTCAAGTAGCACTTGGAATGATTCGGTTATCGAAACAGACAAGCGATTGGCGATTGATCGAAGACTATCGTCGCAAGAAAACAGATAAAGGTTCCGGCAGAGCGATTATCGCTTTGACCAGGAAAATAGCAAGAATAGTATTTGTAATGCTTGAGAACAGAGAACCATTTAATCCTGAACTCATGTTGAGCAAATAAAGAAAAATACAGCAAACAGCTTAAACTATTTGACTTTTTATAGGAGTATAGGAGAATACTGATGAGCAAGAAAGAGATCCTTTGTGAAGACATTGCCGGAAAAGGCTGCGGCTTAAAGCGTGTGCTCGATCTTATCGGCGGCAAATGGAAAATACTGATCCTCTGCCTCATAGACCAAAAGGAAGTTGTAAGATACGGCGAACTCAGAAGAGGTATTTACGGCATCACCAATACTATGCTGGCCACTTCACTTAAGGAAATGGAAGCTGACGGCATGGTCTTAAGGACCCAGTATGATGAGATGCCGGTCCGTGTCGAATACAGACTCACGGATAAAGCGAAGAGCATAATCCCCATCCTTCTCGAACTGAAGAAGTGGGGAGAGCAGAATATGACTGTGTGACGGAGGCAGCCTTATGAAAAATATACGTCTCGGTAAGACTGATATTACGGTTCCCCAGAATGCTTTCGGAGCACTCCCGATACAAAGGGTCAGCGAGGATGAAGCAGTAAGCCTTTTGAGAAACGCATACGACGGCGGAATGAGATTTTTCGATACTGCCAGAGCATATTCCGACAGCGAGGAAAAGGTCGGAAAAGCTTTTGAAGGCATGCGCGAAAAAGTATTTATCTCTTCGAAAACACAAGCAACTACAAAGGCTAAATTTGAAGAGGATCTTAATACAACACTCTCTAATCTTAAGACTGATTATGTAGATATCTATCAGCTTCACTGTGCGGCAAAATGCTATAACGAAGAAGATGAGATCTATAACGCCTTGGTGGAAGCAAAAAAGCAGGGCAAAGTAAGACACATTGGAATAACCGCGCACAAGATCGGTGTTGCCGAAGATATTGTTAAAAGCGGACTTTATGAGACGTTGCAGTTTCCCTTCTCGTATCTTGCAAGTGAACGCGATATTGAACTTGTGAAAAGCTGCAAAGAAAACGATATCGGGTTTATTGCGATGAAGGGCCTTTCCGGTGGACTTCTGACAAACTCCAGAGCATGCATGGCTTTTATGAGCCAGTTTGATGCTCTCCCCATCTGGGGAATTCAAAGACAGTCGGAACTCAATGAATGGCTTGGCTTTTTCGGGAATGAAGCGGAAATGACAGAAGAAATCAAAGCCGAGATCGAAAAGGACAGAAACGAGCTTCTGGGTGAGTTTTGCAGGGGCTGCGGATATTGTATGCCGTGCACGGTGGACATTACTATCAACCAGTGTGCAAGAATGAGCCAGATGATCAGAAGAGCTCCGTCTCAGAACTGGCTTACGGATTACTGGCAGCAGGAGATGCTTAAGATAGATTCGTGTGTTGAATGCGGACTTTGCAAAACAAGATGTCCTTATGAATTGGATATACCGGAACTATTGAAAAAGAACCTGAAAGACTATAAAGAGATCCTGGCAGGCAAACCTGTCTGATATTAGTGTTAGAATTCAACTGAACATAAATGGGGGATACCAATATGATCCGCGAAGCAAAAATAAACGATCTTGATTCCATTCTGGAGCTTTATTTATATCTGCATGAGGAAAGCATTCCCGAGCACGACGAGCATCTTAAGAATACCTGGGAGCAGATCATATCCGACCCTAATCATCACCTTATAGTTTATGAAGTTGACGGAAAGATAGTATCGTCATGTGTATGCGTTATCATTCCTAATCTTTCAAGAAATGTAAGACCATATGCGTTTGTTGAGAATGTTGTCACGCATGAGGATTACAGGAAAAAGGGATATGCGGGAGCATGCCTTGATCATGCAAAGCAGATCGCAAAAGATAACAACTGCTATAAGATGATGCTCCTTACAGGTTCGAAGAGACCTGAGACATTGAGATTTTACGAGAATGCTGGATACAACAGCACTGATAAGACTGCATTCATCCAGTGGATCTGAAGCAAACAAAAGGACCGGACTTCAATAAGCCCGGCCCTTGCCAACAATCTTAACCTTCCTCTTATTTCTTAATTGATCCGACAAGCTTGCCCGCTTCCTCAGGCGGCATCGGCTTGCCCCAGACGAATCCCTGAATGTAGTCGCAGCCGATATTCTTGAGAATGTCTACCTGATCTGCGGATTCAACACCTTCGGAGATTACCTTCAAGTGGAGGATGTGGCCGATCGAAATGATCATGGCTACATACTGCTTTGAAGATTCGCTTAAACTCATCTGATCTATAAATGCCTTGTCGATCTTGAGAAGATCTGAAGGGAAGTTGTTCAGGTAACTGAGGGATGAATAGCCTGTACCGAAGTCATCTATCGCAACCTTCATACCCATTGCCTTGATCTCGTTGATGCGCTGCAGAGCCTTTTCTGCGGAATCGATCATGATGGATTCGGTGATCTCGATCTCGATGCGCTCAGGTGAGATCTCATGGTATTTAAGCACCTGCTTGATATCGTTTATGAAGTTGTTCTTCATTAAGTGTCTTACGGATACGTTGACGCTCATCATGACATCGTTTTCCGTCTCTTTTGAAACTTTGGCGAGGAACTCAACTGCGAGTTCGAATACACGCATGTCGATCCTGTCTACGAGACCTGTCTTCTCGGCAATGGGAATGAAATCAGCAGGGCTGATCATGGAACCGTCGTCGTCCTTCATACGTGCCAGAGCTTCGAAGCCTCTGAGGTTGTGGTTGATGTCATACTGGGGCTGGAGATGGAAGAAGATCTTATCGCTGCTTAATGCAGAACGGATCTTACGCTCGATCTCGAGAGATCTCTCTGTATTCAGGACATCCGGTGCAAATCTCATGACTCTGCTGCCGCTGCCGGTCTTCTTAACCTCATGCAGAGCTGCGTCGGAAAAGAGGTAGATGTTTTCGATAACATCACTGTCTTCAGGGAAGAGGGAATAACCGAAGCATGCTGTGAGATAGTAGTCGCAGTCATCGATCGTGATCTTCTTTTCGAGTGCGGCTCTGTAAGCATCAATGGTCTTTTCGATGGCGTCCTTAGATTCAAATTCACTGATGACGAGCATGAATTCATCGCCTGAATTTCTTGCAACGAAATCGACTGTCTCAGTGCTGAGGGAGTTAGCGAGGTCCTTCCATCTTCTTGCAACTTCCTTCAGGACCTGGTCGCCCGTGTCGTGACCCATTGTATCGTTGATGCTCTTGAAGTCGTTCAGGTCGACTGAGACGAGAACGAAAGGCTCGCCACGTCTCTGGAGATCGGTAAGGAGCTCGTTGCATGCGAAGCGGTTAGGAAGTCCCGTGATCCTGTCAGTAACGGCCTGCTCACGGATGCTCTGCTGGTAATTCAAGACCTTCTTGTAATTGAAATGGATTATGGAGATTGCTCCGATGATAAGTACGCTGGAGAATAAACCCGGAAGCGAGTGCAGGTTGCCGCGCACGAAAATGTTGAAGATCATTAAAGGAAACTGCAGGATGATCGCAGCCATCGATACTATATAGCCGACTCTGCGGAACAGCATGACGAGGCAGATTATGCAGATGTATCCGAGCATTGAGAAAACACCGGCGAAGGAATTATATCTGATCATCTGGTCGCCGATTGCCATGGAGCCCTGCATCACCGACGTTCTCGTCGTAAGGAATGATGTTATGGTATAAAGCAGCACAAGAAGAATGAAAGCACTCTTCGGAGCTTCCTTGTTAAGGGAGAGGTTTTTCAGTGTTTTATCGATGTTGCTGTTTCTTTTTACCATCAGAACTTCACCCTGAGACGAGATTACGAGATATTAACGTCATTATATCAGGGTAAAAAGTATATAACTTGCACGAAAGTGTTACCTGCGTGTCTAAAATGATGAAACTCTGTAAATATTCAGTTAACGTTACTGCCAGGATTTTCTGTATTCCCTTGGCGATTTCTCGAAAAATTTCCGGAAGGTCTCAGACATGTAGCTGACTCCTCCAAAGCCCGTCCTGGCAGCGATCTCAGACATGGACATATTCCCGGAACGCAGTAATTCAGCCACTTTGCGGCTCCTGAAGTGCATCAGATAATTGATCGGCGATTCGCCGACATACTGGTGGAAAAGCGTGTTACACAGTGATTTGCTGACATTGCCGCTTGCAGCGATGTCGCCCAGAGTGATCTGTTCCTGGTAATTATTGGAGATGAAATGCATCATTGTCTTGAACGGCTGCATCCTGGGGTCTGACACGGTCTCTTCCTTTGTCGCGCCCAGATATTCGGCCTGCTTCCTGATGATGTCCCATATCTGATAGAACTGCATCGTGATCGCAAACGGATCGTGCCTTATTTTGGGAAGATCGTATACAAGTCCTCTTATCTGTTCCGTATATTCATTTATATAGCGGAATCTCAAATAAGGGATATCGGGATTATCAGTTATGGGCTTTATTGCCTGCATCTCGACTGCAACCGAGTTTGCAAGAATGCGCGGATTGATTATCGCGATGACATATTTTGCAACCTCACCCACGCACAGGTTGTAGTGGATCTGGTTGGAGTTTACGACTATCGTATCGCCGGCGTTGAGCAGTAATTCCCTGCCGTTTACGAAGTATGCGACCTTGCCTTCCTTAACGGTCATGATCTCAATGTCTTCGTGGTAGTGCGGCACGCCTTCCCATGTGACTTTGGGCGCGATCCAGCCGTCGTAGATATACGAAGGAAAGTTCGGATCGTCGTAGTTTATTATCTCTGAGCCGTCATCACGCTTTACGATGAGACCCATCACTTCTTTTTTCATAACAATATTTCTCCAAAACCGCGAAAACTATAACAATATTCCATTTGCGTGGAAGATAGTTATAAAAATCGGGCAATTATGCTCTGTTTTTGCCTATCTACACACAATATACTTGCAATTGAAGAAAAAAGGAAGAGGAAATTTAACATGAGCAACGAAGCAGTAATAATGACTAACGTATGTAAAGACTTCAAGGTGCTCAACCGCCATGAAGGTCTTAAGGGAAGCATAAGGGACTTGTTTTCGAGAGACTACAAAACTGTCTCCGCGGTAAAAGACGTAACACTTACGGTTAACAGGGGAGAGATCATCGGATACTTAGGTCCTAACGGCGCAGGCAAGTCTACCACGATCAAGATGATGACTGGCGTTCTTGAGCCGACATCAGGTGAGATACTCGTCAACGGCAGAGTCCCTTATAAGAACAGGACGGAAAACTGCGAGAACATCGGCGTTGTTTTCGGCCAGCGAAGCCAGCTCTGGTGGTCGCTCCCGCTGATCGAATCATTTAAGCTCCTGCGAGATCTTTATATGGTTCCTCAGAAGGACTATGAGGAAATGATAGAGCTCTACAGATCACTCGTCGACATCGAGCCGATCCTCCACAAGCCCGTAAGACAGATGTCTCTGGGCCAGAGGACCTTGAGCGATATCCTCGCAGCGTTCCTGCATAATCCGGCGATCGTATTCCTTGATGAGCCCACTATCGGACTTGATGTTTCGATGAAGGCAAAGATAAGAGAACTCATTCTCGGATTAAACAGGGAAAAGAATACAACCGTTATCCTTACTACCCATGACATGGGCGACGTTGACGCTCTCTGCAAGAGGATCGTCATCATCGACAAGGGTACGAAGATCTACGACAACGACATCGATCATCTCAAGAACTATTTCGGTTCTTACAGGACATTGAAGCTCAAGCTTGCAGACGACACCTGGGAAGAGATGCTGATCGACGAGAAGACCACGGACGTTATGGACGTCATCATGGCAAAGCAGAAAGAGACAAAGATCAAAGACGTTAAGATCCTTGAGATCTCCACAGAGGAAGTCATCAAGAAGATCTACGAAGGGGGCACGAAATGAATCCCAAAAGATTATTTGCCATAACAAGGTCAGGGATAATGGAGTCATTGCATTTCAGGCTCGGCATCTTCGTCACGCTCTTTGCCGGCTGCCTCAATACCTCCACCGGCGTCATGGACTTCTGCAATGCAGGCCACAATCCGATTGTTGTGGTAGGGCCGGACGGTTCGGCATCGTTCTTGCGTGCGAAGCCCAACCTGGCGGCCGGTCTGTTTGAGCGTTTTCCTTATGAAGCCGAGCAGGTCCAACTGGAACACGGTTCCCGACTGATCGTCTATACGGACGGCGTGACGGAGGCAGAGCGTG
>CAJOJI010000100.1 GCA_905234715.1 uncultured Saccharofermentans sp.
TCTCTTAAATAGATAACGCAGTCAATGCCGTTATATTCAGCTCTGGAAGCAAGCTGCTCAAAACCGCTCGAATAGTCAACGGAAAGACCTGATACATCAAGATCAGCTGCTGACTTAAGGAGCTTGGCAGTATTATAAACAGAGATAAGTTGATGTTTCTCAAGCAAAGGCTTGTAGGCAATGCAGAAATTGACCAAAAGCTCAGTCTTTCTGTTGTCAGCCATCAAAACTATCTTCATCCGAAATCTCCCATTAAAAACTAATAAACAAATTGTACAGTAAAATACTCATTCAAGCAACATCTCTTTGTTAGAAATCAACAATGAATTATCGGCAATCTGACAATGCCTTTATAAAAACACTATCAACACTAATCAGCCTGCAGTTGCGTCAACGTAAGGCAGATAGTCACCGAAAACAGGATTTGGCGAGAACAAAGGCTCGGACGAATCGAACTGAGCATTAAAGTATGCTGACATCAGCTTTTTCGCAATGACGACTGAAGACGATCCCCATTTACCCTTCTCAACCACGAGAGCCAGCGCAACTTCCGGATTATCCTTGGGCGCATAGCAGATGAACAGACCATTGGACTCGGCCGTACCCGTCTTACATACCATCTCTACCGGATAGTTATAGAACTGGTCGCCTGCAGACGATCCCCACTTTCTCGTACCTGTCGCAACGCATCTCATCGCCGTCCTTACAGCTTCGATGTTTTCTTCTGAAATACCGATATCAACCGATTCCGTCTGACCCTGATACAATATCGAGCCGTCACTTGCAACAACCTTGTCTACGACATAAGGCGTGCAAAGCTTGTTGGTTGCGATGCCGCATGTATATCTGCAGAGCTGAAGGATCGTAAAGCAGTTATCGAACTGGCCGATGGAAGCCTGTGCCGTATTTGACGGGAACCATGTCTTATCGTAAACGGACTGTCTCGTAAGTCTCTTATGCTCACGTGATGACATGACGCCGGAGATCTCACCGGGAAGGTCGACACCCGTCTTTACGCCGAGGCCGAATCTGTTAGCCATTGCGGAGATGTTGTCGATACCCGTCTGAATGCCTAAGATCATGAAATAGATATTGCAGGACTGTGCCATAGCATCGTCAAGCGTAAGGTCGCCGTGACCGTAATCAGGATACTCGAGGCATCTGAAGATCCAGCCGTCAACGTCCAAAGGACCCGTGCATCTTATGGTGTTCTCCTCAGGCGTGATGTCGCCGTTTTCGAGAGCTGCAAGAGCCGTGCAGGGCTTGAATGTGGAACCCGGAGCGTACATGGACATTATCGCTCTGTTCCACAAAGGAAGGTCGCCTGAAGTGATTTCCTGATATTCGTCGATACCGAGATAGTATTTAACCTGCTCGGCTGCCTGTTCGTCGCCGTAGTTTGCGAGGATGAAGTCATTAGGGTCGTAGTTGGGGTAAGAACCCATGGCGATAATGGCTCCGGTATTAACGTTCATCATAACGAACGCACCTGCGGACGCCGATTTATAACCCGTCTGGTTCTCCTGCTCGTATTCTCTCTGCTCAACGATGTATTCCTTGAGAGCCTGAGTGCCGACTTCCTGAATATGCGAATCAATGGTCAGGTAGACAGTCGCACCCTCTTCAGGCTCGATGCCGTAACTGTTCGGGACAAAGATTCCCTCCTCACCGTTAAGCGTCCATATGCTGTAAGGCGTGATGCCGCTCTTGCCGTGCAAGTATCTTTCCATCTGCGACTCTACGCCGGACTTGCCTACGACGTCGTCACTCGTATATCCGAACGGAGCAAGATCCTGATATGTAACGCTCGAGATCTTACCTACGTAACCAAGAACATGGCTCGCATAAAGAGCTTCCGTGGAATAAGTTCTCGCATATTCCTTGCCCGAAACGAGTCCCATGTAATGGTAATTCTGCTCTTCAAGCTTTCTTATAAGCTCGTCCGGGACGTCAGTTGCGATCTTTACAGGCGTACCCTTGATGAATGCCCAGTTATCGGTAAATATCTGATATCTGATCCTTATGATCCTGTACGCCTCTTCGATCGTGTAATTATTGTCGATGTTGAACTTTCTTCTGAGGTAAAGGAAGAATACGTTCGGATCTGTCTTTACGTAATCATCTGAAAAAGTAACGATAACGCCCGATGAATAGTCCTTGAGATCGAAAAGGTTTGAATCCGTCTGCCAAAGCCTGATCTTGTCTTCGGACTTAACGAATCTGGCCTTCGGATCCAATATGAAATACTGGTCGAGATCTGCCACGTCGATGCAGTGATACTCATCAAAAAGATAGCTTAACTCAAGACAGAGTGAATTGAGCTGGGCATCGTCAAGATAAGCATTGGCGATCATGACCGTGTTGTATTCGATACTTGATGCGAGGAGTACTCCTCTGCTGTCATAGATGTCGCCTCTCGGCGCCTGTGATGAATACTGTCTGATGACACCCGATGAACTCTGGGACAACGTGTTCTGGTAGTTTGAGAACTGAAGTCTGGTTGTCATTATCAGGATCGCAACACCGAATGCCACGAAACCGATTCCCAAAACGAGATATCTGTTGGTCAGGAACTGGATGACACGCCTGAAGATCGAGCCGGTATCGTTTTTGCCGCCTCTTTCCGCGTTATGGTCAAATGCACCGTAATCGTCTGTCAGATTCCGAGCCATGTGCCTTCACCCTGTTTCTCGATGATCTCATCCTTCTTGGACCTGCCTCTGAAGGATACCGGTCCCAAAAATCTCAAAAAGAATATCAAAGGAATTGCCGCAAGAGTATTCAAGAGCAACTGCGGAAGGAACGAATATACCAAAGCCGTGAAAGGCTCATAAATGGTGGATGTCGTGCCTGCCATCGAACTCCATCCGAATATTACGAGATATCCTGCAACTTTATAGCAGAAGGTCGCAAAGATAACCGCAACGATCGAAAAAGGAATGTTCCTGTGCATTCTCTTGGTAAAGAAAGATGCACCCAAGATGCCTGCTGCAAAGAGCGTGAAAACTCCGATAAATGCGGTAACTCTTACTTCTCCGTCAAGTCCCAGAACGGCCGGCGGAGAGAAAACGTCTCTTATCATTCCGCAGACGAATCCGACAATAGCACCGTCCCAGAAACCGTTGAAATAACCGGACAAAACGACAAACACAAAAGTAATGTCAGCCGTCTGTCCAAATAAGCTGAACGTATCAGGGAACGAAACCTGCAAGGATGTAAGCAGGATGATATAGACAGCATAAACAACTATCTTCCTGATCCTTGCATTTGTAGTTTCATTAACGATACGCATCGAAAACCACCCCTAAGATCAAACGCCGGGTACGGTTACATCAGTCTCTTCCGTCTCCTCGACATAAGGGATCATGATGAATACGTCCTCGAGCTTGCCGATCTGTGAATAAGGCCTGATAGTTGCAGTAACTTCCAAAGGATTGGAATAGTCAACAGTCTCGATAACTCCGATCGGAATACCCTCAGGGAAAAGACCGCCGTCTCCTGAAGTAACGATCTCCATTCCGGGTTCAAGATGAACATCCGGATCGATGTCTTTTGCAAGGCAGAGTCCCTGTCTCTTAAGCTCGGCGTCTCCTACGACCATGAAGGTAACGCCGTTAACCTCATTAACCTTGCCAGCAACAGCAAAGCCTTCGTGAAGAAGCGGAAGAACTCTGGACTCTGTATCAGAGGTCTCGATAACTCGTCCTACCAGGTTCATCTCAACGTCAAGAACAGGATATGAATTACCTTCCGAAAGAGCGATACCGTCGGCAGCGCCGGCATTAAGCCTTATCGTTGAAAACCATTCGTCTGATTCTCTCGAAAGGATCGACGCACCGTAGATTACGTAGTTGCTGAACGTATCCTTGATGTGAAGGGCATCTTTAAGCTCTTCATAACGGAGAGCCGCCTCTTCACTCTGGGTAAGCTGATATCTTAAGTCAGCGATCTGCTCTTTTAAGGCCTTGTTCTCTTCTCTTATCGCAATACCGTCCGTGATAGCAGACCAGAAATCCGTAATCGTATCGCCCGCGCTCTTTACCAGAGACTGTGCAGGTGTGGTTACGAGCTGTACAGGCTTAAGAAGATTCTTAATCGGGCTTCCCGGGAGCAAGCTCAGGATAGCAAACGCCGCCAGTACAAGCAGAACGATAAGGGCTATGAACCATTTGGACTTTAAAAGCTTTTTCAAGAATAGTCTCCTGATGTATTAGGGATCAACCCTTCTTACCGCAGCAGTTCTTATACTTCTTTCCGGAACCGCAAGGGCACGGATCATTACGGCCGATCTTGTCGGAATGAGCCATGTTGGACTCACGGTACTCACGTGTGATCTCGTTTCTCTTCTCGTCTGTGAGAATATCCTTCCATGCCTTAATGCTGTAAAGCCAGTCAGCCTTTGCATCACGCATGTTGTAGTAAAGCTTCTCGTAGTCGATCTCCATCTTGAGCTCATAGTTGTCATCGATAGCGTCAAGATCGATATCGTCGCCGTTCTTAAGGCTGGACTTGATTCCGTCAACGAAGCCTACGAAAACATCCATAGCATCCTTAGGGAAATCAAGCTTCTTAGCAAGCTCTGCTGCTGTGCCGTTAAGGAACTCAGCGTTGTCGGGATATGCTCCGAGGATCTTCTCGTAAGCAACCTTTTCGAGAGCATAGTAGCGGTTGATATATTCGATATATTCCTGTCTGTTGGAAGCATCCTCAGATTTGTCCATCCAGGTCTTGTAGTAACTCATGTTAATTCCTCCGTATGTGTCTATTAGAGCTTTGCGGCTACAGCCTTGAGGAATTCCTCAGTAGTAACCGTCTTCTTGTTGGGGTTATCAAGGAGATTGTTGAGGTCGCCTGTGATGGTGCCTTCCTCGATAGTTGCGATGGAAGCTTTCTCGAGCTTGTCAGCGAAGTCCTCAAGATCCTTAAGGCCGTCGAGCTGAGCTCTCTTTCTCAAAGCGCCAGTCCAAGCGAAAAGCGTAGCCATCGGGTTTGTGGATGTCTGCTCGCCTTTGAGGTGTCTGTAATAGTGGCGTGTAACTGTGCCGTGAGCTGCCTCATACTCGTAAACACCCTTAGGTGAAACGAGAACGGATGTCATCATTGCGAGTGAACCGCAAGCTGAAGCAAGCATGTCGCTCATTACGTCACCGTCGTAGTTCTTGAGAGCCCATACGAATCCGCCCTGTGAACGCATAACTCTTGCAACTGCGTCATCGATGAGCGTGTAGAAATATGTGATGCCTGCTGCTTCGAACTTTTCCTTGTACTCCTTGTCGTACTTAGCCTGGAAAATGTCCTTGAAGCGGTGGTCATATGTCTTGGAAATAGTATCCTTTGTGGCAAACCAGAGATCCTGCTTTGTATCGAGAGCATACTGGAAGCATGAGCTTGCGAAAGCCTCAATAGACTTGTCTGTATTGTAGAGGCCCTCTACGATACCGTCGCCCTTGAACTCAAAGATCGTCTGGCTTTCAGTTCTTCCGTCGGGATATGTGATAACAAGATCTGCTCTTGCAGGACCGTCAACCTTGAACTCTGTATCTCTGTAAACATCACCGTAAGCATGTCTTGCGATCGTGATGGGCTTTTCCCAGCAGGATACGAAAGGCTTGATGCCCTTAACGAGGATAGGTGCTCTGAACACTGTACCGTCAAGGATTGCTCTGATAGTACCGTTAGGGCTCTTCCACATTGAAGTGAGGTTGTACTCGGTCATTCTCTGGGCATTAGGTGTGATAGTAGCGCACTTAACTGCGACGCCGAGCTCGTTTGTCCTGTTAGCTGCATCGATCGTGACCTGGTCGCCTGTCTCGTCTCTGTGCTTGAGTCCGAGATCGAAATATTCGGTCTTCAGATCAACATAAGGTAAAATAACGATGTCCTTAATCTGCTTCCAGATTATTCTTGTCATCTCGTCCCCGTCCATCTCTACAAGCGGGGTTTTCATCTGAATCTTAGCCATAAGATCTCCATTCTTATAAATAATACTAGAAAATTTTAAGACATAAGGCCCATAAAATCAAATCTGATAATGAGGAAAAAACTCATGAAATCGAACCGCTTCAGGCGGCCGTTTTTGCACTAGCCTTCACTAAAATAATCTCGAGAGAATATCTCTCGTCGATAAGACCATGCTTGAAATCGCTGTCCGAGTCGGAAGCGGCAAGATAAAGGCTGATAAGGCCCTTCATGCTGAAGTTTTTGGACTGCATTACGAGCTTTTTGGCCCTGAACTCATTCATTCCGGTATGAAGCATAAGATCCATCTGATTCTGCCATTGTTCAAGAGCCTGCATGATTGTATTCGGTTCAAAAGCCGACAACATCAACAGTATTGGGACTAAGCTTATATATATTCATGTTTCCTAAGTTAATTGCAGGACCGATTGTTCGATATAGTGATATTTTGCAGTGTGAATGCTGAATCTTCGAGTTTACAGATGTCTTGACAGAAGTGTTTGGCGAAGATTGATGCATGACGACTGAATGTGTTGAGAATGGAGTTTGTGATACGCACGGTAGTTTGGATTACATTTTTATGGATTTCGGGAACACCACGAGTCAGATGTGCGAGTGAACAGAAGGATGAAGTGAAAAGACGAGAGAGGAGGTGGAAGCAGGAGAGATAAGGAGA
>CAJOJI010000101.1 GCA_905234715.1 uncultured Saccharofermentans sp.
CACCTTCTTTCCCCACGTATCGTAGGTGTATTCTACCACGGTCGCTCCGCTTGCGTCAATCAGCTTGACAATGTCGCCCTGCGCGTTACGGAGATAGTAGTATTCGTCATCTCCATGCTTAACCGAAACAACGTTGCCTGCAGCATCGTAGCCGTAAAGGTTGCCGCCCTGGCTCAAGCCGTCCTGACCGATCTTCAACTCTCCGATAAGGTTGCCCGCAGCATCGTATTCGTACTTCTGGGTAAAGCCGTTATCACCGAGTCTCTTTTCTTCGATCAGGTTGCCAGAGACGTCATACAGTCTGGTTGCAATGAGATCGCCGTCAAAATAGATGCAGGCTGTTTTATATGCTTCAATGACCTCTGTAGATGCAGCAGATGAAACATCTGTTGATACAGCGTCGGATGTCTCAAAAGAAAAATCCGAAGCAAAGGAATTATCCGATGATTCCCTGATTACCTTAGTGCATGCAGTAAAACTGCCTGCCAGTACCGCTGCTGCCAATATACATACTAACTTCTTGTTCATAACTCTCTCTTGAGGTTACTTAAGACCGCGCATTCCGAAGGAAACCAAGTAACCCATTTTCTTTTTTACCGCGATCCCTGTCCTTCGCCTACTAATACTATCAGACTATCAGCGGGATTGATATTAAAATTTCCAATGTGGGACTCAGATTTTTTCGATGCGCTTGTAGATGGGCTTTTCGATAAAGAAGTGGATCAATACTGCAAGACCGATCTGGATCACGGGCATGATCCAATACATATACACCTTTCCGTAAGGGATATTTACACCTGCGCCGCGATTATAGATCTCCAACCAGATATAGAACGGGAAATTCAAAGTATAAAGCGCATATGAAATTGCGCCGAGCCCGCAGAAAACCTTATTGCCAATTATCTTATCGATCACGGGATTATGAATAACCAGAAGGATGAGCGGGATGTAAAGCATGAAAAGCGCCGGGAGCGATCTGCTGAGAAGCGGCGTATCATCGTATATCAGTTTCCTGCCAAAGACCTGTAAGAGTATGTAACAGGATATTGCAATGCAGGAATAGATATTCGCATTCTTTCTCTTGATCTTATTTGCGAAACCCGCAACCAGCACACCCAGGAAGAAAGCAATATAACCGCGGCACATTGACTGGTTGAGCAAAGGCCAGGGCAGTCCTGAAGTGAAGAATGCTATTCCGATAACCACGGGAATACCCATAAGCCAGAGGCCGTCCTTGACCTTTGATGCGAGCCTGCTGATAACGTAAAACAGGATCAGACAGAAAGCGAGAACGCTGACAAACCACAAAGGTCCGTTAATTGTTGACGAATCGGTGTTCCAGGTTTGGATCATCAGGAGATTCTTGATAATGAGATATCCTTCGGCACGTCTTTCATACCAGAACTCATTCGCGACAAGCGGATAGATCATAAGACCCAATACCATTGCGATCGTCGAAAGGAAATATAACGGATAAAGTCTCTTCACTCTCTTTTTCATGAAGCCGAAAAAGCCGAGTTGGTCATCCCTTATTATGCTGAAATATTTGAACATCTGAAATCCGCTCAAAAGAAGCAGGAATTCCATCATCGAATATGTGTAACTGAAGGAAAACTGGGTCACCTTATTCGTGAGTTCGGTAAAGAACAGACTTGTTCCGTCAGCATAATAACCGGCCGGGGTAAACTGCCAGTAATGGCCAAATGTAACCACCAAAAGGATAATAAGTCCCTTAAAAGCATCAAATGATTTAATCCGGTCTTTTGATTCCATTCTTAACCCCTGTATGTAAATATGAAAAATGTTATAACTTCCCAGAAGATACTATATAAAGCAGCAACGATAAGCAACAGATCGATCTTATCTTCCAGTTCTGATTTGATCAGGGCAAAGAATATGATGCCGAAGAGGACGTCCACACCGATCAGTATGAACAGGAAATCCTTGACGTTGTTATAGTTCGCCATCGCCTTATCGCTTACATAATCGCTATTTAGCTGATCCTTGGTAAGGTTGTTAACGACGTCGATGTATTCTTCGTAAGTATATGTTTTCGTTCCGTAGAAAAGCTTTGACTCTTCCTCGTCCTCGAAGTACAGACGGTATAACGGAAAATCATCGAAAACATGATCGCCATAGATTACCGTGCATACGCCGTCATGAGGTCCGTACGCATATACTTTGGCGTTTGTGGTGCCAAGAAGCATAACTCTCGGGTCGGAATAATCCGGCAGCGGAGCATCCGGATTGGCCGCATATGCTTCAAAAGCATCCGGAGCCTCCGTTGTTTTCGCATGGTAGCGGAAATAGTATTCGCCCGACACATACCTGTTGTAAGAATCGCGCATTGCGAAAACATAATCTCCCACTGCAAACACAAGGCAGGAGATTATGATAAAGATCATAACTACGTTTCTGGCTTTCATTTCAAATCCCTCATTCCCAAAGTAAAATCTAACCCTAAATTTTATTTTACTATATTTTGAATTGGGTTTGGTATTAAAGAGACCACTTTCAGTTTTCTGAAAATGGCCTCTGAATCATACTTATTGTTTCGATTAAACCCTGTTTAAGATAACTATCGTCTCTATCTTATCGGTCCACGGGAACATGTCCACGGGCTCTGCTATCTTTGTTTCATATCCTTGTGCGGTAAAGCCTTTGAGGTCTCTTGCAAGAGTCTCCGGGCAGCATGAGATATAGACGATCTTTTCGGGTTTTAACTTTCCGCATGCCCTGATGAATTTGAGCGTTGTTCCTGCTCTTGTAGGGTCCAGTATTACGCAGTCGGTTTTGACCTGCTGCCTTGCCATTCTTTCCATGAATTCGGTTGCATCGGCATGTACAAAAGTTGCATTTCCGATCTTATTGATCGAAGTGTTCTTGAGCGCGTCTTTGTATGCTGCTTCCTTGATCTCGACGCCCGTTATCGTGCCTACGTGATCGGCAAAAGAAAGCGTTGTCGAACCTGTTCCGCAGTAGGTATCGATGCAGGTCTCATCACCGTTGAAATCAGCAAGTCTTATCGCCTCTGAATAAAGGATCTCGGCCTGGTCGTGATTGGACTGCATGAAGGAATCTGCTGAAATTCTGAACTTCTTTCCGAGTATTATGTCCGTGATATATCCGTTGCCCGTTACTTTCTTTACCTCATCACTGCCGAGGATCATGGAATCGTGGCGTCTGTTGACGTTGATAAGGAGCGTGGTTATTTCGGGATGGCGCTTTAAGAGCTCATCCGTGAAAGCCTTCTTTTTCTTGAAATAGGTGCTTCCAATTACCAGCACAACCATTACTTCTCCGGTGGCATCGGCCGTCCTTACAAGGACTCTTCTTAAGTCACCTATGTTCTTGGTCTCGTTATAGATGCTGATCTTAAGCTTCTCCGCGATATCCGCGCAATCTCTGATAATGGATGAAGCAGTCTTATTCTCGATAAGGCATGAATCGACTTCGACGATGCGGTGTGAGTTTGCTTCATAAGGACCGCAGATGATGCGTCCGTTCCTGAGTTTTTTGAATCCGGAATGCACCTTATTGCGGTAGTAAAGAGGCTGTTCGCAGTGGAATATCGGCAGGACTTCACAATAAGAAGATATGAGCCTTCTTACCCTTTTTTCTTTTGCCTGTGCCTGCTCGAAATAACTTCTTCCGGCATAAGAGCACCCGCCGCAGAGCTTTGCAACGGGACACTTGTTGCGGACACCCAGTGCCTGGGTCATCCTGGTCTTGTCAGTCTCTTTAGGGGACTCCATCAGGCCTGCCTTTCAGCGTTGACGACAACGTGCTTTAAAAGGATCGCTGTCGTGATAGATCCTACTCCTCCCGGTACCGGTGTGACTGCTTCTGCAATCTCAGATACCTTATCGTAATCAACGTCTCCGCAGAGCTTGCCTTCATTATCGACATTCATTCCGACATCGATAACTATCTGACCTTCCCTTACGTAGTTCTCATTTACTATTTTTGCAACGCCGCAGCACGCAACGATGATGTCAGCGCGTCTGCATTCTTCTTCGATATCAACGGTCTTTGTGTGGCATACGGTAACCGTGGCGTTTGCAGTTGTGAGAAGGAGTGCAACAGGCTTGCCGATAACGAGGCTTCTGCCTACGACCGTTACCTTCTTGCCTTTTGTCTCGATCTGATAGTGCTTGATAAGTTCCATGACTGCTTCAGCCGTGCAGGGTGCGCTGCAGTCGCGTACACCGGCAAGACAGTCTTCCATGTTGCGAATGTCCATGAAGTCAACGTCCTTGCCGGGATCGATAGTTCTTCTCATGTGCTCGTCGTTTAAGCCCTTAGGAAGAGGTCTGAACACGAGGATGCCGTGAACCTTGGGGTCGTTGTTGATGGCGTCAAAAGTCTTATCGAGTTCTTCCTGTGAAACGCCTGCATCGAGTTCAGTAACTTCAACTGCTACGTCGATCGTGCCGAAACGCTTCAGAACGCCTCTCTCGTATGCGAGATCATCTTCTCTCTGACCTACACGGAGGATCGCAAGCTTGGGCTCAGTGCCCTTAGCCTTAAGTGCATCAACTCTTATCTTGAGATCAGCCATGATCTCATCTGCTACTTCTTTGCCGCCCAGTCTTTTCATTTCAATTACCCGCCGATCAATATCGTTTTTACCTGGCTGTAGACCTTGTCGCAGATCTCAGAAGTCTGTGCTACGAGATCGTCAGTACGCTTGTTAAGGTCTTCAGCATATGCTCTGTCCTTCATGGACTTTGTGTTGATGTAAACATTCATGGCAGCGCCTTTTGCAGCCGTGCTGCATGCTGCTGCGGCAACTCCGACGTCGCTTATCGCAAGTCTTGAGCCGATGACTGCAAGACGTGCAAGTACGAGTGCCGTCTCGTAAGCCTTTTCGACGACTTCGTAAGGAGCTGTGCTTGCATCCTTAAGAACGCCTTCAAGGATCTCGTCTCTGCCTTCCTGATCCTTGGGGATGGAATATGCCTTTGCGAGGGGCTCGAAAACCTCCTCGTCCTTCTTGCTCAATGCCTCAAAAAGTTCCTCACGACTCTTAACAAATTTATCATACCTTTTGAGCTTAATTAATTTCTTGTAGCTTTTATTTCTTGTTTCACTGGTAAACATTCTGATATATGAGGCAATTTCCGTGAGTAATTTATTGCCGGAAACACTGAAAGCCTTAAAATAAAATGTGTTCTCTTCTTCAACGATACGATTCACGTCATCTTTCTTATTAAGTATAGATTGAAAAATCTCAAATTGTTCTGAGAGTATATTTAAATTTTCCTTATCCATCTTTGTAGCAGCTAAATTCAAAATGGCAAATTCAATCCATTTTTGCATTTCTTTTAAATCGTCTAATGATTGACTCTGCCCTAAAATCACATTGTATACCATTGGATCTAACATTGCGCTAGAGAAATTTTTTGCGATGAATATTCCTTCAGGGTGGTGAATTTCTAATAGACCTGCACCAAGAAGATACATTAAGGCTTCTCTCACAAATGAGATTTTAGTGTTAAGTGATTGTGCCATTTCCGAAATAGAAATTAGGCGATCACCAGGTTTTAAATCACCAGTTAATATTTCATATTTTAGGTGATTGATGATATTTTGAGCAAGTGTTGGTTTGAGAATGGTTTTAAATCTTTCTTCTTCCATGCTAATTCTTCTTTCAAGTGTTTTTATAATATTATAGATATCGTTGATTAGTAGGTCAATATATTTACATATGAGTTTTAATTCTCGTGACAAATGAGGTGGTCAAAATAAAAAATCTGCGTGAACAAAAAAAACAAATGTTTAGACAACGAATCTTAGATGCTGCCTCGTTGCAATTTGAGAATAAAGGCTTCAGTGAAACTTCAATATCGGATATAATGAAAGCGGC
>CAJOJI010000102.1 GCA_905234715.1 uncultured Saccharofermentans sp.
AGCAAGCGTATCATCCGGCAGCGTTTCAAAGTTGATATCACTCCACGAAAAATGCGCTTTGTCAGCAGCAGACGTGGAGGAGGAAGCAGTAACGCTTGACTCGACCGTAGTGCCTGAAACGGTCGCATCAGACGTTACTGCCGTGGTTTCGATCGTAAGTTCGGATGGCGCGATCTGGTTGAACTGGCTCTCAAGTGCGTTCCTGTCAATGACATTGTTGGCATAGGCCCAGCGGAATCCCATAAAGACAAGGAACAGGACAAGAGCAATGCCGAACTCGATAAGGTTCGACTTAAGTGCTTTCTTGAATTTCTTTTTCCGGTCTTTCTTCTCGCCGAAGAACACTCGGTTCCAGTTAACGTTCTTGATCGACATGGTCATTTATCTCCGGTCTTTATCTTCAATGTCATTATATAACGACAAACTAAATCTGTCAATCTGTTAATGTTGCGTATTGCGTGAAATGCAAGTAAAAGTTGCACCGTGTCCTACACTGTATTATGCTTTTCTAAAATAGAAATACAAGCACAGGATAAACCGATTTGTTTGATTATACAAATCGAATAATGCGCGTTTGGTGTATGTGCAGAAATATGCAAAACGCAATACATAGGTTATAATGAAAAGTGAAGATAAGATTAAATACAGGAGACCAAGACCACTATGCCTAAGCAGACCATACTGCACATCGATCTGGAAACCCAGAGCTCTCTTCCGTTGGAGCGAGTCGGTGTATATAAATATGTCGAAGATCCCAATTTCGGGATCCAGTTAATGTCCTACGCATATAACGAGGGTCGGGTACATACCATAGACCTTGCTCACGGTGAAAAGATACCGGGACAGGTTATATGTGACATTATGGACGGTACCAAGATAAAGCTGGCACATAATGCCTCCTTTGAACGCATCTGTCTTTCTAAATATCTCGAACAAAAAGGCGTGCTGAAAAAAGGTGAATTCCTTCTGCCTGAGTCATGGCGCTGCACGATGATATATGCGAGATATTTCAATCTCCCGGGTTCATTAGATGCACTTTGCAAAGTCCTTGGTCTTCCTGAGTATTACTGGAAGGACAAAAGGGGAGCTGCCCTGATGCACAAATACTGTCACGCACAGTATAAAGACATGAGCCAGATCCCGATCGATGACGACTGGCTTGCGTACAAGAAATACAATAACCAGGACACTGTTGCAGAGCAGGCGATCTTCTACGCACTTTTTGCTTCTCTCGCTAAAGCATCCACGATATATTACAAGGACCTTTTCAAAGAGTATGCCGTATCCGAGAGAATAAACGACAGAGGAATAAAGATAGACATTCCGTTCGTACAGAAAATGTCAGAGCTGGCTTCTGACTTCAAGTCGCAGCGTTTGATTGATCTTCAACTCCTTTGCGATCTTTACGCGGCAAAGCATAACAAACCGAGGATCACTAACATCAACTCGGTAGAGCAGTTGCAGGCATTACTGGAAGTTCCGTCATTGGACAGAGACAGGATACCGATGTTCTTCGATCAGCTGCCGAATGACGTAAAACAGATAATCATAACAAGGTCCTGTATCACTCAGGTTGCAACTCAGAAATACGACCACATGTTAGAGTCTGTTTGTGAAGACGGACGCATCAGAGGCGAGTTCAAGTTCTATGGAGCGAGCACCGGAAGATTTGCAGGCAATAATGTTCAGGTCCAGAACCTCAAGAAGAATGACTTTGAAGATATAAAGGCAACCAGAGACCTGTATATGTCAGGTCAGGCTCCTGTCTCAACACATTACCTTGACGATATCAGCAGCCTCGTTAGGACTGCGATAATACCTGAAGGCAACAACATCTTTTCCGACTCGGATTACTCTGCGATAGAAGCCAGAGTCGTAGCATGGCTCGCAGGAGAAGAGTGGGTATTAAACGCGTTCAGAGAGGGTAGGGACGTTTATAGCGAGACCGCATCCCAGATATATTCCGCTATCAGGAAAACACCTGTCAAAGTCGAAAAAGACGGAGAGAATTCCGACTTGAGACAAGTAGGCAAAATAGCAACACTGGCACTTGGATACGGAGGCGGAACGTCTGCGTTCAACAACATGGGCGGAGATAAGTTGGGCCTTACGCAGGACCAGATGAAGAGCATTGTATATTCATGGCGAACAGCTAACCCTCACATCAAGAGCCTCTGGTACACGATAGACAATGTCGTTAAGTACCTTATCAGATACGGACAGGAAGGCGTTATGTCCAAGGACCAGGATCCGGGACTTCCGGATGACTTGAAGATAGTATATAGAAGATCACCTTTCATCAAAGGCGAATATCAACTGGAGATCGTACTGCCTGTTACTCACCGTGTCCTTATCTACCCGGACATAAAACTGACAACGGAAAAAGATCAGCAGGGAAAGACTTACGAGTGCCTGTCTTATATGGCTGCAAAGGGCAGAAACATAGACGGTACCACGACAGAATACAGGACGAAGATCTATGGCGGAAAGTTCGTGGAAAACATCACACAGGGAATAGCACGGGACATTCTTGTATCAGCCCTTTCAATGTTACAGAATTCCGGCTACCCGGTCGTAATGCACGTTCACGACGAAGTCCTTGCCGAGTATCCGAAAGATTGCGTAGCCTCCATATCGGGCATCCTGGCATCGGCTGCAATGCCGTACGAAGGATTGCCTCTCAAAGCAGAGGGCTACACTTGTGATTTCTTCATGAAGGCTTAGGCTTACTTATCCCCCTGTCTCTGAAGAAGGAAGGTCACAAAATCTTCTGCCAGCGCCTTATTAGCTCTGGAGAGTTTCCTGTAAGACTTTATGAGTTCGTATTCGACAGCGACAACCTCTATCTTACCGCCTTTATTTGCCGGGACCATTATGTCCGAGTCACCTATGAGCCAGTTAGGAGATACTCCGAAGAGCGCGGCGAGCTTCTCCAGAGACTCACGCTGAGGAATGTAAAGACCGTTCTTATAACGGGATATCATTGCCTTGGATATACCCGTCCGCCGTGATACATCAGCGGCAGTCAGATCGGAGGCTTCCATAGACTCGTTAAAGCGTTCCGAGAAAACTTCATAATTATTCATTTCCGCACTCCTTTCCCGTGTGAACACACGAGTATTAGATGAATTATCTCTGTCTGTTTTTAAGAAGAGATATTATTTCTTTTACGAGTGTCTTATTTGAATAAGACAACTTTCTGTATTCTTCAAGAAGTTCTATCTCGGAAGGTGCTGCCTCTACGGTAAGCGGCACGGTATCAGGATTGACTTTTTCATCACTGTCACCTGTGAGATATGCAGGGGAGACCGAGAGCACGCTGGCAAGTTTTTCGAGGTTCCTTCTTCTGGGTACATACTCGCCGCTCTTGTAACGGGAGATCATAGTCTCCGAGATGTTGGTCTTCTCAGCGATCTCGACCGGGAGAAGTCCGCTGTCCTTTACCGCCTTGGAAAACCTCTCGGCAAATATACCGCGGTCTTCGATGACACCGGGCTTTTCTTCGGAGCCGTTGCTGTCACCCGTAAGGTAAGCAGGAGAGACTGACAGGGCAGAAGATATCAGAAGGAGCTTGTCCCGTCTCGGTATCACTTCTCCGCTCCTGTAACGCGAAATAAGACTTACGGATATCCCGGTCTTCTTCGACAATTCCGTCAAGGTCATGTTACCGGCCTTTATGGCAGCTTCAAACCTCTCTGCAAACACGCTTTCATTTCCCATTTCTATATCCTCCAACCCTTGCACAAAAAGCAACTTCTTGCAAAGCATTATACCAAGCGGGCCTTTTTATTCAAACGGGAAAAATGTATGCAAAAAATTGCGTTTTTCACTTGCGTAAGTATTGCAAAACGCAAGATGAAAGTGTAAACTATACTTGAAGCAGGGCAAACGGTCCTTGTTTCGTTGAGAAAAACAAGCGTTGCGTTTAGCAAAATTTGAATTAACCAAGTTACCTCGAAGACAAATACTTGAGATTGACCAAAGGGTTGAGTTAAGTGAAGACTGAGATTAACAATTATAAGTCTATTGTCGGAGAGGGTTGCGAGACAGTCGCAGCCCCTTCTTCTTTTGTGCAGACTTCTTCCATCGTACAGAGAGAACACGCACTGGTGTCTCCCTCGTCTTTGAAGAGGATCGTATCCTGCACGAGATCTCTCAAGGTCAATGAGGACTACTTGCTTGAACACGGTGAGACAAGCTCTCCTGCCGCCATCGAAGGCACAAAGGCTCACGCTGTTGCAGAAAATCTCGTAAACGAACATTTCAATATTCCGCTCCAAAACGATTCAGTGGCAGAAGCAGCTGATGCCGACTTTGCCATGAAAGTCTGCGGAAAAGCATACAAAGACTTTGTAGTAAGAGTATTCCAGGGAAATGGTTGTACCAAGCTCCGTACCGAGACAAAGGTTGACATGACAAGTCTCATTTCAGAGTGCTGGGGAACTTGCGACTGCTTCATGGTCTCAGAAAGTTCTCTCATCGTCGTTGATTACAAGTACGGACACGCACTCGTAAGAGCGCAAGACAACGCCCAGCTCAAAGCATACTCTCTCGGTGCATATCTCTCGCTCCCGGACAATGAAAGAAAGACTATCCGAAAGGTTCAGTTCTATATCTTCCAGCCGAGAGCAACCACAGATTATGTAAACGGATTCCCGAGAAAGCTCGACACCGTGGGAGCGATCTCGCACGACGAAATGCAGATCGAAGACCTTATCGCCTGGGCAAAGGAAACCAATGTAAAAGTTGAACAGGCTATCAGGAACGAAGGTCAATTCACAGCAGGCGAACATTGTGCTTTCTGTGCCGGGAAAGGAACTTGTCCTGCGACACGCATCAGGGAGCAGGAAGAAACGACTCTCACACTCGCTGATTTACTCAGGTAACAACGGTTACGACCGTAAGGCAATAGATTTATAAAAGTTAATTTAGCCATAAGGAGGAAATAAATATGGCACTTACACAGGCAGAACTCAACACAAGACTTAAAGAAACATGGGTATGGGCACAGACGCAGCTCTCAGACCAGCAGAAGACAAATATCCTGAACACACTCAAGGGAAGAAACGGAAAGATCCTTCCTTTCGATAAGATGGCAGGCTTCGAGATCAAGGGCCCTGTTTACGACTGCACCATTTCACATCCGCCCAAGATGACCGGTTCCGACGGAAGAGCTTTCTATCCCCAGGATCTTAAGATGGCAGTGTCTCAGGAGAGCTATGTCAATGTAGCACTTCTTATTTACACAACAGTTAAGTCTTGGGAAATCACCCAGAACAGACTCTCTAACCCCGACAACCTCATCGAGATCTTCGGAAATAAACTCCCCGTAAGCGTTAAGCCGAGAGTTGACAAGGAAGGAAAACCCGTAGAAGGTGTTTGGGTTAATATGAGCTGCTCAGTAACAACCAACGCGGTCGGAGACCTTGCTTTCCAGAACATTCAGTTTGCCAGCACAGTCGAAGGCAAGACGATCAATGTCAATAACGCAGACGAACTTCTCAAGCCTACCGACACTCAGCGTTCTTATGTAAGCATCAAGCCTTCTGTCTACTTCACGGGCAAGGGAACGGCTGCAACAAGATGTTCCTTATTGACACTTATTCCTGCACCGCAGAGAGAAGAGTCCTTGAGCGTTGATGACCTTCTCGGAATGGGTAGCGCTCCTATGGTTGCTTCATCTCAGCCTCAGCCCGCTGCACAGCCCGTTGCTCAGCCTGCTCCTCAGCCGACTGCGGCATCCCAGGCTCCGACGGCACCGGCACCTCTTGAACCGGCTCCGGCAACAACAGATGACATTCTCGGCATGATCCAGATTTAATCTTTAAGACATTCAATAACATTGGCA
>CAJOJI010000103.1 GCA_905234715.1 uncultured Saccharofermentans sp.
AACAGGTGACGCTCCAACAGGTCTTTAGCCTGTGCAGGATCCATTACCTTGATATCCAATGACATGCAAGCAGTCTTAGGCAGATTCAATGTGTTGTGCAAGACGTTATCGTTGACAGTGCTGGCATAATCCTTCAGGAAAAGCGTACGTACATACTTATTGCCGAGCTTAAGATGGTCAGGGAAGACCTCAATGGTGTCAGGACAGATATAGTCCTTAAAATTATGGAGGTAAAATCCCTTGTGCGGATCGAAGTCGAAAAAGTCTTCTTCACCATTCCTGTAAATATTGAACAGGACACGGAGACGCTCAACGGCAGAGAGAGGAATAAAGTCAGAACCAATCTCATTGAGCTTGACTCTGGTTGACTTCTCCATCTGCTCAAACTGAGCCTTGGCATCAGTAAAATCTCTCGCTGTGACTCTCAGAGTGAACACGAGCTGAGTGTCGATATTATTGCACGCAGCAAGTTTCTCACGAAGGTTTTCATTAAGTTCCGTACGGTAGATGTCATTCTGATCGCCTTTCAGCTCAAGGAACGCTGACCTCTGCAAAGTGTTTTCATCGACCTTGCGGTTGTTCATCGTTATCTTGAACTCTCCTCCTGCCGCAAAGGAGTTAATGAGCTGGCACCATTTAGCAACGATGTCTTCCTTATCCTGTTCGGATACAACCTCGTAATTCACATCAGTGAATTCAAACTGCTTGCTGTAAACATTCTTGCCATGGTAAAAGATACCTGTGTCAAGGTTGATCGTTTCAATATCAATAGTATCCTGAACAGAGCCCGGCACTTTATAAAGGGACTTTTTCAGGTTGAAAAATCGGCTAAATAAACCCATTATTTCTTCTCCTTTCCGTGATTTTGGGATTTTTCGACTTCTTTTTCACCGGCAGGAATGTCTTTCTGCGGAGCAATAATGTCGATGGGTTTGTTGGCACAGTTAAGCACCTTCGGAGTTTTACGGTAACGCATGAATATCAAAGCAAATTCCTCTGCCGTGAGACGGTCTTTCTTAAAGAACCCGAGAAACGCAAAGATAAATGCAAGTCCGAAACCGAAGACGTTTAAGAGAAAGCCTTCAAACCAGATGGTTAATACGATTCGGAACAGGACAAACGACAATATGGCCAGAGCACCGAATATGGTCTGGCGAAGAGTAAGTCCCTTCCAGAAATTTTCCTTATAGTCGGAAATATCCTTGTTAAATTGTGTGTGCATGACATTTCCTCCTTAATTCATAACTTCCTGAGCGAAACGCTCTGCTACCTCTGAGGCTTTTCCTATAAGGTCAAAATAAAGGTGATATGTCAAAAGACCTCCCGAAGTAACAAGAAAAGCGAGATCTTGCAGAGAAGCAGCATCAAAAGTGCTTGTCGAACCAGCGTAGACAGCGCCTTTTAACAGGTCATTTGCAATACCCATCACATCAAGTATGCAGTAAGTTCCGGCGGAGCCATCTCCTGTCAACCAACCAACATTGATCGTAATTGTCGTTACAAGGACTGTGGCAAGAGCAATGGCAAATACCTTAAAAAGATTGGTCAGTGTTGCACCGGCGAACTGTCTCATGAAAGAATTTGCCTTTTGCTGTGTTTCGGGAGCCGCATACATGGCAAGGCCCAAGGGTGCACATACGAAGTACACGAGAAGCCTTGCAAAGGCGGTAAACTGTTCGACAACAAACTTGATGGCCTTCTTAAAGACCTTGATAAGACCAAATAAGAGGATCAGAAAACCGATAGGACCATTTTGCAAGCGGAACGGGGATGCTCCTGCTGCAACAGAACTGACATCTACACTTTGTGAAGGGTCCATAGAAACAAAATCTTCGATGTGCCAAATAGGCTCGGTAGTATCCTTGTACCAGGATGTTGATGGTCTTATCTTTATTAGCTGGTCCTTAAACCACCCGATGATACCGAGAGAGCCATCATAAAAGACAGCTGTGCTGGAATACGGATCAACACTACCGGCAAGTGAATACAGGCTTCTGAAAGCCCTGAACAGATACGAAAAGAGCAAGTATGACGTGGACACAAGACCAACTGCGATAACCCACCTCAGTATTCTTGAGAATATGAGCTGGATATTAGTCTTTTCGAGTTGGACCGTACTTTCAGCAAAACCGTAAAAGAAGACGATCATTGTCAACGCAAGACCGGCCTCGATACATAATACGGGAATAGATCCTGCACCTGTTCTTGTAAAAGCGGTAATAATGCCCCAGTAAGCACCATCTTCACTTGATGCGTTCTCAACACCGGGCGCATTTAATATCTCACTGGAAAAAGGACTCATAAGCAGGATCCCTGATATCCAGCCTGTTATACCCGCTGAGATCGTATGTGCCGACTCGATGATGTCACCGGGTGTCAACTGTCCCAATCCGATCAGAGCAGCAACGATAGACCAGATGAGCTGAAGTATCATCCAGATTATGTCCATCAAGCCCCTGATAAAATCGAGAAGTCCGAAGGTCGATGCGCCCAAGATTTTTATTCCCAACAAGTTGTGCATTTATCATTCTCCTTTCTGACGAGATTAAGCCCCGCCTGCAAAACACAGACGGGGCCTTGGCAGCGGCATATCAACCGCCGAAATTTACATCGGATGAGATTCCGGTGTCGGTACCGGAGATATAGTTGACGATCTGGGGGAGAACGAGCAAGAGGATACCTGAGAAGAATGTGATAGCACCCTGGATCCTCTGGTTGTTATCACGCGCCTCCAAGGACATTGCGAAGTTGAAACCGCCCCACAGACAGAGGATGACTCCGATAGAAGAAAGAACTGTCGCAACAACACTGGCGAAGTTCGTTGCCATGGTGTTGAAGTCCGCAGCCAACTGCATACGATAACCTGTACCGAGCAATTTTACACCTAATGTTACTAAAGCTAATTCATTCATAATTAGACCTCCTTTTAAGTCCTGAATGACTGATTTATCGCCGCAAAAATAAAGCCCCGCGGCGACCGTGGGGCTCATATATAAAAAGGACTTATGCCGCCTTTTTACGCTTTTTCTTCGGTGAAAAGTTCACCAGGTCAAGCTCGGACTGAGATACAAAGTAGTAAGTCGATTCGAGCTTTCCTATCTCAACATCGTCGAGCAGCTGACACTCATCTTCATCAAACTCAGTAACTACCTGACGTTTGGCATTAACATATTTCTTTCCGGTCTTCTTGTCGAACGCCGTATATTTAAGAAGCGGTTCCCAAGAACTGTCCGTAAATATGTTGGTCTTCTCGTCATTGATGGGATTCTCACCGCGGATGACGATAATGACTCTGTCATTTTTCAAGTGCAATATCTCAGACGGATCCAGAAGCTCTCTCTTTATCCTCTGTTCAGACTCGGAAGTAGAACCCTGTCTGCCTTTGCTCTGTGAATTGTTCTTCGTATCAAGAGTATAAGAACCCAAGAGCTCAGAGATATATTTGGCAGAGTCCATACCGCTGACACCCAAGGACATCAGGGTATCGCAGCCTTCAATGGCGATGTTCCATTCTTCCTGTTTATATAGTGACTTGAGCTGTGCCAACGACTGAATGATGATAGAAGCCGAGACGTTTCTTGAACGCATTGATGTCAAAACGTGCAGGAAGTTATCCGGCAGTTTGATGTTGAAGAACTCGTCCATGAGGATCTCGACGTGGACAGGGAGAGGACCTCTGTAAATCTTGTCTGCGACCGTGAACAGTGTATTGAACAGCTGTGAATAGAAGATTGAGACAATAAAGTTCAATGATGTATCCGTATCAGATACTACAAGGAACACCGCTCTCTTTCTGTCGCCCAAAGTACCGATGTCCATGTCGTCAAATCTTGTAAGACGGATAAGACCGTCGTTATTAAAGGAAGACAACTTGGAGTTCAGAGTTGAGGCGACGTCCTTCTTAACATTGGACGAACCTGACGCATATTCCTTCCAATACCTTACGGCAATATGGTCAGGGTTCTTTTCCTTCAGAGCATCGAATATCGGATCTGCTTCTGTCGGAGCCGAAGCCTGCATAGGCGAACCGGTAACGACACAAGCCTTACGCTTGATCTCCATTACCGCTGCAAAGTTCTGTGATGCCTTCGGATATTCGAAATAGACATAGTACATTATCGCAAGGAGAACTGCCTTAGCCGAATTTTCCCAGAACGCATCCTGCTTGGCCTGCGAACCGTTGTCAGTAGCAGAAAAGATAGCATCAACAAGGTTTTCAATGTCTCTCTGATACTCTTCTTCACGGATATACTGGAATGGGTTATAACCGTCCGATTCGTCAAACTTGGTAAGATTGAGTACGGTAATGTCATAGCCTAATTCTTTCAGCCTGTTTCCGACCGTATCAAGATGCTCACCTTTAGGATCGACGTCAATTATCGTACAACCGGCATTAAGAAGCTGGGGCCACGCATAACCTGTCGTCTTACCTGTACCGGGAGCACCGAGAACGATAACATTGGAATTTCTGTTGATCGCCTTGTTGTCATAAGACAGAGCAAAGTTCTTGGACAGTATCTTGTTGTAGTTTGCTCCTTCTATCTTTATCTCATCGCCGTAACGGTTCGTAGTGATAATGTCTTTCTGGTTTCTGTAATGCTGATCGAGTTTTGCGACATCGCCCCAATCGGCGGTACCGTGTTCTTCTCCCGGCCTTGCATTGGACACGAGGGATACTACCACGAACATCACGGCTGCATAAACGAGCAGTACGATAAAAGCCCATTTGAAAGACGGCCACAGATCGTTCAGGTAGATCTCAAAGGAAGGAGAGAAGATGGTACCGAAAATCCCATTGTACTCCAGATCCTGCCCTAAGCCGAACCCCAACATAAAAATAAAAGGTGCCAGGAACAGAGCAAACTTGATATACGCCTTTCTGCGTTTGTTATTCTGCATTACTCTGGCCTCCTCTCAGAACATCGTTGCTCCACAAGCCTGCAAAAGCGAGAGCTTCCTGACAATGTTCTTTGTACTTCTTGAATTCTTCCGGGGGAATAGGGATGAGTTCGGATTCCAGCTGCAACTCATCGATCAGCTCAAGGTCATTGTCTTTCAAGAACCCTGCAAAACCCACTGCGAAGACCAGCATCTCTCCCACACCTCGCCCATCCATGAGCTGCGGATCTTCAGAAGGCTCAGGCAAGCCTGCATCCACAAATATTACTGTGACATAATCGTCCGTGGTCAAAGCAAGTCCGACACTCTTCGCGGCACGCTCTGCCACATCAGCCTCGTCAACAAGGAACATGGTAGCATCGTTTGTGTCAAAGCCGGGCCACATTAAAGAAGCGGCACCGTACTTATGTAGAGCCTTTAAGTAATCGCCTTCTTTTTCGCTCGGAACGAATACCAGGAAGGTCTGCTTAGTCGAATCGTTACCCGGCTTAGTTACAAAGGGCGGCTTTTTGAGCGAGTCTTTTGTCAGAGCACTGTAATGGCTCTTGATGTAGTCCTGATAAATAGTCTGGGCGAATTTGAGTTTATCGACGTTCTCGCCGTAAACCTCGATATCTACGCCACAGACTCGTCTGACTATTCCTTTAGGCATGAGTCATACCTCCTTATGCTTGCAAGTGAAGTTGTTCCGCAACGAACTGACGGGCCTTTTCCAGTGCTTCAGT